>NZ_CP046455.1:0-310918 GCF_009734425.1 Corynebacterium occultum
GTGACGGAGAACCCATCTTCTCTCGCCGAAACATGGCAACAGGTGGTCGCAGAACTCCTGCATGAGTCAGAGCGTCCGGACTCAGAGATCCCGACCTTGACCCACCAGCAGAAGGCCTATCTGAAGCTGGCGCGGCCGATTGTCCTCGTCCAGGGTTATGCCGTTTTGGCGACCCCGCACACCATGGCCAAGCAGGTCGTGGAAAATGATCTCGGCGAATACATCTCCAAGGTGCTGTCCAAGCAGATGGGTCACCCCTGCAGCCTGGCAGTCAGTGTCGAGCCCCACGCCCTGGCGGCGGAAGAGGCCTCCAAGGAGATTCCCCGCGCCCCCGGCACATTCTGGGAAGAAAACATCACCCCGGAGCAACAGCCGAACCAGGGTGGGCCGCAGCAGACGGTGGCCAATCAGCCGCCGCAGCACCAGAATCAGCAACCCCATCAGTCTGGGAGGGGACAGCAGTTCCCCCCGCAGGGGTATCCGGACCATAACTACCAGGAACAGCAGTTCCAGGATCCGGCTTACCAGAACCCGAATTTCCGGAATCAGAATTTCCGGGACCCGAATTTCAATAACTACGGTGCGAACCAGGACTTTTCCGGCAACCAGGAGTTCTCCGGTGGCGGCTGGAGTCCCAGCCACGCCCCGGCTCAGCAGTTTGACGCCGGCTCCGGCCGGCAGCAGCAGAGTCCCAACTTTGATCGTCGCCTGCCGCGGGAAAAACCCGCACACAACCCGAACAAGGAACGTTCGCTGAACCCGAAGTACACCTTCGAGTCCTTCGTGATCGGCTCCTCCAACCGCTTCGCCAATGGTGCGGCCGTCGCAGTGGCGGAGAATCCGGCGAAAGCCTATAACCCGCTGTTCATCTGGGGTGGTTCGGGACTGGGAAAAACCCATCTGCTGCATGCGGCCGGTAACTACGCCCATGTGCTGCAGCCGGGCCTGCGGATCAAGTATGTCTCGAGTGAGGAATTCACCAACGACTACATCAACTCGGTCCGTGATGACCGCCAGGAATCCTTCAAGCGGCGCTACCGCAACCTGGACATCCTGATGGTTGATGACATCCAGTTCCTCGAGGGCAAGGAAGGCACCCAGGAAGAGTTCTTCCACACCTTCAACGCCCTGCATCAGGCGGATAAGCAGATCATCCTCTCCTCGGACCGTCCGCCGAAGCAGCTGACCACCCTCGAGGATCGTCTGCGGACCCGTTTCGAGGGTGGATTGATCACTGATATCCAGCCCCCGGATCTGGAGACCCGAATTGCCATTCTGATGAAGAAGGCACAGGCGGACGGCACTCTCGTGGACCGTGACGTGCTGGAGATGATTGCTTCCCGTTTCGAGTCCTCCATCCGCGAGCTTGAAGGTGCGTTGATCCGTGTCTCGGCCTACTCTTCCCTGATCAATCAGCCGATTGACATGAAGATGGCGGAGATTGCGCTGCGTGACATTCTCCCGGAGGATGCCGATGTGGAGATCACCGCAGCGGCGATCATGGAGGTCACCGCCGACTACTTCGATATCACCCTGGACACTCTCCGGGGCGCCGGCAAGACCCGCGCGGTGGCTCATGCCCGCCAACTGGCGATGTACCTCTGCCGGGAGCTGACGGACTTGTCGCTGCCTAAGATCGGTGACCAGTTCGGCGGCAAGGACCACACCACCGTCATGTACGCCGACCGCAAGATCCGCAAGGAAATGAAGGAAAAGCGCGACACCTACGATGAAATTCAGTCCCTGACCCAGCTGATCAAGAACCGCAGCCGCGGCTAAGCTCCACCCAGGAAACACAAAACCTGCGCTCCCATGGGATGGGGCGCAGGTTTTGCCATTTCTGGCCCCTCTTATCCCCGCTCCGGCCTCGGACACACTGCGCTGAACTGCAGTTTTAGTGGGGGAGGGGGGTTTTCGTGCGGCGCGTAGAAAAACTATCCACAAAGTTATTCACACCTGTGTAATTACACAATTGTAATTATGTGATCCTCATCACTTTTGGAGGAGCTTCCCGAGCCCGAAAAAGCTGTGCACAACCACCCTCCAGCTGTGCACTCCCTGCTCAGAGCTGTGGAAGGATTGTGGATAGATTTCCGGGATTTAAAGTTATCCACAATTGAGTCGAGTTATCCACAGGCTATCCACAGCCCCGCGCACAGCCCGGATTCCATCGACTAGCTTGTGATTCAGCCCTTCATCCACAGAGTGCACAGGACTTACTGTTGTTACTGTCTTTTAACTAGATATAACTAAAGAAGAAAGAGGGAGTGGGGACAACTTGGTGATGAGGTCCCGGAAACGCAGTGCTCCGGGAGCAAATCTTTGAATAACAAGTTTCGGGCCCTGAGCAATCACGGGTACCGTGAGTTTGTAATTCCCAAAGGCCCGCACTTTTCCGGTGCGTGCCAAAACCTGTAATTCACCTGCCCTTCCGGGACGCCCCGGAATGACAAGAATTTCTCCGTTCAAGATTTTCCGCCTTCAGAAACACACAAGGAGCCGAGCAGCCATGGAGTCCCAAGCCGTGTCATTCCGGGTAGCCAAGGATGACCTGGCCAACGCAGTCGCCTGGGTCGCAAGAAACCTGCCGAGCAAGGTGACCCAGCCGGTGCTGCGCGCCATGCTGATCACCGCCGATGACAACGGCCTCGAACTCGCAGGCTTCGACTACGAGGTGTCCACCAAGGTCCGCCTCTCCGCCGAGGTCATCGAACCCGGCCGGATTGCCGTTGCCGGCAAGCTCATCGCAGAAATCACCAACACCCTGCCCAATAAGCCGGTCGAGCTGAAGGTTGAGGGCTCTAAAGTCCTGCTGACCTGTGGTTCCTCCCGCTTCGAGCTGCCCCTGATTCCGCTGGATGATTACCCTCAGCTCCCGGAACTTCCGGAGACCACCGGCACCATCAACCCCCAGCTCTTCACCGAAGCCATCACCCAGGTGGCCACCGCCGCCGGCCGGGATGACACCCTTCCCATGCTGACCGGCGTCAATGTCGAGATCAACGGCAACCAGGTCCAGATGGCCGCCACCGACCGTTTCCGACTGGCCCTGCGGACCTTCGAATGGAACCCCGTCGACCCGGATATCCAGGCCCGACTGCTGCTGCCGGCGAAGACCCTGCTGGAAAACGCCCGCACCCTCGACCAACACCAGGCCCAGCCGGTGGAGATCGCTGTGGGCACCGGCGAACAGATCGGCCGGGAGGGACTCTTCGGCGTCCACACCGAAAACCGGGAGACCACCACCCGCATGCTCGATGCTGACTTCCCGAACATTCACCCTCTCCTGCCCAAGGTCCACACCTCCATGGCCTGCATCCCAATCGCCCCGCTGCAGGAGGCCATCCGCCGTGTCAGTCTGGTCACGGAGCGCAACGCCCAGATCCGGATGCAGTTCGCTCCGGGTCAGGTCATCCTCTCCGCCGGCGGCACCGATTCCGGGCACGCCGAGGAAACCATCGAATGTGATTTCGTCGGTCGCGAAGAACTGATCATCGCCTTCAACCCCGGCTACCTCAAGGACGGCCTGGCAGTTGTCCCCACCGAGAAGGTCGTCTTCGGCTTCACTGAGCCCTCCCGCTCTGCGATCCTGCTGCCGGAACCGGACGTTTTCAAGGAAAATGGCATGCCGGAACCCGAAGCTGACGGCAGTTTCCCCACCCCGGAGACCAATTTCACCTACCTGCTCATGCCGGTGCGGCTGCCGGGCTAAACCTCGGCCCTTCCCCCTGCGGGATATCTCCCCAGGGGGGAAGGAATTGTGTTTTCCAAGGTCAGCGAAGTGTGTGGACAGGTGAGTTTTAGTGCATATCCGGCAATTACAGCTCCGTGATTTCCGCTCCTGGCCCGAACTCAACCTCGACCTGGAACCCGGGGTCACGGTTTTTGTCGGACGCAATGGTTTCGGCAAAACCAATATCGTCGAAGCCATCGGCTACACCGCGCACCTTTCCTCACATCGCGTCAGCCACGACGCCCCGCTGGTGCGTGCCGGCGCAACCAACGCCCGCGTCTCGACGATCGCGGTCAACCAGGGTCGGGAGCTGAACACCCACCTGCTGATCAAGGCTCATGCGGCAAATCAGGCCCAGCTCAACCGCACCCGCCTGAGCTCACCCCGGGAACTGCTCGGGGTGGTCAAGACGGTGCTCTTCGCCCCGGAGGATCTGTCTCTGGTCCGCGGGGAACCAGCGGAAAGACGTCGCTACCTCGACGACATCATCGCCACCCGCACCCCCCGTCTGGCCGGGGTCAAGGCAGACTTCGACCGGGTACTCAAACAACGCAACGCCCTGCTAAAATCAGCCACCCTGGCGCTGCGCCGCGGATACCACAATGATGAGGGTGCCAGCGCCCTGTCCACCCTGGACATCTGGGACATCCAATTGGCGGGTTTCGGATCCCAGGTCATCGCCGCCCGCAAGCAGCTGCTGGTGGAGCTGTCCCGGCATCTTGAGGAGGCCTACACCGGTCTGGCACCGGAATCCCGCCCCGCCCGCCTGAGCTACCGCAGCACCGTGGATGACACCCTCCGAGAGCTGGTCGGTGACCCGACCGATGAACTGGATCCGCAGATCATCGAGGCGGCGATGCTGGCTGAACTGGGTAAGAAAAGACAGCGCGAGATCGAACGCGGCATGTCCCTGATCGGCCCCCACCGAGATGACCTCGATCTGATCCTCGGTGATCAGCCTGCCAAGGGGTTTGCCAGCCATGGCGAATCCTGGTCCTTCGCCCTCGCTCTCCGGCTGGCGGAATTCGCGTTGCTCCGCACCGACGGCACCGACCCGATTCTGATCCTGGATGATGTCTTCGCCGAACTGGACCGCAAACGCCGGGAACAGCTGGTGGCGATCGCCACCGATGCCGAACAGATACTGATCACCGCTGCGGTCGACGGCGATCTTCCCGCTAACCTTGAGGGTGTGGTGCACCGCCACCGGATCACCATGAAAAACACGGAAACCGGCAGATTCTCGGAGTTGGAGGTTGATGAGGGTGACGATGGAGAATCCCAAAAAACCTGAACAATCCCCCGAGACCCCCGGGGACTCCGTGGGTGCGGCCTTCGCTCAGCTACGTGCCGCCGCCAAACAACGTTCCGGCAAGGCCCCCGACCTTTCCAAACAGGGCCGGAATCAGCTTCCCCGCCAGAAACAGGTGGACCGCGGCATGGTGCCCGGGGTTCCCGGGCTTTCCGCCGCCGGGAAAAGTACCGCGTCTGGAGAACCGGAGGTGGTCAAGCGCTCACCTCGGGGGCGGCCCACCGGGCCGGATGGACGCCGACTGCCCAAACGTCCGAACCTGGATAATTTCGGCACCGTACTGGGCAGTGAGATCGTGCGGCGCGGTTGGCGCCGGGAACTGGCCGGCGGTTGGGTGCAGTCCCATTGGCCGGAACTGGTCGGTGAGAAGATCGCGCAGCACACCAAGGTGGAGATGCTGAAGGATAAGGCACTGTTCATAACCTGTGATTCGACCGCCTGGGCGACGAATCTGCGGATGATGCAGCGTCAGATCCTCCAGGCCATTGCCGCGAAAGTTGGGCCGGATGTGATTTCAGAGCTGAAGATTTTCGGCCCGAAGGCACCGAACTGGCGCAAGGGGCCACTTCATGTGAAGGGCCGGGGACCCCGGGACACCTGGGGCTAGAGGGCCCTGATCAGTACAAACGTGCTAATCAGGGCGGAGTGCCGGAATGTTTCATATTTTTTTATGAGATTTCGCTAGGTATGGCGTTAGGTGAGCTGGGGATTTTCAGTTTTCGGTACCTCAGTGCGATTGTGGCGGGTTTGGCATCCGGGTAGGTAGGGGGCCACTAAGCGTGTAGAATGAAACAGTCTGTACACGAATTTAGCGAGGAGTGCTCGTTCCACGTGGCTACCACTGAACATAATTATGATGCCTCATCCATCACGGTCCTTGAGGGCCTCGAGGCGGTGCGTAAGCGCCCGGGCATGTACATCGGTTCGACCAGTGCGCGCGGCCTCCACCACCTGGTGTGGGAGGTCGTCGACAACTCTGTTGATGAAGCGATGGCTGGCCATGCCTCCAAGGTGGATGTCACCCTGATGGCAGACGGCGGGCTCCAGGTCGTCGATGACGGCCGTGGCATCCCCGTCGAGATGCACCCTTCCGGCATCCCCACCGTCCAGGTCGTGATGACCCAGCTGCACGCCGGCGGCAAGTTTGACTCCGATTCCTACGCTGTCTCCGGCGGTCTCCACGGTGTGGGTATCTCCGTCGTCAACGCCCTGTCCACCAGGGTCGAGGCGGATATCAAGCGGGATGGCAAGCACTGGATCCAGAACTTCAATGCTTCCGTCCCGGAGGAGCTGGTGCAGGGTGGCAATGCCCGCGGCACCGGCACCACCATCCGCTTCTGGCCGGATGAAGAGATCTTTGAGACCGTGAGATTCGATTTCGACACGATCTCCCGCCGCCTCCAGGAGATGGCCTTCCTCAACAAGGGCCTGACCATCACCGTCAAGGATGAGCGCGTCACCGATGAGGAGCTCGAGCTCGAGGCGATCGCCGAAGAGGGCGACACCGCCGAGGACATCGCCAACCCCTCCTTCGATGATGTCGAGGACACCGAGGTTGCTGAGGCACCTGCGGTTGAGGCTCCCAAGGCGCCGAAGAAGCGCGAGAAGAAGGTCGTCTACCACTACCCGAATGGTCTTGAGGACTACGTCAACCACCTCAACAAGACCAAGTCGGTCATCCACCCCTCCATCGTCTCCCTGGACACCAAGGGTGAGGATCATGAGGTTGAGGTCGCGATGCAGTGGAACAGCGGCTACAAGGAGTCGGTCCACACCTTCGCCAACACCATCAACACCATCGAGGGAGGTACCCACGAGGAGGGTTTCCGTGCGGCTCTGACCTCCCTGATGAACAAGTACGCCCGTGACCACAAGCTGCTCAAAGAGAAGGACACCAACCTCACCGGTGATGACTGCCGTGAGGGTCTTTCCGCGGTGATCTCGGTCCGGGTCGGTGACCCGCAGTTCGAGGGTCAGACCAAGACCAAGCTGGGCAACACCGAGATCCGTTCCTTCGTGCAGAAGTCGATCTATGAGCATGTCGGTCACTGGCTGGAGGCCAACCCCGCTGAGGCCAAGGCCATCATCTCCAAGGCCGTGTCCTCCTCACAGGCACGTCTCGCCGCACGCAAGGCCCGTGACCTGGTGCGACGCAAGTCGGCCACGGACATGGGCGGGTTGCCTGGCAAGCTCGCCGACTGCCGTTCCAAGGATCCGGGCAAGTCCGAGCTTTACATCGTGGAGGGTGACTCCGCAGGTGGCTCCGCCAAGGGCGGCCGTGACTCCATGTACCAGGCGATCCTGCCGCTGCGCGGCAAGATCCTCAACGTGGAGAAGGTCCGTCTCGACAAGGCCCTGAAGAATGCCGAGGTCCAGGCCATCATCACGGCCCTGGGCACCGGTATCTACGATGAGTTCGACCTCAAGAAGCTGCGCTACCACAAGATCGTGCTGATGGCCGACGCCGATGTCGACGGCCAGCACATCGCCACCCTGCTGCTGACCCTGCTCTTCCGGTTCATGCCGGATCTCATCGACGAGGGGCATGTTTACCTGGCCAACCCGCCGCTGTACAAGCTGAAGTGGTCCAAGCGGGATCCGGGCTTCGCCTACTCTGATGCTGAGCGTGATCAGCTGCTCAAGGAGGGCCTGGAGAATGGCTGGAGGATCAACACCGATGATGGAATCCAGCGTTATAAGGGCCTTGGTGAGATGAACGCCAGCGAGCTCTGGGAAACCACCCTGGATCCCAGCACCCGCATTCTGCGTCGCGTGGATCTGGTCGACGCACAGCGTGCCGATGAGCTCTTCTCGGTCCTCATGGGCGATGATGTCGCGGCGCGCCGCAGCTTCATCACCCGCAAGGCCAAGGATGTCCGTTTCCTGGATATCTAGGCTTCTGGCACAGCTGAACCAGTACTGGTTGCGGCACCGTGTTGCCAGGCTTCCCGGGACCCCGTCGTTTCTTTCGTCGGGGGCCCGGGTTTCTGCTTTCCGGAGATCATGATGGATATCCTGTGACACAGTGACCCCGTGGTGGAAGATGAGGCCGAAAACTGATGAATGACAGGAATTTCCAGGTGCCGGTGACACTACCTGGAGGAGCGTCCAGCCCGATAGACCTCTGGCTACCCGTTCCGGGTTCAGAGGCAACGCAACCCCTGGTGATGGTCTGGCCGGGTTTCGGAATGGGGGCTCGTTACTACCGCCCCATTGCGGAGGAGCTGGCGGCACGGGGATACCCGGTCGCCATCGGGGAACTCCGTGGCCAGGGTGCCAGCACTGCCCGGGCCAGCCGTGACCTGGCCTGGGGCTATCATGATCTGGCCGCAGTGGATTATCCGGAGAGCATTCGGGTGGCCAAGACCCACCTCGGATTGCCGGCGGATCATCCCACCGTATTGCTGGCCCATTCCATGGGTGGGCAGATCGGGGCGCTCTTTTTGTCCCGGCCGGAATCACAGGAACTCAATGTTCGGGGCATGTTCGGGGTGGGTAGCGGTTCCCCTTATCTGCGGAGCTTTCCCACCCCGATGCGGCGTCGGCTCCGGCTGGGCACCATTTTCCTCGGCAGGATCGGCGGAGCCCTGGGTTTCTGGCCGGGCAAGGTGTTCGGGTGGGATCCGGTGGGTTATGGTCGGCAGTCCGGCACGCATATGAGGGAGTGGTGTCGGCTGGCGCGGGAGAACACCTTTGCGGGACTAACCGGTGCTGATCAGGACTATCCCTTGGCGCTGAGGCTGGTGACCCTTCCGGTACAACTGTGCTACTTCGGCAATGATCTGGATTGCCCCCGGGATTCAGCTGTGGCGTTGGCACAACACCTGCCGGCCGCGGCACTGGAGGTTGAGGAGTTGGCCGGGGATCTGGGGCACAACCGATGGGCCAGGCAGCCGCAGATTGTGGCGGACCGTTTCGGGGAGTTCTGTCAGGGCCTCCCATGACCTTTGGGTGAGGAAGACAGGGTGGCCAGGGGGTCCTGCCAGAGGCGATACAGCGCGACCTGGCGGGCTGCATTCCGGAGGATGTTCCTGCCCGCGCGCTGGATCCGGAAATCCCCCGGACCGCCCTGATGCTCCCGCAGCATGGCTATGATCAGCTGCAGTTCCTGCGGATCCAGGGTGAAGGCCTCGCCGGCAAAGACCAGGGAATCGGGGCCCACCACATCCACCGCCAGCCGAATCAGCTCAACGAGTAAGCGGGCCCTGGCATCGAAGATTTCCCTGGCCAGGGGGAGTTGGGCCGCCTGGTGGACCAGGTGTCCGAAGTCGACTGCCTCCACACCGCGGGCCCGGGCCGCATGTAGTACACCTGTATTACTCAGGGGATGGATATGTCCGGGCAGGTCGAGACTGATATTCAGGAACTCACCTGAAATGGCGATATGGCGGAAAGGACGTGGATCCCGACCCTGATGGGGGCGGTGCACCGCACCGTGAAACATCCAGGCATGGGCCACCACCTCACGGGCGTAGAAGTAGAGGGTGGAGCCTGATATGGCGACATCACTTTCCCCCAGGGGACGGGAGAGCAGTTCGATGGCGGCCATGGCGGTGACGCCCGTGGCCACCTCCACGGGATGGCCCAGTTCCGCGGAGAGTATCGCTGCGGCGGGAATATCCTCCCAGCGGTAGTTCGGGGAGGAGATGCAGCCATTCTGGTTGATATGGGTGGAGAAGGCGGCGCCGACCCCTGGTAGGTGAGGGCAGCCCCTGCCCCAGACGCACAAGTTCCCGGGCAGCCGTGCTCAGGGCCTGGGCGGCAGGTATCTCCGGCACCGGCAGTGCGATGGTGCGTTCCCGGATCACCCTGCCAGCTCCATCGCTGATCACCAGCACGGTACTGCGGACTCCCACGTGCACGCCCCAGAACACCAGGTGGCGGCCGTCCAGGCGCAGAACCGCCCGGGGACGGCCGGCCTGGGCCGTTTCCTTGCCGGGATTGGTCTGTTCCACCAGACCTGCCTCCATCAGGGCACTGACATGTCGGGTGATGCTCGGTTGGGAGTGCCCGAGGGTGTCGCGGATGAGGGGACGGGTGGCTTCCGGAAGGGTGCGGATCTGGTGCAGCACCCTGGCCACGGGCAACCCGGGCAGGGTGAAGTGGAGGGTGTTGCTAGTGTGTTGCGCGGCAAGAGGGGGGGGAGGCCATGAGGAAAAGCCTAGACCGATGGGTCTATTTATTGGAAGAGATGGCGGAAGGGTTTATTGACCCGGCGAGCGACTGGAATAAAAAGCCAGGCCGGGCCGATAAAATATCGCTGTGCTGGGATTATGGGGGATGAATTAAAAGTCTCCCAGGGGGCGGTCTGGGCCTGGCTTCATCCGGAATGGAGGTATTTCCCACTCCTATATAGACAGAATGATCTACTTTCGGGGGCGGGGCTTCGGAGCGCGCTGAAACCCCATATTTCGCCGCTGAACCGGAAAGGGATTCGGCAACTTCCCGGTCATGGCGCGTTCATGCAACCCACCGCTTTAAGCGACGGCGTGCTTCTCGACGACCGTGCCCAAGCCGCCGACGTTCTTGGCGACGATCTTCTCGCCGCGGCCGCGGATGGCGCGGTAGGCCTTGACGAGAGTGGCGTTTTCGATCTTGTCAGCGCTGCGGTCCGCAGACTTCAACAGGGAATCTGCGACATCCTCGCGGCGGTTCTCCAGGAAGACCCCGAAGGTGCCGGCAGTGCCAGCCTGGCCGCCACCGGCCGTGGTGTAGTCATCCCAATGGGGCTGCAGGGCTTCCGCCAGGTCCGGCAGGAAGCGGTCGAGAGCAGTGGTGAGAACGTCGGGGCGGACCTTCTGCACGCCGGCATAGGCACCCTTGACTGCGATGCCGGTCACGCCGGACTGCTCACTGATGGTGCGCTCGGCGAAATCAGTCAGGTCCCTGACCACGGCTTCGCGGTTGGCACCGGTGAGGGCGGAGGAGAGGTTAGTCATGGGTGGGCCTTTCGGATCAGGTGGGACACCAGAGCTTGAAACACAAAAATCCTCGGGGCGGGAGAATCCCACCCCAGGTTCCGTTCTCAGTCTAGTGGAGCGCCACGGCCCGGGTACTGAGCTCGCTTTCGCCCCCGGGGATGCTCCCTGAAACAGGAACCCCACTGTCGGGGACACCGTCTAAGAAGGTGTTTTCAACAATGGGGTTGTCTGGTTGTGACTCTTCCACCGCAGGAACCAATCTCACTTAATTCACTGCAGTCACAACAACCTCAAATGTTACACAATGAAGGGAGGGTCAGCCAAGGGAAATGCATGTAAAAGGCCCGGTTTCTCCTACATTCCCCCAACTCCCTCGGAACTTCCTGCCTAATCGGCAAGATTTAGTTCCCTGAGGATCAGACAGGACACATCCGCCAATTCAGTGTTGTGGGAACTCAGCGGTGCCAGACGCAGAATGCTCCGTCGCAGGCTTTCACTGGCCTCGCTGAGGTTGCCGTGGATGCGCACCCCGGAGATCTCGGCGGTGGTGGTGGCCGCGGCGGCGGCCAGGGCTGCGAGGTCGATGACCTGGGTGCCAAATTCTGCGGCGACCTTATCCGCCACCCCGAGCAGCTGGGTGGTGCTGAAACCGCGCAGCCGGGGATTCACCGCTCTTCCCGGCCCTGAAACAGGGCCCGGGAGGTGCGGATGCGGCGTTGGGCGGCGGCGTACTCGGGCAGGAGCTGGGTGGCCAGATCCTCGACCTCGGCGTCGGCAAGCGTGCGGGTGGCGGTGGTGAGGATGGCCCGGATGGCGGCCTCCTGTTTGCTGCTGCCCTGAGCCTGGGCGAGAAGGCTCAGGGCGCGGTCCTGTTCCGGAGTCAGTCTCAAAGTCATGGCCATGGATAAATGGTATCACTCTGGTATCAAAAATTTCCTTTAGATCCCTCTACGGGGCTGCAGGGGCCGTTTTTGAGGCGGGGGAGTACCATGGGGGAGAGATATACCTGCTCCAACTTTCAGAAAAGGTGACCATGAGCGACGACAACAACGAAGGTGGCTCCGGCCAGGATTTCGACCGCATCTTCCCCATTGACATCAATGAGGAGATGCAGACCAGCTACATCGACTATGCGATGTCGGTGATTGTGGGTCGTGCCCTGCCGGAGGTCCGGGACGGCATGAAGCCGGTGCACCGCCGCATCATCTACGCGATGTACGACTCCGGTTACCGCCCGGAACGCAGCTTCGTCAAGAGCTCCCGCCCCGTGGCCGACACCATGGGTCAGTTCCACCCCCACGGCGATGCCGCCATCTATGACACCCTGGTGCGTCTGGCACAGCCCTGGAACATGCGTTACCCGCTGATCGAGGGCCAGGGTAACTTCGGTTCCCGTGGTAATGACGGCCCCGCCGCCATGCGTTACACGGAGTGCAAGCTCACCCCGATCGCCATGGAGATGGTCCGCGACATCCGCGAGAACGCCGTCGACTTCTCCCCGAACTACGACGGCAAGACCCTCGAGCCGGATGTCCTGCCCTCCCGCGTGCCTAACCTGCTGATGAATGGTTCCAGCGGTATCGCCGTCGGTATGGCCACCAATATTCCGCCGCATAACCTGCGCGAACTGGCGGCCGCCATCTTCTGGTTGCTGGACAACCCCAACGCCGAGGAGAAGGAAACCCTCGAAGCCTGCATGAGCTTCGTCAAGGGCCCCGACTTCCCGACCGCCGGCCTGATCGTCGGTGACCAGGGCATCCGCGATGCCTACACCACCGGCCGCGGTTCCATCCGCATGCGCGGTGTCACCTCCATCGAGGAGCAGGGCAGCCGCCAGATCATCGTCATCACCGAGCTGCCCTACCAGGTCAACCCGGATAACCTCATCGCCAATATCGCGGAGCAGGTCACCAACGGCAAGCTAGCCGGCATCTCCAAGATCGAGGACGAGTCCTCCGACCGTGTCGGCATGCGCATCGTGGTCACCCTCAAGCGTGACGCTGTGCCGCGCGTGGTGCTCAACAACCTCTACAAGCACTCCCAGCTGCAGACCAACTTCGGTGCCAACATGCTCTCCATCGTTGACGGGGTGCCGCGCACCCTGCGCCTGGACCAGATGCTGCGCCACTACGCCGCCCACCAGATCGACGTCATCATCCGACGCACCCAGTACCGCCTGGATGAGGCCGAGAAGCGCGCCCATATCCTCCGCGGTCTGGTCAAGGCCCTGGACATGCTCGACGAGGTCATCGCCCTGATCCGTCGCTCACCCACCGTGGATGAGGCCCGCAGCGGTCTGATGTCGCTTCTCGACGTCGATGAAATCCAGTCCGATGCGATCCTGGCCATGCAGCTGCGCCGCCTCGCGGCGCTGGAGCGTCAGAAGATCGTCGATGAGCTCGCCGAGATCGAGCGCGAGATCGCCGATCTCAAGGACATCCTCGCCCGCCCCGAACGCCAGCGCAAGATCGTCCGCGATGAGCTTTCCGTGATCGTGGAGAAGTATGGCGATGATCGTCGCACCCAGCTGATCCACGCCGTCGGCGATGTCTCCGAGGAAGATCTCATCGCCCGTGAGAACGTGGTCGTGACCATCACCTCCACCGGCTACGCCAAGCGCACCAAGGTTGACGCCTACCGCTCCCAGAAACGTGGCGGCAAGGGTGTGCGTGGCGCCGAGCTGAAGCAAGATGATGTGGTCCGCCACTTCTTCGTCTCCTCCACCCACGACTGGATCCTCTTCTTTACCAACTTCGGCCGGGTCTACCGACTGAAGGCCTATGAACTCCCCGAGGCCTCCCGCACCGCACGCGGCCAGCACGTGGCCAACCTGCTGGAATTCCAGCCGGAGGAGCGCATCGCCCAGGTCATCCAGCTCCAGACCTACGAGGATGCCCCCTACCTGGTGCTCGCCACCGCACAGGGCCGGGTGAAGAAGTCCCGCCTCACCGACTATGAGTCCGCCCGCTCCGCCGGTCTGATCGCCATCAACCTCAACGAAAGCGACCGTCTCATCGGCGCCGCACTATGCAGCGAAGATGATGACCTCCTCCTGGTGTCGGAGGAGGGCCAGTCGATCCGCTTCACCGCCAGCGATGACCAGCTCCGCCCGATGGGCCGCGCCACCGCCGGCGTGAAGGGAATGCGCTTCCGCGAGGATGACCAGCTGCTGGCCATGTGTGTGGTCCGCGACGGAGAATTCCTGCTGGTGGCCACCTCAGGTGGCTACGGCAAGCGCACCCCCATGGACGAGTACAACCCCCAGGGCCGTGGCGGCATGGGTGTGGTCACCTTCAAGTACACCCCCAAGCGCGGCAAGCTGATCGGTGCTCTCGCGGTGGACGATGATGACGAGATCTTCGCCATGACCTCCGCCGGCGGTGTCATCCGCACCGAGGTCAACCAGATCCGCCCCTCCTCCCGCGCCACCATGGGTGTCCGCCTGGTCAACCTCGAAAAGGACATCACCGTCCTGGCCATCGACAAGAACGTCGAGGGTGAAGGCGAGGAGACCGCGGAGGCAGTTGCCAAGGGCGATCTGGACGGCCCCACGGAACGCGCCGCGAAGAAGACCGGTGACAGCGCACCGACTGAACTAGACTCCAACGAGACTGTCACAGAGGACGAGGAGAACTAAGAACATGGCAACACGAGAAGTCGCCGTCACCCGGGTCAACCCACTGTCAGCATTCCGGGTTGCCCTGGCCATGTCTCTGGTGGGTCTGGTGGCCTGGCTCCTCTGCGTTGCCATCCTCTTCTTCGGCATGCAGGCCTTCGGCATCTGGGACCAGGTCAACTCGGTGGTCGCGGGTGTCGGTGGGGAACAGGCCATCGGTTTCGGCATGATCATCTCCATCTCCGCCCTGATCGGTGCCATCGGCGCCATCCTGATCTCGGTGCTGGCACCCCTGGTCGCAATCATCTACAACGCTCTGGTCGACCTCTTCGGTGGCATCACCGTCACCCTGCAGGAAGGCGTGGACGAGTAGTACACCTCGCCTAGCCCGAATCCCCCATTCAGATGTTCTGGACGGGGGATTCCTGCTTTCCCCGGGGGCCCGGCGAGAGGGGAGTGAATTGTATTCTCTCACCCAGCGCCAACTTGACCGCACTCCAGGCAAAGTCAGGGGATGTGTTGCAGATCATACTTTATTCCAGTTCGGATTCCACAATTCCCTGGAGGTCTTCCCATGAGTGAGCGAACTTCCCTGAAGCGTGGGCAACTCGGTACCACCGCCCTCGTATTCATGATCATCGCTGCTTCAGCACCCCTGACGGTGCTGGCTGGCGGCGCACCAACCAACTTCGCGGTCTCCGGGTTGCTGGGCCTGCCACTCAGTTACCTGGTGCTCGGTGTCATCCTCATCCTTTTCTCGGTTGGTTATGCGGCAATGAGCTCCCGCATCCATAACGCCGGTGCTTTCTACGCCTACATTTCCCAGGGCTTGGGGCCACGGCAAGGCATTGCCGCAGCTTTGTTGGCACTGGTCTCCTACAACATGCTGCAGGCCGGTCTCTACGGACTCTTCGGTTTCTCCCTTTCGGCGGCAATCTTCACCTGGACGGCAGTACAACTGCCCTGGTGGTTGGTCGGCGCCATCGGTTGGCTACTGGTCGCATTACTGGGTGTCAGCAACGTCGACTTCTCAGCCAAGATTCTCGGTGTCCTGGTGACCCTGGAATTCCTTGTAGTCCTCATCGTGATGGGTTATGCGCTTTTCAATGCCCCAGAGGGGCTGAGCACCGTAACCCTCCGCCCGAATGACTTCATGGCTCCGGGGGTCGGTGTCCTGCTGGCCTTCTCGATTGCAGCTTTCATGGGATTCGAGTCCGGTGCCATCTACTCCGAGGAAACCAAGGATCCGAAGCGGACCGTGGCCCGGGCAACCTATATCGCGGTGGCTGTCATCGCTGTCTTTTATGGGATCTCCACCTGGGCGCTGGCCATGGGGATCGGCCCTTCCAGTATCATCGGTGAGGCTCAACAATATGGTCCTGACCTGGTGTTTGTGTGGTTATCCCAGTACTCACCACTGCTTGCTGATGTGGCACACTTGCTCTTCGTGACCAGCATCTTCGCCGCGCTGCTGGCTTTCCATAATGCCGCCGCCCGCTATTTCTTTGCCCTGGGCCGTTCCCGTGTCCTGCCAGGCAGCCTAGGTAGACTCGGCCGCAATGGTGCCCCGGTAGCGGGTTCACTGGCACAGTCTGTTGTGGGGGCGGGGACCGTCGTAGTGTTTGCCCTAGCGGGTATTAACTCTGAATTGGGTGAACTCTTCCCCGTGATAACCCTCTTCACCTGGTTCTCCACCGCAGCAGCCTTTGGCCTGGTATTCCTCATGGCGCTGACCTCAATTGCGGTGCTCGCCTGGTTTCGGAAGGATCATCATGGTTTCGGGGTGTTCACCCGGATCATTGCACCCTCGGTAGCGGCGGTCGCCATGATCATCGTGGCTATTCTCATCCTCATAAATTTCGACATCATGATCGGCGAAGATTCACCCCGGATGATGGTGTTCATCATGCCGGGCATCATCCTTGGTACCGGTGTCCTGGGGGCCCTCTGGTCCCTGCGCTTCGACCGCCACACGGACATCCACACCATTGCCGATGATGATTCCCTCCCAGTTCGAGAATCCGACCCTGCGCGGATAACGACCCCCTGATCATCCGCTAAAAGACCCACCCACTTGAACTAGGAGTTAAAAGATATGAGCAAGAAGGCCATCATCGTTGGAGCAGGATTCGCCGGACTCATCGCTGCCCGCGAATTACAAACCGCCGGAATTGAGGTGGAGATCCTCGAGGCTCGCGAACGCATAGGCGGTAGGGCCTGGACTGATGAGCGAATGGGCGCAAAACTCGAGATGGGTGCGACCTGGGTGCACTGGCATCAACCACATGTCTGGGCCGAGATCACTCGGTATGGGCAGAAGATCTACTCCAGTCCGCAACCTGCGGAAGCTTATTGGCTGACCGAAGGAAAAGTCCGCAGGGGTACCGAGGCTGAGATGGATGGACGTCGGACCCGGGCGATGGAGAAGATCTACGATGGTTCCCGGAAGTTCTTCCCGAACCCTTATGAGCCGCTCTCCGCGCTTGATGATCCTGAACTGCGGGAGGAGTTCCTTGCCGCAGATCAGCGCTCCCCATTGGAGGAGCTGTCCCGTGAGGAATTCACCCAGGAGGAGATCGAACTCTGTGAGGCCTATTGGTCCGGTGGTTATATCGGGGATCCGCATCAGGGTTCTGCTCTGATGGCGAAGCAGTGGGCGGCTCTCTGTGATCATCGGGTGGAGGCAGTGGATGCACAGACTCTGCAGTACAAGCTGCTCAACGGTATGAAGGGGCTTTATGAGGGTATTGCCTCCGACCTGCAGTGCCCGATTCGGCTATCCACCCCGGTCAAAGCCATCAGCCACAGTGAAAATTTTGCTGAGGTCACCCTGGAAAATGGAGATAAGCTGAGCGCGGATGCAGTGATCCTGACAGTCCCAGTTGGAGCGCTGGGAAATATCGATTTTGATCCACCACTGCCGGCTCCGGTACGGCGGGTCATCAAGCAGAAGTGGAATTCCACCGGTGGAAAAATCTGGATCAAGGTCAAGGGGCACCACAACTTTACCGGGATGGCCTCCCAGCCTGCCATCGTTAACGTGCTGAAGTCCGAGGTGTTCACCGAGGATGACGCAACCATTCTCGTGGGATTCGGAGCCCATCATGAGAAATTGGATCTGGATGACCCCGCCTGCGGACAGCAGATCATCAACCAGTGGCGTGATGACCTTGAGGTGATTGACTGCACGGGTCATGACTGGGTCGCAGATAAATGGTCAGGTCAGGCCTGGGCTACCCTGAAGAAGGGGCAGTTCACCGACGGCTGGCACCACTTCCGGGACACCGGGACCAGACTGCACTTCGCCGGAGCAGATTGGGCCAGTGGTTGGCGTGGAGTGTGTGTGGACGGCGCCATCGAGCAGGGATTGCACACCGCCAGGGAGCTGAGACGGGAACTGTGCTGAATTGGAACTTCCCCGGGTCAGGGATGAGGGGTAAAGATACGCGAACGGAAGGCCCGGGGAGATTCCCCATACTCGGCGCGAAAAGTCTTGGACACATGCGAAGCGTCGTGAAGCCCATGCCTGGCACTGATTACATGAACCGGGAGAGCCTGCAGTGCAGGATCAGCAAGATCCGCATGGATGGCAGTGAGACGACAGGTGCGGATGAAGGAGGCCACGGTAGTGCCCATCGCCGCAAAATGGGTGTGGAGACTGCGCACCGAGACATAGAGGGCATCGGCGATTGAACTGGGGGAGAGGCCTGGGTCATAAAGATGATCGTTGATATAAGCGGTGGCCTGGCGAAAAAGCATCGAAGAGCCGGGGGAGTCTTGCCCTAGTCTCTGAATCTGGTCCGAAAGCACCGTGACCAGAAGATCGAGAGAGGTGCGCAGCAGTGGTTGAGCTTGCTCCCCCTGCAACTCATCGAGGTTGTGGGCAAGCTGCTCGAATAGCGGCACTGCCACCTTACCCAGCCCCTCATCCCGGGAGATCGGGGTGGCGGTCATTTGCGCGAGCTGATCATCACGTAGATGTAGGAAAGCGCGGGGGAAGTACACCACCAGGCTGCGTTGCGGCTCCCGGAACACCAGGCTGTAGGGGCGATCGGCGGTATACAGTGCAAGATCACCCGGCTGCATCTCACAAGAACGGCCATCCTGCAGCAGCGTAGCGGTGCCTTCCAACTGCAGGCTGAGCTTGCACCTGGAGTTGCGGAGGTCGGGATCGGTGTTTTCCGCATGGATCACCGTGTGAGCATCGGAATCCATGTCATAGAGTTCCACTTCCCCGACGCTTCGATGCGTGGCTCGGCCGCGGAAATCGGGCGCGGGTGAAACCGCCCGGACATCACCGAAGCTGCCCGAAACCATTCGGCGCCATTCGGTGAAATTATATGTCTTCCTGAAATCCATGCCGGACTCCTACTCACAACTATGGGGGAGAATCCTCATACCATAAGTGATTTGATACACACTGAGGGACAAAATGTCCGCGCCCTAAAGCAATTACCTACCCCTTCCGGAATGTCAGGATTAGGAGAGATTCGGAGCAGCGCCGCTTCCGAGCACCAGATTCAAGGAGATGAGAAGATGTTTTCACAGCTGCTCGAGGAAATCGGAGCCACCGATCCCACCCACCGTGCCATCCTGGATCCAGCCACCGAGGAGATCATCGCCTATGCCCCGGAGCGGAGCGTGGCTGATGTTGACGCTGCAGTGGAAAAGGCCCGTCAGGCCCAGAAGGCCTGGGCCGGGATGGGGCATGCAGAGCGCTCCCGACTGCTCCTAGCGGCCGCCGATGCTATCGATGAGCAGGCAGAGGCTCTGGCACAGCTGTTGAGCCGAGAGAATGGAAAACCCCTCAGCGGACCTAATGCCCGTATGGAGGTGGCACAGAGCAGCGAATGGTTGCGGGCAACCGCAGGTTTCGACACTCCGGGAGGAGTCCTCGTCGACGATGGGAAGACCCGTGCCACCATCAGCTATGAGCCCATCGGAGTGGTCGGGGCGATCGGACCCTGGAACTGGCCCCTGATGATCACGATCTGGCAGATCGCTCCTTCGCTCCGGATGGGTAACACAGTGGTGGTTAAACCCTCAGAATACACCCCTCTGAGTGTGATGTCGCTGGTTCACATCCTCAATTCGGTCCTGCCCGCAGGCGTCTTGGAGGTGGTGCCTGGAGGACGCGAAGTAGGGGCGAGGATCAGCGAACATGCGGACATCGGAAAGATCATGTTCACCGGATCCATCAGAACGGGGCGTGCCATCGCAGCTGCCAGTGCCGACAGCCTCAAGCGACTGACTCTTGAGCTCGGTGGCAATGATGCTGCGATCGTTCTTGATGACTGCGACCCCAAACAGATTGCGGAGGACATTTTCTGGGGAGCCTTCATCAACACCGGTCAAACCTGTGCTGCCATCAAACGGCTCTATGTCGCGGACAATATCTATGAGGAAATGTGCGGAGCGCTTGCAGAGATCGCCAGGAATGTTCCCATGGGACCGGGCACCGATGAGAACAACCTCCTCGGTCCTCTGCAGAACCGCCAGCAGTACGAGATCGTCGCCAGGCTTGTCGACACCGCGCGCAACAGCGGGGCCAACATACTCGCCGGTGGGGAACCAGTAGAGGCGCCTGGTAACTTCTATCCGGCCACCATCGTCACTGATATTGAACCTGATAATGCGCTGGTGGTGGAAGAGCAGTTCGGGCCGGCACTGCCAGTCATCCGTTATAGCAGCATCGACCAAGCTGTGGAATGGGCCAACTCCTTGGAAGTGGGGCTTGGGGCCTCGGTGTGGTCTGCAGATCGTGAGCGTGCCCTGGACGTGGGGCGACGGGTCGAGGCCGGAACAGTATGGATCAACAGTCATGCGGTGCCTGACCCCCGCATCCCCTTTGGCGGCATCAAGCAGTCCGGTTATGGGTTGGAGTTCGGAGCTGAGGGACTAAAGGGTGTGGCTGTGCCGAAGGTTTTCAACGGATAACTCCCACATCCTTCCCATGAAGGTGAACGGTTGGAGGAAAGGGTGTTTTAAAACTTCTTAAAACACCCTTTCACCAGGCGATTTGCCATAAATGCGAATAGCTCGTAATATTCTATCTCGTTCCCCCGGGGCCTATAGCTCAGTTGGTTAGAGCGCATCGCTGATAACGATGAGGTCGCAAGTTCGACTCTTGCTAGGCCCACCAGGAACATGGGGCATTAGCTCAATTGGTAGAGCACCTGCTTTGCAAGCAGGAGGTCAGGAGTTCGATTCTCCTATGCTCCACAGTTAAGACCGGATCCGAGATGAAAATCTCAGATCCGGTCTTTTTGTTTTCCCGAGTTAATAGCGGAACCGACCCTGGGTGCTCTTAATGACTACTGTGGTGGATTAATTATCGCCAGCCGACACAGGCACAACCCTGATACCTCCAGATTTGGCCCCGGGGGCAGCAGCGGGAGCTGCCGAACCCAGGAGAGTCGAAGATGCCCGAAATTCCCAACTCTGAGCAGCTGAACCCCACGACCCGCGCCGATCTGAAAAATGTCATTTTCCTCAAAAATGAGATCAGTTCCCCACTCATTGAGGTCGGTGACTACACCTACTACGACAATGAGGGAACCAGGCCACCCTTCGAGCAGGCGAACGTCAAATACCTCTATGGGCCACAGAAGTTACGCATCGGCCGTTTCAGCAGCATCGGTCCGGGAAGCACATTTCTCATGCCGGGGGGCAACCATCCCATGGTCGGACCCTCGACCTACCCCTTCACCATGTTCGGCGGTACGTGGGCGGAGAACACCCTCGAAGAATTCCGGGAGATCGAGCAGCCCGGTGACACCATCATCGGCAATGATGTGTGGATCGGGAGGGAGGCCACCATCCTGGCGGGAATCACCATCGGGGATGGTGCGGTGATCGGAGCCCACAGTGTGGTCACCAAGAATGTCGCACCCTATGAGATCGTCGCAGGTAACCCCGCCGCGCATATCCGCACCCGATTCAACCAGGAAGACATTCAAAGGTTACTTGATGCCAGCTGGTGGGAATGGCCGGTGGAGAAGATCAGCGAGCATGCCGCCGTGATCATAGCGGGCACCCCGGAAGAGATCGAAGAACTTGCCCTGGGGGCTGAACTCCCTCAGGGACGCCCGTAGAGTTCGTACATCGTCGTACAGACCAGACGGTCAATGACCTCTCTGTTGGCACAGGCGGTCCAGAGTTCCCGCTCATAATCATTGGCGAAACCAGCTGGATTCGGATGCACGACCCGGGTCGGCGGCGGGGCCGTCACAGTCGTCGTCCCCGTTGCGACAGGGGGTTGGGTGGGTTTCGGCTTGGGAGTGGTGGCAGTGACACAGTCTGAAGGATCCGCCACCTGCTCCCCGGTGCCGGCACAACGGTAGGGCAGCTCCGGATCAGGCTCCCCACCCTGATCAGCACAGGCCGCTACGACGCGGCGCACCCCATCACTGAATAGTGCTTGGCCTTCAGCATCACAGGACCCCACCACAGTGGGTGCAACCGCACCGCTGACACCTGTACCAGAGCTGGCACCGCCCCCACCTTGGACCGGGGTGTCGCCAGCTGGCTGCTGAGCGGGTTCCTCAGGAAGAGCGGCCCCACTGGATTCTCCCGCTCCGGGCAGGGCGATGCGATAACCCTCGAAGAGCAGGGCCTGAGATTCTGCCGGCACAGCGAAGTTATCGGCGAAACGGGCCTCGGAGTTCTCATCCAGGCCGGTCAGCAGATACGCAAAGTCGGCATTGGCCGGATTATCGGCACAGGGCTGGTCATAGGAGGCCGGTTGCACCTCCCCAGCCTGGTCGATCGCCTCGGGGCTGGTGAAGATATGTGCTTTGCCATCAGCGGTGAGCCCGGAGCGCGCCTCGGAGTAAATGGTGATCACCCAGGTGTCCTGGGCCGGGGGTTCGGCATCGGGTTTGAGGCCGAATTCGCACTTTTCGGAGACCTGGATGTCGGTGATCCGGAATTCCACATCGCAGGGCTGGTCGACCGGGCAGCGTGCCGGTGCCCACTCCCCGAGGGGGAGGGTTACCGCGGTGCCCGTGCCCCCGGCGTCGTCAAGCGTTGCCGTGGAAGTGGATTCAGCACCATTCAAGGGGTCCTCGGGGGACTGGGTTGTGGCGCAGCCACCCAGGAGCAGACTGGCCCCAAGCAACGCGGGGATCCGTCTTCTCATGCGGACTGGTCCTTTCCAGGTGGGCCCCGCAGCTTTCAGACGTGTTCTGGCTAAAAGCTTCGGGAGGTTCATCGGAGACCTCAGATGGCGGAGCAGGTAACGCTTGGGGTCAGGGAACCGATGTCTCTTCTCAATAAAGTTACCTTCTCCTTCAGCGCCAGGTTTGTCACCCGCTCCCAAGGGTGAGTTTCAGGGGTGGAGGGGTGATCTAGAGTGGGGGCACCATGTCTCAGCAACCTGCCCATGATCCGGTGAAGATCCTGCGTTTCACCACCCAAGGAATCGTGCCCAACAGTCGGGTGCAGCTGTGGGAAGGACACAATGCACGTGCCCTGATTCCCCTGGACATCCGAACCCTGGATCAACGTCCGATGCAGGCAGCCGAAACCAATCTGCACCTGCCCTCGGTCCGGATGGCCACCGTTTTCGGTTCCTCACAGATCGTGGAACGCACCGAGTCCTTCATCAGTCAGAACCCCTCCGGGGTGATCGCCATCTTCTTCGCCACGGAGGGAGAAGCTTTTTTCTACCACCGGGGTGGGCATATCTCCATCAAACCGGGGCAGGCCGTGGTCTATGACGCAGACCGTCCTTTCCTCCGTGGCTTCAACCACGGTTTCCGCGAACTGGTGTTGACCATCCCGAGGGAGCGCTACCTGGAGATGGTGGGGCCCGAGGCCCCCGAGCTGCCCGTCGTCTTTGATTTCGGCCCCAGCGGGAGACAGGGGGAGCAGGCTCTGGCACGCCTGGTCCACACCACCTTGGAAAGCATTTCAGCAGGTAAAACACGGCATCCCGATCCCTCTGAGAATGGCACGGTGCCGCTTCTGGGAGTGGAGAACGAGACCTTGGAACTGATACGGCTGGTGCTCGGTGGTGCCGCCGGCAGTGAAGGCGGGTTGATCACCGCCGCCCGTCACCACATTGAATTCAACCTCAATGACAAGAATCTCAACCCGGCCCAGGTGGCCGCGGCCATCGGGGTGAGTGAAAGACAGTTGAGCCGACTATTCGCGGAGGCCGGAACCACGGTGGGGCGCTACCTGCTGCAGAAACGATTGGAATTGGCGCACCAGGCGCTGATCTCCCCCGAACAGGCCGGACTCAGTGTGGGGGAGATCGGCAAGCGTTTCGGCTTCGCCTCTCCCAGCCATTTTGGCCGCACCTTCCGGGAAAACTACGGGATGACCCCGCTGCAGTGCCGGAAGGAAGCCCAGCGCAGCCAGCTGGGTGGTTGATACCGGTCCGCCGCCCGCCAAGGGGAGACAGGCGGTCGTCGCAGTGCGGGAAATGGGGGACTGTCCGGCCGTTTCAGAACAAAATAGGGCCCGATTTATCCCCACAGGGACAGGTTCTGGTCTCATTCGGACCAAAATGTGATCCGACCCTCATTCTCGTTGTGGGCTTCGATACATTCATGTCAACGCCGAACGGGACGCCAACCGGAACCGGCCACAACTCTTAGAAATCATTCGCTGACCAGCGGAAAAGTTCCGCCGGTCAGTGCAGCTCAAGGGAGAATGACATGCCTGTTTTCAATGATGGAATCGCCGCCACCGAAGCCCCGGAGGACAACGGGGTCGTCAGCACCGATGTGCTGATCGTGGGTTCCGGTCCCGCCGGCGCCTCGGCCGCACTCTTCCTCTCGAACCATGGTGTGGGCAACATCATGATCACCAAGTACCGCTGGACCGCGAACACCCCGCGGGCACACATCACCAACCAGCGCACCATGGAGATCCTGCGCGACGCCGGGATCGAGGAGCAGGTGCTGGCCGAGGCCACCCCGCATGACATCATGGGCGACACCGTCTACTGCGAGTCCCTGGCCGGTGAGGAAATCGGCCGTCGCCCCACCTGGGGTTTCCGCCCGGATCGTCGCGCGGACTATGAACTGGCCTCCCCTTCCATGCCCTGCGATATCCCGCAGACCCTGTTGGAGCCGATCATGGTGGAAAACGCCACCAAGCGCGGCACCCAGACCCAGTTCTCCACCGAATACCTCTCCCACACCCAGGATGAGGAAGGCGTGAGCGTTCAGGTCCGCAACCGACTCAGCGGCCATGAGTACACCATCCGGGCAAAGTATCTGGTGGGCGCGGATGGGGCCCGTTCCCAGATCGCCGAGGATATCGACATCCCCTTCGAAGGCAAGATGGACATCGGCGGTTCGATGAACATCACCTTCAAGGCTGATCTGGCACACCTGGTTGCTCACCGCCCCTCCATCCTCTACTGGATCTTCCACCCCGGTTCCAACATCGGTGGCCTGGGCGCAGGCCTGATTCGCTGCGTGAAGCCCTGGAACGAATGGCTGGTCTGCTGGGGCTTCGACATCAACGGCCCCGAGCCGGTCCTTGATGACGAGGAAGCCAAGTCGATCGTCCGCAACCTGGTCGGCATCCCCGACCTGGAGATGGAGATCACCGGCTACTCCCTCTGGGGCAACAATGAGATGTGGGCGACCCACATGCAGAAGGGCCGCGTCTTCATTGCCGGCGACGCCGCGCACCGTCACCCGCCGAGCCATGGCCTGGGTTCCAACACCTCCATCCAGGATGCCTACAACCTGAGCTGGAAGCTGGCCGCGGTGATCAAGGGCCAGGCCGGTGAGGAACTCCTGGAAACCTACTCCACCGAGCGAGCCCCGATCGCGGAGCAGATCGTCAAGCGCGCCAACGGTTCCAGCCGGGAATACAAGCCGATCTTCGATGCCCTCGGTGTCACCGACGCCACCACCGATGAGGAGTTCGTGGAGAAGCTGAAGCTGCGCAAGGCACCGACCGCGGAGGGTGCGGCCCGCCGCACCGCCCTGCGCAAGGCACTGGATGACAAGGATTTCGAGTTCAACGCCCAGGGCACCGAAATCGGCCAGTTCTACCAGTCTGAGGCTGTGGTCTGTGATGGTGGTGGCCGCCCCGCACTGAACGAGGATCCCCTGCTGCACCACCAGAAGTCCACCTACCCGGGCCTGCGTCTGCCCCACGCCTGGATCGGGGACGCCACCGGCAAGCAATCCACCCACGATCTGGCCACCGGCACCGGTTTCACCATCTTCACCGGCATCAACGGTCGCGCCTGGGCAACAGCCGCCGAACAGGTGGCCAAGGACCTGGGCATCGAGCTCAAGGCCTTCGTCATCGGTGAGGGTGAGGAACACCAGGACCTCTACGGTGACTGGCTGCGCCAGCGTGAGGTCAACGAGGACGGCGTGATCCTGGTCCGCCCCGACAAGCACATCGGCTGGCGTGCACACAGCCTTGCCGAGGATCCCCAGCAGGCGCTCCACGCAGTGCTCTCCACGATCCTCAGCCGCGACGAGGCCACCAAGCTCAGCGAAGTGGAGCTCGCAGAACTGAGCCGCATCCCCGTCCCGGTGCAATAACCCCCGGCGCTTATCGACGTCCCAGACACAGCAGCACCCCCAGGAAGAAAAATCCTTCCTGGGGGTGCTGCCCGTTTGAGCGAAGTGTCTTAGTTCTTCGGGCCCGGCTTGGGCCGGGGGGTGCTCTTCTTGTTGGCTTCAGCCTGAACCTTCTTGGTGGTCTCATCGACCTCTTCGGCGGCTTCCTCATCAGTGATGGTGTCCGCCGCCTCAGCGTCAGCCTTGGCCTGTGCCTCAGCCTCTGCCTTTTCTTCCTTGGTGGGCTCAGCTTCCTCGGTTGCCGCAGCCTTGGTGTCCGCAGCGTCCTCTGCTACGTCGGGCTCTTCGGCAGCCTCGGTGTCCTCGACATCCTCGTCGCGACGGTGCTTGGCCAGCTGGTCATCCAGGGAAGCCAGCAGCTCCTCCTCGGACATCAGCTTGCCGGTGGCCGGAGTCTCACCTTCCGGGGTTTCGGTGGAGTAGACCAGGGTGGATTCCGGCTCCTGCGCTTCCTGCGTCGACTGCTCCGCTGCCTGATCCTGGTTGTTGTTGAGGACGTACTCCCGGACCTCCGGAACCTGGGTGCCCGGGGTCTCCTTGCCCTTGCGCAGGTACCAGAAGGCGGCACCGCCGAGCGCGGTCAGGATCAGGGCGAAGAGGGCGAAGATGCTGAACTTGTTGCCTCGGCGGGCCTTCTTGCCCTGGGCCTTGGCCTTGATGTGGGCGGCACGCTGATCAGCCTTCTTCTGTGCCTTCTTGCCCACCTTGGTGGCCTTCTTCACGCCAGCGGCGCGGGACTTGCGGGCGTCGGAGCTGAGCTCCTGGCCGCGGTCCTGGGCGTCGGCAAGCGCCTTCTCCAGGCGGGCGCGGGCGGCCTTGGTCACCTGGCCGGCTTCCCGCCGTGATTCCTCGAGCAGCTCACCGCTGCGCTCCTTGAGGCCCTCGACTCCGCCGAGTGACTCAGCTGCGGTGGAGAGGCGGTCGTAGGTCTCCAGTGCCTTCTCATCGCGGTACTTCTTGAACTGGTCATAGGCGGTCTGGGCGGCGGACAGGGCGACCTGCAGCGTGCTGATGTTCATGACTCTCCCTCAGGGTGTCGGTGAATCTGAAATGTTCTTCGTGCCCTCCAGATTAGCCATCCCAGCTGAATCCTGACCGGATATTGCTTGTGAATTGCCGGGAAGCTCTGGTGGGAGGCCACAGGTTACCGGCGGAGCAGCGGCATCTGGGCGGAATCTGGGGGAGGGGTGACGCCGGAATAAAGTGAAGAAAAACTCGCACCGGGATTTGCAAGATTCACTTTTCAGGCTGGACAGCTTGGTTCATTTCAGGTGGCGATCTGAGTCTTTGTCACCCTCTGCCCCGGAATTATATTCACGTTTTAAAAGTGTTGAAACCGCAGCTCAGCGGGTTAATAATTTGATACTATTTTTAAATTTCCTTGCGGTGTCGGGGTCCTGGGTTGCTACATTCAATCTCAATCCACTGCGGCACAGGAAGCCTCCTCAACGCCCTTGCAGTCCCTTGCCCCGGAATCCCGGGAAGCAAGCAGAAGACGCGAGAAGAAACCTTGAGGAGGCACCCATGAGCAGCCATGCCGATATGCTGAATGCCAATGCACACCAGAGGCGGCACAGCATGCTGAGCGGCGAAAAGCATCGCTTCACCCGCACCACCCGTGTCTCCGCCTCCGCCCCGCTGGATGATGACATCTTCAGCGGCATCGACAGCGAGAAATCCACCCCGGCACTCGACCCCACCGACCTGCTGGGCTGGGCACCCGGTGCCCGGCACCGCACCTCACTCTCCTTCGAGGTCATGCCCCCGCGTCATGACACCGATGAAACCAAGATCGAGAACCTGCTGGCCACCCTGGAGTCCTATGGCCCAGACTACCTGGCCGTCACCAGCTCCCTGCGTTCGGGCTGGCTGGAAGGCACCTCCAACTTCATCGCACAGATCGACCAGAACACCCGGATGCGCCCCCTGGCGCACCTGACCTGCACCGCAGGTCCCACCGAGGAACTGATCGGCTGGATCAACCGGCTGGTCGACTCCGGGGTCCGGGGATTCCTGGCCCTCCGGGGTGATTATCCGGAGGGTCAGACCGGGCCCGATCTCGGTCACCTGCCCTATGCCACTGACCTGATCCGCCTGATCCGCGACGTGGAGAAGCGCCAGGCAGCCCGCTTCGGGGCCGGCCGCCTGGCGGTGGGAGTGGCGGCATACCCCTCGGGGCATGCCGAATCCCAGAGCCATGATGAAGACATTGATGTGTTGTTGGCCAAGCAGCGTTGTGGCGCCGACTTCGCCATCACCCAGCTCTTCTTCGACGCCGAGGACTTCATCCGCTTCCGTGAGCGGGCCCGGTTGGCCGGGGTGAGCATCCCACTCATCCCGGGAATCATCCCGATCACGAGTGTGCAGCGGCTGCGCCGAATGGGCGGGCTCTCCGGACTGCAGGTCCCCGAGCGACTGATACGTCGCCTCGAGGCAGCCGATACCCCGGAGGGCCAGTACGAAATCGGCATGCAGGCAACCGCTGATCTGGCTCGGACGCTGCTTTCCGCAGATACCGAGAGCCTGCATCTCTACACCTTCAACCGACCAGACGTCACAGTAGAACTGCTCGACAGGATTGGAATCGCGCCGCGCACCAAGCGCCGCCAGCGAAGCTGAACCAAGTACCGGGAGCCCCCGCGAAAAGCAGTTCACGTCCCACCAAGACACACGTCCTAAACCGACATTTGTCACGGCTGTACTAATACAGCCGGACGGAACCTAAACTTTTGCGAAAGAGGGCACACCTGCCATGACCGCCATCAAGCACGTCCCATTCCCGAACGCCACCATCGAGGGCTACCCCCGCGTAGGGCCCAACCGTGAGCTGAAGAAGGCCCTGGAGTCCTTCTGGAAGGGCCGCATCGATACCGAGGCCTTCCGCTCCGCAGCACACAGCCTGCGCATCAACAACTGGGGCCGACTGGCTGAGCTGGGACTGAAGGAGGATTACGCCATCCCCGCGGATGCCGCCCTCTACGACCATGTGCTCGAGACCGCTGTCACCGTCGGCCTGCTCGGTGGGGACCACGCCGAGGTTGAGCTGGATGAGTTCTTCACCCTGGCCCGTGGGAACGCCGAGCGCGCCCCGCTGGAGATGACCAAGTGGTTCGACACCAACTACCACTACCTGGTGCCCGAGGTCGGCGATGACGAGGACTATCTCGCCCGCCCCCAGCGGTTGCTGGATCTGTTCAACGAGGCTGCTGAAGCCGGCCAGAAGGTCCGCCCCTTCCTGGTTGGACCGGTCACCCTGCTCGCCCTGTCCAAGCAGGCCGAGGGTGCCACCACCCAGCCGCTGGATCACCTCCCGGCCCTGACCAAGGTCTACGCCGAGATCCTCAAGTCACTGGCTGAGGCCGGTATCGAGTGGGTCCAGATCGAGGAGCCGGCCCTGGTTGCCGACCTCGGTGTCGCCTCCGATGAGGAACTGGCACAGCTGGCCCGCCAGACCTACACCACCCTGCTGGCCGAGGACGCCGCCCGCCCCGCCGTATTCCTCTCCGCACCCTACGGTTCCCTCAACGCCGGCCTGCAGGCCCTGGCTGATGTCCGCCCCGAGGCTCTGGGCGTGGACCTGGCGCCGCAGACCCTGAAGGATGCCCCGGACTACGTGGAGCGCATCATCGGTGCCGTCCAGCCGGGCACCCGCATCGTCGCCGGTGTCGTCGATGGCCGTAATATCTGGGCCGCTGACCTGCGTGAACGTCTCTCCGTCCTAGAGCAGATCAGCAACGCCGACCACGAGGTCTCCGTCTCCTCCTCCGTCTCCCTGCTGCACGTGCCGCACACCGTGGCCGTCGAAACCAAGCTCCCGGTGGATGTCGCCGGCTGGCTCTCCTTCGCCGATGAGAAGGTCGGTGAGGTCGCTGCGCTGAACACCGCGCTGCGTCAGGGCACCACCGCCGTGGGCGAGGCCTTCGCCCGTTCCGACCGCGCGGTGCGCACCCGCAATGAATCCGCCCGCACCCACAACGAGGCTGTGCAGGCTCGCGTTGCGAACCTGCCGAACGGCCAGGTCACCCGCCAGCCGGCTTACCCGGAGCGCGTTGAGGCACAGAAGGTGCTGAACCTGCCGAAGTTACCGACCACCACCATCGGTTCCTTCCCGCAGACCGCCGAGATCCGCAAGGCCCGCGCCGACCACCGCGATGGTGTCCTCAATGACGCGCAGTACACCGAGGCGCTCAAGGATGAGGTCAAGTCCGTCATCGAGCTGCAGGAACGCCTGGGCATTGACGTCCTGGTCCACGGTGAGCCGGAGCGCAATGACATGGTCCAGTACTTCGCTGAGCTGCTCGACGGTTTCATCGTCACCGAGAACGGCTGGGTCCAGTCCTACGGCTCCCGCTGCACCCGCCCCCCGGTGGTCGTCGGTGATGTCTCCCGCCCGAAGGCCATGACCGTCGAGTGGGCCCGGTACGCCCAGTCCCTGTCCGAGAAGCACGTCAAGGGCATGCTGACCGGTCCGGTCACCATCCTGGCCTGGTCCTTTGTGCGTGATGACGTCCCGCTGTCCGTCTCCGCCGACCAGATCGGCGTCGCCCTGGCAGACGAGGTCCGTGACCTGGAGGAAGCCGGCATCAAGATCATCCAGATCGATGAGCCCGCCCTGCGTGAGCTGCTTCCCCTGCGTGCCGAGAACCGCCGGTCCTACCTGGACTGGGCGGTCCGTTCCTTCCGCCTGGTCGCCGCTGAGGCCCAGCCGGAGACCCAGATCCACACCCACCTGTGCTACTCCGAGTTCGGCCAGATCATCGAGGCCATCAATGACCTGGATGCCGACGTCACCTCCATCGAGGCAGCACGTTCCCGCATGGAGCTGCTCGGTGACATCGAGGAGAAGTTCACCTCCGGCATCGGCCCCGGTATCTATGACATCCACTCCCCGCGCGTACCGGAGGTCGCTGAGCTGGTCGAGCTGCTGACCGCCGCCGCCAAGCATGTCCCGGCTGAGCGACTCTGGGTCAACCCGGACTGTGGCCTGAAGACCCGTGGCTACGAGGAGACGGAAGCTTCCCTGCGCAACATGGTCATCGCCCGTGACCACGTCGTGGAGAATGTCCCGCTCAAGGAGACCGTGCGCAACTAACACTCCTTATATATAGGGAGGCGCTGGAATTGAAGTTGCCAAGGGGGGTGCCGGAACCTGAGAAAAGGTTCCGGCACCCCCTTGCGGTGTTTCCCGACACCGCTTTTCGACGCCCCGCAGGGGCCCATGGCTGTCAGAATATGAACCCTGGGGGCATTCTTCCCCCACGGGATTGCATGTAGTGCCCCACAGCTGGGCTGCCTTCACTAGTATGGAAGCCATGACTTTGAAGACCGCTACTGCAACTCTGCACACCAACCGTGGTGACATCATCATCGAGCTCTTCGGCAACCACGCACCCCAGACCGTTGAGAACTTCGTCGGCCTGGCTGACGGCTCCAAGGAGTACAAGACCGAGAACGCCAAGGGTGGCAACACCGGCCCCTTCTACGACGGTGCGGTCTTCCACCGCGTCATCGACGGCTTCATGATCCAGGGCGGCGACCCGACCGGCACCGGTCGTGGCGGCCCCGGCTACATGTTCGCTGATGAGTTCCACCCCGAGCTGCGTTTCGACCGTTCCTACCTGCTGGCCATGGCTAACGCCGGCCCGGGCACCAACGGCTCTCAGTTCTTCATCACCACCGGCCCGACCCCGCACCTGAACAACCACCACACCATCTTCGGTGAGGTCGTTGACGCGGAGTCCCGCAAGGTTGTCGATGCCATCTCCACCACCCCGACCGACCGCATGGACCGTCCGACCGAGCCGGTCGTCATCGAGTCCGTGACCATCTCGGAGTAGTTCTCCACCCCTTGTAATTTCGGCCCGCGGGCCCCCCTGGCACAGTCCTTTGTGACTTCCTGCCCAGGGGGACGCGGGCTATTTTCATATCCGCTGAAAGGACGCACCCCGACGTGAGCGACTGGTTGGCCCGCTATTACCGGCAGGCCCCCGTGAACGCCATATTCATGCTGACCGCCCTGGCGTTTTATGCAGTCACCCTGCTGCAGTCCAGGTCGCTCACCAACAGCCTCCACGGCTCCTCATTTGGCGATGCCCTGGTGCTCTGGGGCCCAGCGGTGATCGCCGAGGATTTCGGTGTGCTGCGGGCGCTGGGATTCAACTTTCTTCACCTGGACCTGGGACACCTGGCGGTCAATCTCTTCATCATCCTGCTCATGGGCAGGGAAGTGGAGGGCTTTTTCGGCAGTCTCCGTTATGCCCTCATCGTTCTGGCTGGGGGTATCGGCTCTGCCGCGGCGATCCTCTGGATGGATCCGCTCGCCCCCACCGCAGGGGCCTCTGGAGTCGCATTCGCCCTGATGGCGGTCTTCGTCGCGGTATGTATCCGAAGGCAGGTGGACCTGCGGGGTCCCATCGTCCTCATCCTCATCAACGTGCTCTACACCTTCATCGCCGCCGGAGTGTCCTTCTGGGGGCATGCTGGCGGCCTGCTTACGGGGGTGATGATGGCGATTATTCTGTTGCACCGCTCCCCACGAGTTCAGCTGGCAGGAATCATGGGCGTGCTCCTGTTGATGATGGTTCTTCTTTTCAGTTGGAAGCTGAATCTGGGAGCGCTGCTCCTCGTGCTGGGATGAAAATAACTTCTTTACAGGATTTACATGGGCCGGGTGTGAACCCGGCTTTTTTGTGTCCTACCTCACATGATGCTGGGGCCTGGGGATAACTTCGGCGTGTTATCCACTGTTTTTCCCGAGGAGAGGCGGAGCCGAGTTATCCACAGGACTTATCCACACTGTGGATAATTACAAAGTTGTAATTTACCGAAAACTTTCCCGGTATGTTCGAGAATAATTGTAATTTACAGTAATTATGTAGAAAAAATGGCACGCTAGTGCTAATTGCAAAAGTTGTGCACAGGTTTATCCACAGCCTGTGGAAACTGTGGAAAGTGTGGAAATGTCGAAACCATTCACATAATTCTCCACAGCCTGTGGATAACTTTCCTTTTCTCGGTGTGGAAAAGAGTGGGATTCCTTGGGAACGGGTGGAAAGAGAGTGGGATTGGGTGGCAACAGGGTGAATCACCGGGAATATCAAGAATTCACATGACCCGGGAAGTTCGCATTCCTCACTTCCCTCGAGCCTGAGAGTGTGGAAAAGGGTGCCCCCATTCCTCCTCTCTGAGGCAGAGAATCGGTAAAGGATTACCTTCGGGATGTCTGAGCGAGGTGAGATCGGCAGTATCAACGGTCGGATCATCACCGCCATCGAAGCTCACACCCACGAACCCCGTCCCGAGGGAATGAAAAGCCAGAGGGTGGCGACGGCGAACACCCCAATGAGGTCTGCCGAAAACTTTAGATTCCCCCCGGCGCTGAGCAACAGAAAATGTCCCCTGGTTTCATTGACATCCACACGCCTTTCATGGGCTAAGGGGTGGTGGTCTCGGGGTGGCTTCACCCTGGAGAAAGCCCGCCGTTCATGATGATCCAGATGAAGGCCGCATACTTTTCCTCAGCGCGGTGATCTTGGCGATGTTCTGCAAGACAGTGATGCCCTACAGAGGACTGAGGTGTTCCCCTCAGGACGGCATCACTGGGGGCCACGAGCGAAACTGATTCCATCCCCGGGGTACCGAAGGGCAGGTCATCGATGGTGGGGCGGGCAGGTGTCCCGGAACCCATCTCGATGATGTGCTGGCGGGTAGTTCACACTCATTTTCCACCCGAACTTTGACACCGCACCGTCAAAGTGCTGAGTGGGAAAAAGCATTCCTAGAACTTTTCATTGACCCCCCACCCCCGTGAGTTGCGGGCCCACGTTCCCCAGAAGATACTGTGCAGACTCCCGCCGCGGTCCGGACTAGTGGAATCACTCCTTATCTCCGGGCTGCATGCTCATCCATGAAGAGTAAGTCTGACTTTTCGATGTGCATATGCACCATCACCTCAATGAAGATCAACTCTCCTTGGGGTGAACAGCAGGAGCGGGGGTTTGAGATCATGCTTTTTAAGATGCGTGTGTCTCATACCGTCGGCTATGGAGCCATGCCATGGCCGATACCTCAGAGAATCCACGGTGCTGTCCTAGCGGGGGCACCTCATTTAAAAACAAGGGGAACGCTGCAGTCAGCGACCCCTTCACGCTCAGTCAACACAGTCCTCGAACAGGAAGGGCGCCCGCTATGTCAGCAATGGTGCTCCTAGGTCTTATCGCTTCAGCGGCCCTCTTGGTCGCGTTTGCCCTTCTTAACATGGGCAAACTCACCCCAGACCATTACACATATCAAATCCTCAACTTCGCCGGCGCCGGTTTCCTGGCTGCCTCCGCGGCCAACCCGATGAACGCCGGTGTCTTCTGGGCCGAACTGATCTGGTCGCTGCTGGGCCTCTACGGCATCATCACGATCTGGATGAAACGTCGCGCCCAGAAGACCGTATCGACGTCTCCGGCCCCCTCGCCCGCCCCAATCCCGTACCTCGCAGCCGCGTAGCGGAACACAAAAAGAGTGTGAATCATGGAACCTTTGATATTTTCCCATGAGATCGGCATCATCGCCGGTATTTTTCTGGTCGTGGCGTACGGGCTGATGAACTTCGGTGTGCTGACCACGAATTCCCCGATGTACCAGGCGTTGAATGTCCTGGGTGCGCTCGGTTTCGCGTATACCGCTGTCTCGCCTTTCAACCCTGGCCTGTTGCTCACTGAGATCGTCTGGGTCGTCGTCGCGGTGGGGTTCTTGTGGAAGATTTTCACCCGCAAGAAAAAGGTGTCGAATGATGTGGCCGACGCAGAGACTGTCCTGGTGAGCGTCCCGACCAGATGATGAAGCGATCATGCTCGCCGGGTAGGGCCGGGGACCCGATCCCCGGATAGTGGACGCGGTGATTTGATCAGGAAACAGATTTCGAAATAACAGGATCTCGCTTCTCAAATATGGCTGGAGCGAGATATCCGCATCAGGAATGTCGATGAGCTAGCGGGTGACGGTGATGATCGGCCATGGCGGCGTCGACCACCACAGACTCCTTGTCTGCGCCTCCTCCCGCCAGGCTTCAAGCGCTTCAGACCCCGACGACACCGGGCCGTGAGGTCCGGTTCTCTCAGCTAACGGACACAACCGCAACCATGACCCTTGTGGGCCTGGGTTAGTATCGGCGGGTGTCTGAATTGCGTGTCATCCGAGCCCATGCGGGCCTTTCAATCGCGTCCATTATCGCGTGGATTGTCTTCGCGCTGGTGTTATCCGCCGTATCGTTTAAGGCCTCCGTGCTGTCTAGCGTGATAATCGGATGCTTGGCGGTGATTTCCTCGGTGGGTTGTCTGATTGCTTTTTGGTTTGCACGTCGCGCAATTGAGGATGAGGGAAAAAGAGGAAATTCGATTTTATTCGTGATCGGGGCCCTCTGCTTGGTCGTCGGTTGGGGCACCAGCGTCGCTGGTTGGTTTGAGGAATATCAAGCAGGTTCAGCACTCCCAATAATTAATCTTGGCTTTCTGCTTTTACCTATTGGTGCGATCTCCGCGATTGCCGCGACCAGGGCCAAGCCTCAGCTCGGGTAATCCGCCACCCCTGCGCCGGACCCCTGTGATGCTATAGCTCTCTCAAAACAAAAGCTTCCTGATAAGCGTGTTTGAGCGCTGATCCGCTTCACCAGGGTTGTTGACTTTCTAACCATGGCCGCAACCTTGACCACCGCCCTCACGGGTGAGGAAATCACCATCCTCAAAACCTATAAACGCTCCCGATTCAGCCTCGTCCAACACAAAGCCGAAGCACTCCTGCTTCTTGATGACGGCGTGACCCCGGACATCATCGCCCGGTTCGTCGAGCGGCAACCCTCCACCATTACCACCTGGATTCTGGAGTTCAACCGACTACGGATCGCCAGCCTTTTCACCGGCCACGCAGCCAATACCAACGCCTCAAAACTCACCCCGGCACAACGCGCAGAGATAGCCACGGCCCTATCCCAGCCGCCGTCCGCTAGGGGCATCCCAGCCCAGTTCTGGACCGTGCCACAGGTAAAAGACTGGATAGCCAGCCAGTTTGATGTCGTCTACGACTCTGATACCACCTACCACCTGCTGCTTCGGCATGCGGGCCTGAGCTTTAAATACCCACAGGTCTTTGATAAACGCCGCGGCAGTGACGCAGACATTGATGCCCGGATGGCCCAGATCCGTGACGAGATCGCAGATGCACTTAAAGATCCAGGCCAGGTGGTTTTTGCTGCTGATGAAGTCCGTGTTGAGCATGAAGCAGAAGTACGTAAAGCCTGGATACACAAGGGTCATCCCACAACGTTAAGTGTGGATCGCATCCGTCGGGCACAGTCCTACATCGGGTTCCTGTCACAGACCACCGGCGAGGTGGATTTACTGCGGTTGACGTGGCAGAACACCGAGACCATCACCCGGGCACTGACCACCTTGGTGGACAGGCATCCGGGCAAGAAGATCACCGTGGTGTGGGATAACGCGAGGTGGCACAGGTCAAAGAAGCTCCGCGAGCACCTGGGTGAAGGCAATGTATTGGCCAACGTGCACCTGGTGTGGTTGCCACCCTATGCACCGGATCATAATCCGATTGAGAAGGTGTGGAACGAGGCGAAAGCAGCGATCAGCAACCGCCAGCGATTGCACTTTGAGGACACCGTGGTTGGGTTTGAGACGTTTATTGCGTCATCAACTTTTTCCTACCGGATCTGACCTGGTGGGTGAAGCTTTTGATTTGAGAGAGCTATACTACATCTTGGTAGTCACTGATTCGCTCCGGAGGACTCCAAGCCAACGGCCTCACATCTCCATAGTGAAGAGCCATCACACTCCGTCACCTCTACCCCGACTGTTAAAAGCGACGGTCCACTAGTGTGCCGCTTAGTCCAGTACACGACCATCGCGGATTTCCACTACATGGTCCATGGCAGGCAGCAGGCCGCGGTCGTGCGTGACCATGACAGTGGCGAAGCCGAGGTCCAGTGTCAGGGAGCGCAACAGTTCCACGATCTCGCGGGAAAGCTGATGATCCAGCGCGGAGGTGGGTTCATCGGCGAGCAGGAGTTCGGGCTCTCCCATCAACGCCCGGGCAATGTTGACACGCTGGCGTTGGCCGCCGGAGAGCTGATGCATTCGGCGGTTGCCGAACCCACCCAGTCCGACGCAGGCGAGAAGGTCATCAGCATGCTGGCTGCGGCTTCGCAGTGCCTTGCCGCGCACGCCGCGGATGTGGTCGGTCAACAGGAGCTGATCGCGGGCATTGAGTGAGGCGACAAGGTTGGGCTGCTGGAAGATGAAACCGATGTGCTCGCGACGGATACGAGCCCGTTCGGTCTCATCGCGGCCGCCTACCCCCTCGCCTGCCACGGTCACCGTGCCGGAGTCGGGGGACACCAGCGCCGCTGCGACGGAGAGCAGGGTTGACTTGCCGGAACCGGACTCACCGATGATCGCGGTCATCTCACCGGCCTGGGCGGTCATGGACACCCCGTTCAGTGCGGTGACGGTTCCGGTGCCATCCGGGTAGACCACCCGGGCGTCGGTGATTTTGAGCTGGGTTTTGAGGGTGGTGGTGAGAGACATTTACGCGTTACCTCCGAGTGCGATCATGGGGTCAACTTGAGAGACCTTGCGGGTGGCGAAGAAGGCGCCGAGGATCCCGAGCAGCCAGATACCCACCGCGGGGCCGACCACAGTGACCGCAGTCAGCTCAAATGGGACGGCCTGGCCAGCTAGGGTGCCCAGGCCCCAGCCCAGGAGCGCACCAGCAATCGCGCCGATGGCGAGGATGACGGCGGATTGACCGAGGGCATCGCGCAGCAGATAGCGCCCAGAGGCGCCGAGGGCACGCAGGATGGACAGGTCGCGGGTGCGTTGGATGGTCCACACGGTGAGGAAGGAGACCGTGACCAGCGCGGAAATGGCGTAGAGGAAGCCCTGCATGGCCACCAGCGAGCCCTGCTCTGAGCTATAGGCGGGCAGACCGGCAAACGCCCCGCCGGTGACCACGGCCTCGGTGCCGGTGGTGGCTGCCGCGGCATCCCAGGCATCCTTGTCCAAGGAGCCGTCAACCATCAGCACCGTACCGATAATGCCGTCGCTGACATGTGCCACATCAGTCCAGGTTTCGGTATCCGCCCAGACCACGGGGCTGTGGGAGTAGAATTCGTCGGCAGTGATCCCAGTAACTGCCACGTCCCTACCACCCAGGGTGACGGTGTCACCGACTGCGACGTCCTGTTCCTTCGTAATCGACTCCGAGAGTACGATACCCTCGCCGAGCTGATCGCCGCCGGGCAACTGTGTACCGGTGGGCAGGCCGAGCACCGCGACTGACGACGCCCCGGTGGCCTCCAGACGGGTCTGGGTGGCACCGAGTGGCACGACTGTGTCAACTCCAACCATGCCCTGCCACTGCTCAACCAGTTCACTGTTGACCTGGCTATCGGTGAAGGAGACGTCTGCGTCCTCCGCGTCCGGGTTGGTGGCGGTGAATACGTAGCGATCCGGATCCAGTTCTTCCAGAGCGGAGGTGTTCTGCTGACCAAGTCCACCGGTCAAACCGGTGAGCATGACCAACAGGAGGGTGATCAGCCCCACGACCGCGCCGATGAGAGTGAACCTCCCCTTAGCGTGGACGAGGTCGCGCAGACCGAGAAACATATGAGGTGCCTTCCTTGATGCAACAGCTGGTTACGTGCTGGTTTCCATTGTGTTCGGCCAGGTCAGCACATACATCGGGTATCTCGTTGAACCCTGGGTCAACCATCTGGTTGATTCGGTTCATCCCGTTGGTGGACTAGCCTGAGGTGCTGTGAGCACCCCTGTCCCCACCACCACCCCAGCGTCAGGCGCCGATTCCATGCACACCAGCGCACGCGACAGCACCGCCCGCCCCCTGGTGCACGTGTTGTTACTGCTGCGGGTGGCCCTGCATATGATGTTCGCGTTTCTGCTGGTCTTCGGACTCCTGCGCTACCTCGCTGGCGATCTGGACCGCGCACACACCACTCCGGTGTTGCCGCTGGCCTGCACACTGGCGGTCATATATCTGCTCGGCACCATGTGGGAGGATCGGTTTGCTCGGGGACGTGCTCCGTTCAACCCATCGTATGGCGCACCATGGTGGCTGGCGGCGGTGACGGCACTGTGGATCGGGTTGGTCCTCCACAGCCAGGATTTCGTCTGGCTGCTCTTTCCGCTGGTCTTCCTCTTCCTGCACCTGCTACCGCGAGTCATGGGACTGATCGCGGTGATGGTGCTGTGGGCGGTCGCTGCCTTTGGGTCGGTGCTCCTGCATCCAGCGGACTGGGGGATCTCCTCGGCCATCGGGCCGTTGATCGGCGTCGTCTTCGCGGTGGCCGTCTATTACACCTACCGGGCCCTGCATTCAGAGGTCCGTCACCACCAGCAGGTGGCTGAGCAACTGCGCACCACCCGCGAGGAACTGGCGTTAAGTGAACACCAGGCTGGTCGGTTGGAGGAACGCGAGCGGTTATCCCGGGAGATCCATGACACCGTGGCCCAGGGGTTATCTTCGATTCTGCTGGTTTCCCGAGCCGCCGGTAACAGCCTGCGCCAGGGTGATACGGCAGCCACTTCCCAACAGCTGAAGACGATCGAAGAAGCGGCGGGCGATAATCTCGCGGAGGCTCGCCGCTTCGTCCGCAATCTAGCCGCCCCTTCCCTGGGCACTGATCTGCCGACTGCGCTGCGGGAGGTCATCCGGCGGGTCGAGGATCGGCAGCAGGCGTTGGGTCGGCCCCTGGCGATCTCGCTGCAGCTGGCCGGCGACGCCCGCCGGGAGCTGCCGGAGACAGTCGCCACCGCAGTAGTACGGGTGTGCCAGGAAGCACTCACGAACGTGGTCAAGCATGCTGCCGCGGACACCGTGGTGGTCACCCTGGCCGTATGGGACCTAGAACTGACCTTGGATGTCTTCGATGACGGCACTGGCTTCGACCCGACTGCCGTGGGGGCGGATAGCTACGGCCTGGATGGATTGTCTCGACGCTTAACCGCGCTCAGCGGTAATCTCGCGATCGAGTCCGAACCGGGAGAGGGCACCGTGCTGGCAGTGCAGATTCCGTTGACCTCTGCCCGCTCGTCCCAGAAGGAGATCTGATGATCCGCGTGATGCTCATTGATGACCACCCGGTGGTTCGCGCTGGGTTGCGCACGATCCTGGACGACTTCGCTGACATCACCGTGGTGGCCGAGGGCGCTACCGGCCAAGCAGCGCTGGCCCCAGCCGAGGAGGTGGATGTGGTGGTGATGGACATCCAGATGCCCGGCATGGACGGCATCACCGCCGCCCGAAAACTCAGCGAGGCCGGTGGCCCGCCGGTGTTGATCTTGACCACCTATGACACGGAGGCCGACATCGTGGCCGCCATCGAAGCAGGTGCCCTGGGCTATCTGCTCAAAGACGCGCCCGAGCACATGCTTCACGATGCCGTGATCGCCACCGCCGATGGCCGTCGCACGCTTTCCCCGGAGGTGGCCGCAGCGCTCATGGAGCGGGTGGGTAAGCCACAGCAGATGCTCTCGGTCCGAGAGATCGAGATTCTCCAGGCATTATCCACCGGAGCATCGAATAAGAAACTGGCCAAGTCGCTGTTTATTTCAGAGGCAACGGTGAAAACCCACCTGGTGCACATCTATCAGAAGCTCGGGGTGGAAAACCGGACGGCAGCGATCAACATCGCCCGGGAGCGGCGCCTGATCTAAAGCTGCTAGATGTCGTTATTAATCAGCGGTCTTTGGACCTGACCCCTGTTTGGTGGGCGCCGTGAAACCAAGAATGCAGTGCGGGAGTCTGGACTCAATTGGACCATTGTTCGCCCGACCGGACTGAAGGATGCTCCTGCTCATGGCACGTGGCGGGCATATGAGGTCTCTGATGGGGAAATGTAGGGCGGAACCATTCCCCGGGGTGATCTGGCTGCTTTCATATTGGAAGTTGTGGCAGATGACTCGACCATTGCTAAGGCGTTCGGTGTCAGCAGCTAACGCGTGCATCTGCGTTCTGTTGTAGAGCTCGCTATCTGGGGGTCGGGTCCTCAGGTATCTTTTCCCTACCGCAAACAGCATCAACCGATCTGTATCGCTGAAAACGGTAATCTCTCGGTCAGCATGTCCTCGGCCTACGGCCTGCCCTTTGGGACCTATCCCCGATTGATCATGTGTTGGCTGGCCCACGCGGCCATGTCTCCAGTCAGGGGCAGGGGAGGCGTTACACCAGCGATACCAGCGGCATGTTCACGGAAATAGGGGCCCAACCGGTGGCCCAGGCGTTGATCGGCTCAGCAAGGGCCGGAACCGTCTCAACACTGGTGACAACAGGCGAAGAAAACAACGCCACAACCAGGCCGGTTGTGGCGTTGTTGGGTTTAGGTGTTGTTGCTTGCTTGTTCGACATCCACGCGTCCTGGTAGAAAATGGTTGCTCCACCAGGTGCTGGTGAATCCGGAACCCGCTGTGCGCCTTGCCCACACCCTCGCACGGTGATGAAGGAAAGCTACGACCGGTTACTGCGCGTCCACCGTCTGTAGCTCGTGGTGGGCAAGGCGCAGGCTCTCACCGTCTTCGATGAGCTGCTCTGTGTTTTCGCTGTTCTTACGGTGCAGGATGGTACCGAGGGCGTCGCGAAGCACGGCCGTGGGGTCCACAACCAGGCGCATCTCGCGGTAGCCGACGTGGTTGTCCGGGCGAACCAGCAGACATCCGTCGTCGGCGATCTCACGGAGTCGGAACCAGTCGCCGTAGGTGTCGGTGTAGTCCTGGTCGGGGCCGATCTGGTACGCAGGGATCTCGATTCCGAGCTCCTCGGAAAGGGTCTGGGCGGCGTCCACCCAGGCCTGTCCGTTGGTGCCGGTGAGCACCGTGAAGTGTCCCCCACCGCAGATGTCGAGAGTAGAGATCTTTGGTGCCGCGGGGTTGGGCGAGCTGAGCCAGGCGTGCGGCAGGCGCGCACCTGGGTGCGTCGTCGGCTGGTAGTGCAGCTCTGGATCGGTTTCCTGGGCCGGCCACGGGGTGCCGTCAGCAACCACGGCCGTAGATTCGTAACGCTGTCCCATCTCCACACCCAGGGCATTGAACTCGTAGTTCTTGATCTTCAGAGCGTTGTGGAGGGCCTGACGGCGACGTTCGCCTTCCTCGGTTGGCTGCTTGCGGACATCCATCGCCGCTTGCATGGCCTCGGCATCATCTGCCGGATCGATACCGAGGGCACCGAGAACATGGTCGAATTCAGTGATGGACTTGTTGGCTCGGCGCACGATCTGCCGGGCGACCGGTACCCGCTCATCCTGGTAGGAGTCGATGAGCTCCTCACCGGCCTTACCGTTGAGGATCATGGCCAGCTTCCAGGCGATGTTGTAGGAATCCTGGATGGAAGTGTTCGACCCCAGGCCGTTGCTCGGCGGGTGACGATGGACGGCATCGCCAACACAGAGCACGCGTCCCTTCATGTTCTGCGTGGCGTAGATGTCGTTGACCGTCCACAGCGACCAGTGGTGGACCTTGACCTCCAGATCAGGGATGCCGACTAAGTTACGCACGATGTCTGCGGCCTTGGAATCGTCCATTTCCGGCGGGGGCTGGTTGATGTCGTAACCCCAGGTGACCAGCCACTCGTTCCAGGGCCGGACCATACGCACCAGGCCGAGGCCGATACCGCCGACAGAGGCCCCGGGCTGGAGGACCCAGTACAGCGAGGACTGGCGGTCCTGGCAGTACTCGCTCAGGTCCATGTCACAGTGGATGTTCATGGACCCACCGACCCCCATTTCCCCATCCATGGGTAGCTCGAGGTCTGCGGCGATCTGAGAGCGCCCACCATCAGCGCCGATGAGGTACTTCGAGTGGACAGTGTAGGTGTGACCGGTCAACCGGTCACGGACAGTCGTGTGCACGCCGTCAGCATCTTGGGTGTGGGAGACGTATTCGGTCTTCCAGCGGAACACCGCCCCGCGGGCCATGGCATTACGCACCAGGATCGGCTCGAAGTGGGTCTGGGGAAGATCGCAGTTCAACGTCGGGGAGGCGGCAACGTATTCGCCCTCCCGGTCCGGGCCGGTACCCCAGGAGTGGACGCGGCCGAATTCCTCGCCGTTGATGGCGGTGCAGAACACTGTTTCCCCGATCATGGAGTGGGGGACTTCTTCGGCCTTGATTTGGTCTTCGATACCCATATCCCGCATGAGCTCCACGGTGCGCTGGTTGGTGATGTGCGCTCGTGGGGTGTTGGCGGTGTTGGCGTATTTACTGGCCACGACGCAGTTGATGCCGTATGTGGACAGGAAGAGGGCTGCTGAGGAGCCCGCGGGGCCGGAACCCACGATGAAAACGTCGGTGCTGAAATCTGCGGAAGTGGTGGTGGTCATGATGATCAGTTCTCCTAAAGTTGTCTATGTGGTGACGGGGGCCAGCACGATATCGAAACGGGTCTTCGCCCAGGTCCCGTCGCCCATCCCCGACACATCTCGTCCGTCCGGGGTCGGGGTGCCGGCGGGTTGCTGCTCGAAGGTCTTGATCAACGAGTCCTTGACCCCGAAGACGGAGTCACCGATCTCCAACTGGGGGTCACCGTCAACGAAGATGTGGGTGACCAGGGTGCGGTACTCCGGGGCGGTGACCATGAAGTGCAGGTGTGCGGCACGTACCGGTGAGCGGCCCACGGACTGCAGCATCTGGCCCACCGGGCCGTCGTGGGGGATCGGGTACGGCACCGGGGTCAGGCCCCAGAACCGGTAGTTGCCCTGCTCGTCGGTGTGGAGATAGGCCCGGCCTGCCATGCGGTTATCGTCGTACTGCACGTCGTAGAGGCCGTCCTCGTCGCACTCCCACACCTCGATGCGGGCATTCGGGATGGGATTGCCGTCGGTGTCGGTGATGGTTCCCTCTACCCACGCGGGCTGGCCTTGGGCGCCGCCGGCGATGTCGCCGCCGTGGGTGACCTCGGGGGCGTCGTCGAGGAAGAAGGGGCCGAAGACGGTGGCCTCGGTGGCATCCTCATAGGCTTCGTTGTTGACGGCGATGGTCTGCATCGAGGCCCCCAGAGTGTCCGACAGCAAGACGAACTCCTGGCGTTTGTCGTCGGTGATGTGTCCGACGGCGGTGAGGAACTCGATGGCCTGGTTCCATTCCTCCTCGGTCAGGCGCACATCCCGGATGAAATCATGCAGGTGCACCGTCAGGCGCTGCATGAGCAGCTTCAGGCGCGGGTTCTCGCAGTGGTCGAAGGAGGCGACGACTCGGTCGACGAGGTCGTCCTCCACCTGACGCTGAGCATCGGAGATGTGGGGGGTGTGAAGTGTCTGGGTCATCGGGTTCTTCCTTCGACGAATTCGTTGATGCGGGCCGGATCATCGCCGTGGAAGGCAGCGGTGATCAGCGCGGTGATGTTGTCATGTGTGACTTTCCTGGGGTTGCCGGTCGGTGCCGCAGCTAGCACCCGGTCCACCGCCTCGGTGATGCCGCTTTCTGGCATGCCCAGTTCGGACAGGGACCCCGAGGCACCGATTTCCTGGTAGAGGCCGTTGAGTTCGGTGATTGCGTCGTCGCCTCCCAGTGCCTGGGCCAGGGCCTCGGAGATCTCTGGGATCGCGGGAAGATTGAGGGCGGCGACGTAGCGCAGAACCACCGCATGGGTCTCGGCGTGCGGCAGGTTAAAGGTCCCTCCCAACACGTGGCAGATCTTGTGGTGCAGCCCGGAACCAGCGGAGGCGAACGCTACCCCGGAGAGATAACAGCCGTAGAGCGCCTGCTCCCGGGCCTGCTGTCCGCTGTCTGCGGACAGAGCCCGCAGAGCTGACGCCAGGGCGCGAGCCGATTCGAGTCCCAGTGCCCGGTTGATTGGGTCCGCCTGCGGCGCCCAGAGGGAGTCGATGCTGTGGGCCAGGGCATTGAGCCCGGAGGCGATGGCCATGCCCGGTGGCAGGGTGGCCACCAGATCGGCGTCGTAGATCACCACCGCAGGCAGGACAACCGGGTTCACCCCGGTGGTCTTGGTGCGCTCCTCCGTGATGCCCCACACTGGGGTGGCTTCAGAAGCAGCGTAGGTTGTTGGCACCGCGATGATGGGTAAGGAAGTGTCCAGGGCGATGGCCTTGGCCAGGCCGGTGGCTGAGCCTCCGCCGATGCTTATTAATCCGTCCACCCCGGAGTTCCGGGCTACCGTGGTGGCGGCGTCCGCGACTGAACGCGGTACGTGCTGCACGGCATCCCGCCAGTGCTCGGCGGGAGAGAGGACGGCCGCCAGTTTGTCGGCCACCTCGTGGGTGCCTTCGGTGGAGATGAGCATCGGCCTGCTCATTCCCAGCTGCGCTGCCTCGCTGAGGACTCGCTCAATGACCCGACCACTGTCGAGCACCACTCGTTGGGAGAGGGTGTCGTGAGTAAAACTTAAGGAGCTCATTGCCCTGTTCTTTCCGCGCACCCATCATGGAAATGATGTGGGTTGCGCCATCGACCAATCATGGTGTGAAGTGGATTCGATTCGCTCGCTCATCACTTCTTTTAGGTCGCGATAGTCACCCGGACCGGCTTTGCAGCAGCATTTCCTGCAAAGTTTTTAATTCGCTTCGTGACCAGATCAATGGCTTCGGCGCTGCCCGGTAGGACGTTAACCATGGAAAAGAAGGTGTGCATTTGGCCTTCCCACCGGTGATGTTCCACCTCGACGCCGGCTTCCTGCAGGGCATCCGCGTAGGCTTCACCCTCGTCACGAAGCACATCGTGTTCAGCAGTGATGACTAATGCTGGGGGAAGACCGGCCAACGACTGGGCGTTGAGCGGGGTCGCTGCCGGGTTACTTCGATCAGTGACATCCGGAGCGTACTGATCCCAGAACCACTGCATTGCGTCGAGGGAGACCAGCGTCTGGTTTTCCGCGGCGAGGTAGGAGCCGCGGGTGAAATCAGCGTCGGTGACCGGGCAGACCAGAATCTGTGCCTGCAGCATGGACGAGTCTTCATCACGAGCTCGCTGAGCAACGACAGCGGCTAGGTTTGCTCCGGCACTGTCGCCGGCGACCATGAGAGGAAGGAACTGCCCGCCCTGTTTCGCGACATTTTCCTCCGCCCATTTCAAGCCAGCCCACGCATCTCCAACGGGGATGGGGAAAGGGTGTTCTGGGGCCTTGCGGTACTCCACCAACACCACAGCCGCACCGGACTTCTCGGCGAGTTGCCGTCCGAGGGTGTCGTAACCCGTGAGATTTTCCAGTACCCATCCTCCACCGTGGTAGTAAACAACTACGGCGGTGGGGGAAGGGGAAGGAAGTAGGACGCGAACGGTAAATTCCCCGCCGTCCTCACCCGTGACCTGATAGTCACGCGCCTTGTCCATTTCTGGGCCGGGGCCGTACAACTCATCCAGACCGGATGTGGCTTCGCGTGCTTCGGGGGCGGACATCTCCCAGAGCGGGCGATCGCCGGCGTTTTCCGCTGCGGCGGTAAGAAAGCTGCTCGTCGCTTCATCAAATGACATGTGGGTCTCCTGGATTCACGCAATTGAGGGGTGGAAAAATGCCGTACTGATGTCACGCAGTCGGAGACACGGAACTCATTTCCGACAGCTTGTGCCATGTTCGGCTGCAATAGACCAGTGGGGTGGGTTCTGCCGATGTATCGACATGAGTTTCCACCAGTTCGATAGCTGCCAGCGTGGACCCGTTGACATCGATGGAACCGACGATCTTGCCACGCATCCATACACGGGAATTCAGCAGGTACGGCTCGCCCGACGGAAGTCGATCCCACAGGGACGTATCACCGAAGCGATCGGCACCGGGTGTGGCAAACAGCTGAGCCAGGTCGAGTTGCTCCCTGCCGAGAAGGTGGACGACCACATGCTCTGCAGTGCGGATCTTTTGGGCGGAACGAGAAAGGGCGGAAAGGTTGAGGGCGATCGTCGGAGGATCGGCGGAGACACTGCTGACGCTGGTGGCGGTCAGGCCGACCGGGCCGGTTCCAGGATCCGCGGTGACGATGGCGACACCGGCGGGGTGCGTTCGAAAGGCGTTGCGGAAATCCTGAGACATTTCCGCGGAGCGGGTCTGGGTAGGGACCGCAGTCATCGTAGTCATGGGTATTCTCTTTCGTCCTAGGCTGTTACTCGAACGGGGTGGGTTCTTCGAGGTTGAAGAAGTTCCAGTGGGAATCAGGGGTGGTCAAACCTGCGAGGTACTTGCCGACCTGCTGCAAGACAACGGGTCCGCTGGTGACGTGACCGGTGCCGACGTGCATGTCGCGGAACGTGCGCTGGAGGTCACCACGGCGGGCAAGGGCGGTAGCGGTCCACAGGTGAACGGTCTGACTGACGTCGTGGGCCGCCCAGGTGCTGTTATTGAGAACGAGGCGGGTCAGTGTCTCCTGCTGCATGGTCAACTTTTCACCGGCGTCAAGGATGCGCTCGTTGTCCGTCCACACCTCCATCGCCCATGCGCGTGCGGAGCGCATCCGAGCCTCGGCCTTGGCGTATTCGGCGTGGAATTGATCGGTGTTGGTGGATGCACCGGGCTGGTTCTTCTTCTTGGCGGCGTGCTCCTGCATCTCGTCGAGGAAGCGGCGACCGACGCCGAGCGCCCACCCGGTGTGACAGATCCCTGACATCAGTGCCAAGCCGGTTTTGTACAGGGCACCACCGGCCAGGGGGTTGGTCGTGTTGGGCTCGTAGACGTAAGCATCCGGAACAAACACGTCTTCGCATGAGTAATCGATGCTGCCGGTCGCGCGCAGGCCGAGCACGTCCCAGTTGCCGTTAAGACTGGCCTTCTCCCGGGGGAAGTGCACCATCATGACGCGGCCGTTTTCCTCGTCGATGGCGCCGGTATGAATCCAGTTTGCGTGGGGCATACCCGAGCCGAAGAACCAGTTGCCGCTGACCTTGTAACCGCCGTCGACACGCTCGGCTTTGCCGAACCGGGTGCCCTGGCCGGCGACGAGCGCGTGTTCGCCGTCTTCGGGGAACAGCTCGCGCTGCGCCTCCTCCGGCAGGTAGGCGGCGGTGGTCCCGGAAATCATCTGCAGCACCATGAGCACCCAGCCGGAGGCCGGATCTGCCCGAGATACCTTTTCCAGGACCGCGATCGTCTGGGTGGGCTTTAGCTCGTAGCCACCGAGTTTTTCCGGAATACCGATCTTGAAAGCGCCGACGTCTTTAAGCGCCTGAAAGCTCTCATCGGTCAGGTGTCCAAGTTCCTCGTTCTTCTCACCGTTGGCCCTCAAAAGGTCGGTGATTCCGTCGAGGCGGTCCATGAGCGCTTCAAACTCGTGTCCCGGGTTGAGGCCGGTGCGGTTCGAGGTTCCTAAGGTCGTAGTCATGGTCTTCCTTGTCTCTCGGTGTAGCGGTGTTCCCATAATGTAAGCGGAGTCACAAGCTTTGCCCTATCGATTGCGTGAGCACCCCTCTCGATTCCGTGCATCTTTATGATTTTCGGCACAGTGCTAGGTTTATGTGTCATGAAGCATGAATCGTGGTTGGGTGGGGTGGGCATTGAATCGAGTGGCCGCCGACAAAATCTCGAGGCCTGGGGCGAAAGGGTCGGCAACGATGTCATGCCGTTCCGGTTTGCGGTCCAGGACGACAACGCCTTTCAGGGTGACTTTCAAGCCGCAAAATTCCTCAGCGCCAGCATTTTCTCCATGGCGACTAGGGATCACACCGCCGAACGCACTGTCGAGCACGTCAGGAACGAGGATGACGAGTATGTCATCGTCACCTTCCAGGTTGGCGGCATGCTGAAGCTCACCCAGCACGGCAAACAAGTTCAGCTGACTCCCGGCCAGATCGGGTTGTATTTGTCCAGCAAACCGGCCCAGCTCGAGTGCTACGGCGACTACCAAAGCCATAGCGTCCGCATTCCCCTTGACCGCCTCAACACCAGGTCAAAACGGTGGGAAGGGCTCGGGGCACTGACCTTTGACGGCAATCAGGGTCTGGCACCACCGATATTGAACTTTCTGACGGGGCTGTACCCCACGGAACCCACGCTTACATCGTCGGCTCGGGCGGCGGTAGCAAACCACCTTGTCGGTCTCATTGAGGCAATGCTGGGGGATCTGCACCCGTCCGAGGAAGATTCTCTTCAATCTCCTGCAGCGGAGTTGCTGGAGCAGTGCCTCATCTTCATTGAGGCGAACTTGTCGGATCCTCAACTCAACCCCCAGATGGTGGCGGACTCCGCTCACATTTCTGTTCGTTACCTGCATCAGATCTTCAAGCAGTCAGGGATGACCTGCGCCAGCTACATCCGGTTGCGGCGCATGGAGAGAGTGAGAGCAGATCTGGCGCTGGAAGAGTTCGCCATGGTGCCAGTCGAAAAGCTCCTTCAGCGGTGGGGCGTGCAGAACCCATCGCACTTCGGGCAGGTGTTCAAGCGAATCGAAGGATGCACTCCCACCGAGTTTCGCAGGCAAGCGATCGGGGCCCGTGGCACGCGCTAGGTGTGCTTCATCGGGATTGTCGAAACGTTGTGAACAGGGCTTCTGATGATTTCCGCCCAGACCGTACGAGGGGTGAAAGTAGTAGTCAATAGCTGATTTCATATAGCTATGTGCCAGGGCAGGGCCTGCACGCACTTTCTGATATTGACGACCACCACCGGCGAGAAGAATCCCCATTGGCTGCTGATGCATCCTGCTCCGAGCGGAACAGACTTGTCATCACCGAGCCTGTCAAGGGTCCACCCTCAATAAGAACCCGCTCGCCCTATCGTAGAAAAAGGAAAAAGCACCCCCTCATCCTTGGGTCAGAGGTCGGGGCAGAAGGGGGTGTTTTGGTTGCGGTCGAAAAGGGCGGGGAGGGGTTCACCTCAAGAAAAATGGCACTAAATGTGCCAATCAAAAATGAGGATGCGCCCAGAGTGGGGAAGCGCGGGCTGCGGGTGGGGGTTGAGGCTAAATTAGTCGGTGGCGGGACGTGAGGCGATATCACCTTCGAAGTACTGGATGGGGTGAGGCTCCTCAATGGGGGAGTAGTGGGAGGCATCGCCGACGATGATCCGGGACTTCTCCCCGGCGACGGAGGTCGGGACGGCGCCGGCCAGGGTGACCCGGCGGACCACCCGTTCCTGCTCACCGAAGTCGGCGAAACCATAGTGCTGGGTGGCGTGGTTATCCCAGATGACCAGATCCCCCTCGGACCACTGCCAGCGGAAGGTGTTGCCCGGCTTGAGGATGCGCTCCTGGAAGATCCGGAAAAGATCAGTGGATTCATAAGAGCGCAGGCCAACGAAGTTCTTCACGAAGTGCCCGAGCAGCAGGGAACGTTCCCCGGTCTCCGGGTGGACATGAACGACGGGGTGCTCGGTTTCGTAGTACGTGCTGATGAATTTCTCGTGATAGGTCTCACCGCGAACACCACGTTCGATGCCGGCGGAGGCGTAGTCATACTCATTGGAGTGGACCGCCCAGAGGTTATCGGCGAGAACACGCAGCGGTTTAGGGAGCTTGTTATAGGCCGCCACGGTATTCGCCCATTGGGTGGCGCCACCGTAGGAGGGGATCACCGGTGAACGCAGGATCGAGGCCTTGGGGATCCGGTCAATGAAGGAGACATCGGTGTGCCAGGAATTGGCGGCCCCCTCGATGGACAGATGGTCTCTGCCCCGGGAAGTCACGGTCGGATGGGCAATCGTGGGGACCCCCAAGCGCTGGGCGAAGGCGTACTGCACCTCATCATCGACATGGTGCTGATTGCGGAAGGCAACCACCTTGTGGGTCGCCAGCGCGGTGTGGATGTACTCAACTTCGGCATCGGAGATATCACCGGAAATGTGGATCCCCTCAATCAGTGCTCCAATATTCTGGCTGAGACGAGTTGTGGTGGCGGTGTGGAGTTCTGCGGGGATGGATGTCACGGTGGTCATATTGCGGCTCTCCTGGATCGGAAATTCATGGTGTTCTTCCGCTGGCCGACATATTTGCGGGGTGTCGCTGAGGCCGAGGATCATCACTGTCGCCATCAAAGACAACGGGACGCTCGCACTGTCTTCGGAAGACCGTGAATCCGGTGCACAAGACCTTATCGACGCCGCGCGGGTGCCTCGTCCCTCCGCCCAATAGCCGCGCCGGGTTGGGTAGCACCAACCTTGAGTGGCTCGATGAGGAAAAGACTGTGGAGTGCCCGGGTAGTTCGTGGGGGCTGCCGCTAAGAAGAGCGACCCATGATCGCTGACAACACAATCCGATGGTGAAGGGCAGGGTGGGCAACAGGACACCATGTGAAACCCACTCATGAATCACAGGAATCTTCGACTCTTAAGGTGCCCTGCACCTTGGCCTGCCTGAGGTCAGGTCCAAATGACAAAAGTGAGACAGCTCCGCCATCGGCGTGAACTCCCATGACAGGGAGGGGGAGAATGACAAAAGATGATGCTTGCTCAGATGCCCCCTTTTTAACTCCTGCCGCAATGCTGCAGTCAGAATGATCGGCCAGCTCAGCGAGGGTTAGCGTCGATTCGAGGGGGCGCTGTTTAGTTGCGCGCTCAATATTCCTGGGGGAGTGAATGACAAAAGATTGCGCCGTTGCGGGTCTTCCCATCAGTTGCGGTTCTTCCCCCAACGCAAGAATTATCCGAAGCCCAGGGGAGTGGGCAGAGTGAATGACAAGAATTCTCCTATGTCGAGACCAGCCAGCGGAACTTAGACATAAATTGCCCGGTGCCGCTGCGCTTAGCCACTTTGTTGCCCGCGCCACCAGCCCGCGCCCGCGCCTCCTGCAACGTCCACACCAGCGCCACCAACCCAGGCCCAGACCCCGAAAGCAGCACGAAAAAATCCCCGAATCACAAAAGATCCGGGGATTTCCCTGCCACAACAGCCCACGCCACCCAGGGTGGGCAGCGGAATTACAAAACCTTTAACGCCAACCCATGGTCATCAGCAACCCGATGATGAAGAGACCGAAGCCAATGCCGTAGTTCCAGGGGCCGATCTCCGCCATGAAGGGGATCTGGGGGCCCGCGAGATAGTTGACGATCAGCCAGATCAGACCCAGCAGGATCAGGCCGAACATGATGACCTTGTACCACATCGGGGTGCCACCCGTGTTGATCTTCACCGGGGTGCGGTTGGCTGCACCACTCGAAACCTGGGGTGCCGAGTTCTTGGAGATTTTTGCCTTGGGCATGTTCACACCTTCGTGGATCGGTTCGCTCTGTGCTGGCTGCACTCCCTCGAAATTCCCCCGCAGACTCAGCTGCCGGAGCGCCGGAACCAGGGAATCACAAAAATTCGGCCTTCGTGATGAGTGCAGGCTTTCCTGAGAAACATGCTAGCAGCTCACCGCCTCAAGCAATCAGCTAAGAAGTCGGATTGTCCCGCAGCTCACCGTCTCAGGGGCACCCACCACCCCGCCGCTCATCCATATCCCCGGCCGTCCAGCCACCTGAAAGATGTTCGGCCCCGGAGAAAACTCCGGGGCCGAACATCTTTCTATCCTTCAGCGCTAGAACCGCAGTTCAGGCGGAAGCTGAAGGGGAGGAATGCTTCAAGGCAAGTCACCGATGGGGTTGAGCACGCTGAGATCAAAGCGGTAGTAGCGCACATTGATCTGCGTGTCCTTGGTGATCACCGCACCTTCCTCCGGGGAACTCACCGCAATCAGATCCTGGTCGATCAGGACCGCGGTGCCCACCGGGTCACCGGCCACCAGGGAACTGTCCGGTGCACTCCACCCGGCATCACGCAGTGCCCGCAGCGCATCCGCGCGGTCCACTCGGGTGATGTCCGGCATCAGGATCTGCTGGCCATTTGACACCTGGACGGTGACCACGGAGCCACGCGGCAGGTTGCTGCCCTGCGCGTCGACGTTGAGCACGGTGTCCTCATCTTCCTGGGAGTCGATGTACTCCGCCTGGGGGGTGAAACCCAGGGAAATGAGGGTGCTTTCCGCCTGGGACCACTGCATTCCGGTCAGGGAAGGGACGAGGACCTGTTCCGCACCGGTGGAGACGGTGATGGAAACCCGGGAGCCCTTCGCCAGCTCGGTGCCGGACACTGGGGTCTGTTCGATGACCAGGCCGACCGGCACATTGTCATCCGTTTCCTCCCGGACGGTGGAGTCCAGTTCCAGGCCCGCCTCGGCCAGGGCCTGGGCCGCTGCCTCGGTGGTCATCCCGGTGATGTCGGGAACATTGGTCATCTCTTCACCGGTGGAGATCACGAGCGTGACCCGGGCACCGGCCTGCAGCTGGGAACCAACCACCGGTTCCACCCGGATGACATTGCCCTCCTCGATATCGGGGCTGGGTTCCTCAGCGGTATCCACATTGAGACCCAGTTCCTCCAGCACGGAGACGGCCTCATTTGCCGGCTTGTCGATGACATCCGGAATGGTCACCATCTCAATGGTCTGGGTGCCACCGGGGCCACTGGTGGGGCGGAAGGCATCCCAGGCGAAGACGGCAACCATGCCGAGCACCACCACGGTCAGCAGAGCAGCCACGGTGGCCAGCCAGCGGTTTTTACGCTGTCCTGTGGGCCGTCGGCCTTCCAGGGAGCGGTTTCCCCCAGTCGCCGCCGGCACCTGTGTCGCAGCAACCCCGGCACCGGCCGCACCATAACCGCCCCCGGCCACGATGGTCGGGGCATCATCGGCGGGTACCACTGCGGTGGGGTTCGCCTCCCGGGACACCCGGGTGTCAGCCTCCGCACCGCCCCCGGCCTCCGGGGTGAGGTGGGTGCGTGCCGCCTTGGTCACCGCATTACGGGCCAGCAGGTCCAGGTCCGCGCCCATCTCATTGGCATCCTGGTAGCGGTCGGCGGGGTGCTTGGCCATGGCGGTCAGCACCACCGCATCCACGTTGACGGATTCGGTGGGGTTGAGCCCACTGATCAGCTCCGAAGGTGGGGTCGCCTCCTCCTGAACATGCTGATAGGCCACCGCGAAGGGGGTTTCCCCCTCGAAAGGCGGCTGACCGGTGATGATCTCATAGAGCACACAACCCAGGGCGTAGATATCGGAACGGGCATCCGCCGGTTTACCGCGGGCCTGTTCCGGGGAGAGATACTGGGCGGTACCGATCACCGCGGAAGTCTGGGTCATCGCCGAGGTGTTGTCATCCAGGGCACGGGCAATACCGAAATCCATCACCTTCACCCGGCCGGTGTTGGTGATCATGATATTCGCCGGCTTTATGTCACGGTGGATGATGCCCGCCTCATGGGAGGCCTGTAGGGCGGCACAGGCCGGCTCCAGCACCTCGGCGGCGGCGGCCGGACTGAGCGGACCGTCCTCGCGCACGACGTCGCGAAGCGTGCGGCCGTGCACCCGCTCCATGACGATATAGGGGATGGCGATACCGTCGATCTCAGATTCGCCGGTGTCATAGATTGAGACGATGGAGGGGTGGTTCAGCCTGCCCGAGTTCTGGGCCTCACGGCGGAAACGCTCACGGAAGTTGGCGTCCCGGGCGAGTTCCACCCGCAGCATCTTCACCGCCACTTCACGCCCGATGAGGGTGTCCTCCGCCGCGTAGACCTGGGACATGCCACCGTTGCCGATGTTCTCCCGCAGTTCATAACGGTCACCGATCATCATGCTCACAGCGCACCGCCTTCCATCATGTCATTGAGCCCGCCGGGAAGATCCCGGTCGAGGTTGTCTGCACCTGGTTCCCGGGGGGAAACCGCAGGGGAGGAAACCTCCGGGGCGCTCTGCGGCATCTCCGTTGTTCCGGCACCCGAATCTCCGTCGCCGCCGCCACCATTTCCGTTACCACCGGTTCCATTCCCGGGGGAGGGAGCCGGCGCGGTGCTGGAGGGCAGGGTCTCCAGGGTTGGTGGGGGCACATCCCTGGTCGAACTGGGTGCGGAAGTCGGCGGCTGGGTGGTGTCCGGCCGGGTCTCCCGCGTCTCGCTCGGTTCCCGGGTGGGGGTCGGCTGAGGCACCGGATCCCAGTCCGGGGAAGTCACCGTGCCGGGCTGCTCCTCAGTGGGGGTGATGTATTCCGTCACCACCTCCGGGGAGGGGGGGAAGGTGGTTTCCTCATCCCGGTCGAAGGCACCATTGGCCGCCAGGTAGATCCCACCCGCCGCGGCAGCCGCCAAACCCATCGCGATCAACAGACCGGTGAGGAAACCCCCGCCCCCCGAACCCCGTATCGGCCGGGCCGGGGCGATCGCCGCCGGGGCCACCGGCCGGGGAGCACCCTGACCCGGCACCACCGGGCCCTGCGCGGCGCGGATCCCCAGCATCGTCGGCTGGGCGACATTGCCCAAGGCCACCGTCGAGGCGGAAGGGGAAGGCTCCGGGGCGCGCCGGGCCATCGCCGCCGACTTCGGCTGCGGCGGCCGGCTGCCATTACGCACCGCCGCCACCGCCAACGCCAGTTCATTACCATCCGCGAAACGGGTGCCGGGATCCTTGCGCAGTGAAATACCGATCAGCTCCCGGGCCTGCGCGCTGACCGAGGTGGGCAGCGCCGGCGGGGCCTGGTTGATGTGGGCGATGACCACCGACACCGAAGAATCACCGGTGAAGGGGCGCTTTCCGGAGAGCATCTCATAACCGACCACGCCGAGGGAGTACACATCCGAAGAGGCACTCACCGTCTGTCCCTGCGCCTGCTCCGGGGACACGTACTGGGCGGTGCCGACGACCATGCCGGTCCGGGTCAGCGGCACCGCGGCCGCCGCTTTGGCGATACCGAAATCGGTGATCTTCACCTGACCGTTCTGGGTGACCATCATGTTGCCCGGCTTGATGTCACGGTGCACCAGACCCATCCGGTGGATCACCGCCAGACCGTGCGCCGCCTGCTCCATCACATCCAGGGCCAATGCCTCATGGAGACCACCCTCCCGGGCCAGCAGATCCGCCAGGGACTCACCGCGGACATATTCCATCGCGATGAAACAGAAGGTGTGGCCGGCCGGGTCCGGGATCTCCCGGAAATCATAGGTGCGGACCACATTCTCGGAGTCGATGGACTCCGCCGCGATCGCCTCATTGCGGAAACGATCGAGAAACTCCCGGTTATCGGAAAATTCCGGGCGGAGCACCTTGATGGCGACCTCCCGCTCATGGACCATGTCATCCGCCAACCAGACCGTCGACATGCCACCATGCCCGATGATCCACTGCAGACGGTAGTCCTCACCGATCAGACCCTGGAGACGTTCCCGGCCGGTGGTGTCCTCACCATTATTCTCATTCGTCATCGCAGCATCACTCCCTGGGCAGGTTATTCAACGCCACGTTGAGAACCTCGCGACCGATCGGGGAAGCCACCGAACCACCGGTGGCGCTGCTGCCCTGACCGCCGCCATCCTTGACGACGACCGCGACCGCGACATCCGCATCCTCACTCGGCCCGAAAGCCACGTACCAGGTGTGCGGCGCGGCATCCTCACCATGCTCGGCGGTACCCGTCTTAGAGGCGATGTCCTGACCGTTATAACCGGAGGTGTTCCGCTCCGAGGCGAGCATCAGATTCTTCAGCGTGGTGGCCGTCTCCTCCTCAATCGCCCGGTTCATCTCCTCCGGATCAGTGCTGCGCAGTTCCTGCAGGTCCGAACCCGTCACCCGGGACAACAGATAGGGGGCCATCCGCACCCCATCATTGGCGACGACCGAGGCCATCACCGCGGCCTGCAACGCCGACATGGTCACATCACGCTGACCGATGGAGGTCTGCGCCAACGCCGCATCATCCGGCACCTCACCCAGCGCGCCGGGGGAGGTGGGAATACCCAGGTTGTACTGCTCACCCACACCGAAGGCAGCAGCGGTCTCCTGCATCTCATCCGCACCCACCGCCACCGACATTTCAGCGAAAGCGGTGTTGCAGGACAGTGCGAAAGCTGTCTCCAGGGTGACCTGGCCACCACCGGCACAGCTCTGCCCGGCATAGTTCGTCAACTGAGTGGTGGTACCCGGCAGAGTGATCGCCGAAGCCCCGGTCAGCGGAGAACCCGGACCATAACCATTCTCCAGCCCGGCCGCGGTGGTGATGATCTTGAAGATCGAACCCGGCGGCAGGGTGTCCTGGGTGGCATTGTTGATCAGCGGATTATCCGGATCATTATTCAACGCCGACCAGGTGTCCTGAGCGGTTTCCGGATTAACCAGCCCATTCGGGTCATAACCCGGGGTGGAGGCCAGGCCGAGGATCTCACCGGTGGAGGGCCGCATCGCAACCACCGCCCCCTGATAACCATTACGGGTCAGGGCGTCATAGGCCGCCTCCTGCACCGCCGGAATCAACGTGGTCTCCACATTGGCGCCCTTATTCTCCGCACCCGTCAAAGTATCCAACCAACGTGCAGTGGCCAGGGAAGAATCAGTGCCATTGAGAATGTCATTCTGGCTGGCCTCCAGACCCGCGGCCCCATAAATATCGGAGAGATAACCGACGATCGGACCCCACACCTCAGGGCGGCCCGCATCATAGGTGCGGTGGAAAATATCACCCTCATCCTGCCAGGAAGAAGCCAACACCTGACCACCCGCGGTGATCTGACCCCGCGGCTGAGTCTGCATCTCCAGGAACCCACGATGATTCAAAGCATTATCGGCATACTCATCCGTACGGAAAGCCTGCACCACAGTGATATTCACCAGCAGCACCAGGGTCAGGATCAGGGCGAAAATGGAAACAAAACGAATGGAACGATTCATCTAGCTCACCTGCCCGTTCTGTTGCCCGGGACCGGCATGCCGGGACTGTGGAGACACGTCGGGAACCTGCTGGAAGAAACCGGTCTCCGGCTCATCCGGACCATAGGACTGGGCCGCCAGTGCCGAATTGCCGGTGGGCACCTGGGGGACAGTCAATTCCTCGGCGGGAGTGCGGGCGGAATGGGAGATCCGCAGCAGCAGACCCACCAGAATGTAGTTCGCCATCAGGGAGGAACCACCCTGGGACATGAAGGGGGTGGTCAGGCCGGTCATCGGCATCAGGGCGGTGACGCCGGCGACGACCACGAACACCTGGATCGCCACCGTGAGGGAAAGCCCGGAGGCCAGCAGCTTGCCATAGGAATCCTTCACCGTCAGGGCCGCCCGGAAACCCCGGGACACCAGGACCGCGAAGAGGATCAGGACAGCCGCCAGACCGATCAGGCCCAGCTCCTCACCGACGGCGGCGAGAATGAAGTCCGAGTGTGCCACCGGCACCTGCTCGGGATAACCCTGGCCCAGACCAGTACCGGTGAGCCCGCCCCAGGACATGCCGAACAGGGCCTGGCTCAGCTGATAACCGGTGGTGTCATAGTTGGCGACGGGGTCCATGAAGTTGTTCACCCGCTCCTGGATCTTGCTGGAGATGGTGTAGATACCGACCGCACCGACGGCGACCAGCACCATGCCGATGAGCAGCCAGGAGGTGCGTCCGGTGGCCAGGTAGAGCATGCCGAGCACCGTGGTGAACAGTAGCAGCGCCGGGCCGAAGTCATTGGAGATCGCCATGATCAGGATGGCCACCGCCCAGACCGCGAGGATCGGGGCGAGGTCACGCAGGCGGGGGAACTCCATGCCGAAGATCCGGTAGCCGGCCACCGTGAACAGGGCCCGCTTATTCACCAGCAGCTGGGCGAAGAAAAGCAGCAGCAGGATCTTGGAGAACTCACCGGGCTGCACCGAGAAGGGGCCGATGGAGATCCAGATGCGGGCGTCCGCATTCATCTGGGTGGGCCAGACCAGGGGCAGTGCCAGGAGCACCAGACCCACCAGTCCCAGCAGGTAGCTATAACGGCCCAGTGTCCGGTGGTCCTTGACAATCACCAGCACCCCGATCAGCAGGATGATGGCCACCAGGGTCCACATCACCTGACGGGTGGCCATGGTGTTGCCCGTGGCCAGGTCCAGGCGGTAGACCATCACCAGGCCCAGGCCATTGAGCAGTGCCACCACCGGCAGAATCACCTGGTCGGCATGATGGGCCCGCAGGCACAATGCCAGGTGTGCGAGGGTGAACACCACGATGAAACCACCGATGAGCCAGAGGATCTCGGTGCTCAGGGCATTGCCCTGGGACAGTTCCAGGTTGATCAGGGCGGCAGCGACGATCACCGCGGCCAGGATCAGCAGCAGCATCTCGGTGCGCCGCAGGGCGATTTTCTTGAAAACACTCATCTCACACCCACCTCCCGGCAGTCGACTCCGGGGGTGTTTCGATCCCCACTATTTGCTTGGGCCGCAGGCGCGGCGCTTTCGCTGTTCTCAGCATCCTGGGGTGCCGGTTCCGCTTCAGCACCTTCCCGGGTGACACACACCGGCAGGGCAGAACCAGCCAGACGCTGCATCTGCTCCAACACCTCGTCATAGGTGCCGCTGGGAAGACCCGACACCGAATTCCGGGTTGATTCGGGGAGGTCATCCAGGTTGAAAGGCTCACAGTCACCCTGATCGCCAGGGGAGACCATCTTCAAGCCACCCTGCTCATTGATGCAGGCCAGCTGGTATTCCTCATTGAGTTCCCGGCCGAAGACCGAGTAGTTCACGCCCTTCCAGATCCCGATCCGGTCCTCGGCGGCGGTGGCCACGTAGTAGTTCTCCTGAACCTTCTTCACGGCCCACCAACCACCACCTGCCAGGGCGGCCAGCAGCACCAGCACGATGATCAGGGGGATCAGCTTACGGCTGGGGGAAGAGGATTCCCCTGGTGTGTGATCCTCCTCTTCATCGGCGGCCGCCGGAGGTTCCGGGGTGCCACCCAACGCCTGCGGCTGGGACTGGCCGCTGGGGGAGATGGTCTGGGGGCGGCGCGCGATGGCAGCTGCCCGGCCCGCCGCGGTATCCGGGCGAGGCTCATCCTCCTGTATTCCGTTGAGGGCACCGACGGTCATCGGCTGGGACTGCAGGGCCCGGGTGGTTTCCGCATTCGGATCCTCAACCACATCGGCGATGATCACCGTGACATTGTCCGGACCACCGGAACGCAGAGCCAGCTCCACCAGACGGGTCGCGGCCTCAGCCGGGGTGCCGGTGGAGAGAGTGGTTTCGATGGTGGAGTGGGTGACCGGATCCGAGAGACCATCAGAGCAGAGCAACAGGCGGTCCCCGACGCGCGGTTCCAGGGTCATCAGAGTCGGATCCACGGGGCGTCCGGTGTAGGCCTTGAGGATCAGGGAACGCTGGGGGTGGGTGGAAACATCCTCCGGGTCGAGCTTGCCCTCGGTTACCAGGGACTGCACGAAAGTGTCATCGACGGTGAGCTGCTCCAGGATGCCGTCCCGCAGCCGGTAACCACGGGAGTCACCCACATGGCAGAGCCCCAGGGTGGTGCCGTTGAACATCAACGCGGAGAGTGTGGTGCCCATGCCATCGGTCTCGGGGTGCTGGCGCACATGCTCGGCGATGGCGAGGTTGGCGTCATCCGCCATCCCGCCCAGGAGGGCGAGCATGTCATTGTCACCGGGGTCGGCATCAAGCACCTGCAGATGACTGATCATGATCTGCGAGGCGATCTCGCCCGCCGCATGCCCACCCATGCCATCAGCCAAGGCCAATAGGCGGGGGCCGGCATAAGCCGAGTCCTCATTATTGCCACGCACCAGGCCGCGATCCGAAGCGGCGGCAAAATCCAGTCGAAGGGTCACGGAACCAGCCTCACAGTTGTTCTACCTAGCTTGATGTCGCTGCCGACCTCAACACGTTCCGGCTGATCGATCCGGTTCCCGCCGACGAAGGTGCCGTTGCGGGAATCCAGGTCCTCCACGAACCAGTCATTGCCACGACGGAAGAGCCGGGCATGACGCCCGGAGGCATAATCATCACCCAGCACGAAGGTGCAGTCCGGGCTGCGGCCCATTACCACATCCTGCAGGGAGGTGATCTCCATGTGGGAGCCCTTCAACGGGCCATCCACGATGGACAGTGCCCGGGCCTGCTCACCCCGCTTTCGGGGCGGGGCGGGGGGAGGTGCAGCAGCGGAAGCGGCGACACCACCCTTACCCTTGGACCGGCGCGGAGAAACCCCGGCTGCGGCATTGACGTCCCGGCGCATGGTGCGCATGGCCATGAAAATGAAGAACCACAGCAGCACGAGCAGTGCGATCCGGAATGACAGCAGCACAATAGAATCCATGTGGCGTTCCTCCTTGGTTGGGGGCGGCGATGACCGGGGGATCAGAGCCCGGTGATGCGAACTTCGATATGAGAATGACCCATGGTGATCACATCGCCGTCCGCCAACAACCAGTTTTCCACCGGAGTGTCATTGACGGTGGTTCCATTGGTGGACTGCAGATCAACCAGAACCGCATCCCGGCCATCCCAGGTAACCTCGGCATGCTGGCGGGAAACCCCGGTGTCCGGCAGGCGGAAGTCAACATCATTGCTACGTCCGATGATGTTGGAACCCTCATGGACCAGGTAGGTCCGGCTGGAACCGTCCTGCAGCAGCAGACTCACCTTTGGGCCGGAACCCGCGGACACCTGCTGACCCCCACCCGGGGTCTGCGCCTCCATGTGTTCGGTGTTGGCGTTGCTTCGTGCTTCCTGATGACCGGAAAAGCTCATGTTCTCACTTTCTTCGGGGGATTGTCCCTCCCCGGCATGGACAGAAGGGTAGACGCTACCCGGTGCAACCGGGAAAACCGAACCTCCGCCAACCGGGGGAACTGATGCAGAAGGGGGAGCATTCTGACTCTCCGGACCCGCCCAAGCGGGCCCCTCCTGTGCTGCTGGGGAGTCATCGGCGGCAGGCTGGCGATCCAACTCGGTTTCATCGAAACCGCTTTGCGACGCCGGCTGCGGCGAGGAGGTTGAGGACACCTTCAGCTGGCCGGTACGCATACCGGCATCCAGACTGATGGTGACCACCACCGGACCGACCAGCGCCCAACCGTGGTTACGGCAGTAGCGGTACATTTGGTCGGCGAAAGACATCGGCAACTCCGGGTTCTGACCCGAAAGATTCAGGAAGTCCTTCTCACTCACACTCACGCTGTAGACATTGGGGGCCTCGATGAGTTCATCTTCCCGCTGGAAGATATTGTCCTCGGCCTCCTGCTTCAGAAGTTCCTCAATCTCCGGCGGCACGACACGACCACCGAAGACCAGGGCGAAGCTATTGTCGAGGCCGCGCTGCAGGGCACTATCAAGCTTGGCAAAACGCCCCAACATGGACATTCGCGACCTCCTCCTTTAACGGGAACAATCCAACCGGCACCGGTTGGGGCTTCCTGAGCCCCAGATACCGGTACCGGCCTGATCACAAACACCTCGGTTGAGGGGCTCATGATCTCTAACGGATAATGGAATCTTTCTATTGCGGTTTTGTTGCCGCACGCCCAACATGATGCCCTCCAATTCCTTTGAGGGGAAAAGGAAGGACTCATCGCCGGATATACGTTCTTCATCAGTATAGGGGGCAAGTGGCGCGAATTCGTAGAGTCAGCGAATGCCAAGATGGCCACAAAAGAGCGGCAGTTATCGCTGTTTTCCCGGGTCTACCTGCCGATTTGTATAAGTCTCGGTGGGGCATGCTATCTTTAATCCAGTCGAGCGGCGAATAGTCGCGAAGATTCACCACCTGCCCGGGTGGCGGAATGGCAGACGCGCTGGCTTCAGGTGCCAGTGTCCGCAAGGGCGTGGGGGTTCAAGTCCCCCCCCGGGCACAGCGAGCAGTTCTCGAACTGCAACAGCCGGAGATCACAAACTCGAAAGAGGGTGTGACCTCCGGTTTCTTTTGTTTTTGGTGTCGGTTGTTTGTGAAGTGCGCAGTGGGGGAGTTGCAGGCGCAAGTTCTGGTTTCAGGTTGTTTCCAGTCACTTTGCAGGGGTTTAGATTATCTCGCTTTTTAGAGATCGCGCGGATAGAGGTCATGGTCGTCGGGCAGGTCGGGTATCCCAGCGGTGGGTCGTCCACGCTTCCCGGACCAGCCGACGGATGATGATAATCGCGTTCGCCAGGGCGATAAACGCCTCCACGACCCGGGCACGACGCTCGGTGCAGATCAGGAGTTTCTTGAACCCCCGGTTGTGCCAGGAGTTCGTCCGCTCGACGACCCATCGGGCACCGGCCTGTAAGGGCTCGCCTTTCTTACTGATGACCCAGTCGCAGCCGAGTTCGGTGAGCAGGGTCCGGGTCTTGTTCGAGTCGTAGCCGGCGTCCAGATGCACCGTGATCTCCTCGGGCAGGTAAAACTCGAACCGGCCGAGCTTTTCCAACGTCGGACGCAACAACGGGGAGTCATGGCGGTTCGCCCCGATGAGCACACACCCCAGCGGGATACCGTTGCCGTCGACCAACAACGAGCGTTTGGTGCCCTGTTTGCCCCGGTCAACCGGGGATCTGCCGGCGACTTCCCCACCGCAGGGGGCCTTGACGATGCATCCGTCCACGCTCACGTTCTCCAGGTCGAGTCCGACGATCCGGTCGTAGAACTCCAGGCACAGCTGCTCCAGTTGGGTGAAGATCCCGGCGGCGATCCACTCATCCCGACGGGTACGCAGCGTGGTGGCCGAACAGGGGGAATCGGCGATCTTGGCGTACGAGGCGCCGAGGACGAGGACCTGGATGAGCTTGTCGAAGACGATCCGGTCCGCGATCCTCGGCCGGTGGCATCCCCACGGATGAGATATTTCCCGGGTGGGGATCAGCGCGGCGAACTGGTCGAAGAGGGGGTTCATGATGAATGATGGAAGGGCAGGCACGAGTGCTCCTGAAGTGCTTACGTTTTCTTGGTCGAATCCGTATGTACCAGGCCTCGTGCCTGCCCCTGTTCACGACACCCCGCCACACCCTCTATCCGCGCAATCTCTTATGCCTCTTGTGGCGGCAAGACTGATGGCTATCTCTTTTGCGGGAGTTTACGGCCAGCCCTGCCTGATGGTTCTGTTATCGCGAGAGATCCTATAAAGACCCGGACCACCTCATGCGGCGCGGGCATGGCGCCCCATTGCCTTTCTTTCACCCCTGGACTTCCGAACACGTTCCGAATATGATGGGTTCATGCCCATCACAGCTGATCGCCCCAACCGCACACGGCGCTCCTCGGATCTGAGCAAGCACTCGGCCGAGGTCTTCGCCGAGGCCGAGAACCATCCCGTCACGGTGACACGCCGCGACGGCGAAGCACTGGTGTTGATGTCGCAGCGCGAGGCCGACGGCCGTGCGCGTCTCCTTGAATTCGCCGCGCAGCTGATCACCGTCGCTATCGAGGACCACGGGACGCTCGCCGAGCGCATGGCGAAGGCTTTCCCCTGGATGCTCGCGCTGTCCCCGGCAGACCGTGAATCCTGTGCACAAGACCTCGTTGACGCCGCACGCGCCTCGTTCTCCACCGAACAACCTCACCTGGCGCTGGCCGAGCTGACCTCCTGGAAGGAGACGGCCACGGCCCTCGCTGCCGGACTGGGCAGCACCGACCTCGAGTGGCTCGATGACAACGAGACCGTAGAGCGCCCCTAGTCGTGGCAGCCGCCAAGAAGGACGAGCTGGTCCCCCGTCCCCCGAAAAGGACCGAGTATGAAATCCGCTTCGCCACCACCAACGCCCGCAAGGGGTGGCGGGACCTCGTCGCGACGATCCGCAACCCCATGGCAGAGACGTGGGACTTCCTGACGAGAACACCCCTGTCCACGACGCCGACGAACTATCGACTGAAGGGCGAGCTCGCCACGATCCAACGGAGCAGGGAAACCTATGACCGCTGGCAGCACAAGCCGACCATGAAGGGCACCGCACGCATCTGGTTCTACGTAGATGGACACACCGTGTTTCTCGAGCAGGTGCACACGAGCCACCCCAACGAGACGAAATAGCATGAGCTGTCACTGGGCTCTTCTTCGTCCGACTTCCCGTATCGCACGGTAGCCCGCGACATTAATGTTTACGACCTACTGTGCAGATCGGGCTTGCGCCGGACCGCGAGCCGCCCCTTCCTCATGTTGGCGCGGAACAGGACCTAGTCCTCGGAGAAGGCGTGGTCCTGCTTCCCTATTCAAGCAAAGGTCTTCGGAAGACCGATAACAAGGTGCTTGCAAGTTGGGCACCTCTCGAGGTCCTATATATAGGACATAAATAAGTATGAGAAGACGTAAATACCCACGTTCCCGTATCCAAAGGTGGAAAAGGAAACATGGGCACTCATGTGTTAATCGTCGGCGCTCGGGGCCTCCTACGCGGCAGGTGCGGTCACCGGTGATTGCACATACGTCCCCGCAAGGCGCGGGATATCAAGACCGGTGCGGTCGGTGGCCATGACGAACCGGTCGGGGCGCAACACCACCACAGAAACCCGGTGTTTCCTGGCCCAGGGCATCAGCACGTTCGTGAAATCTATGAGGTCGTCATCGGTGTGCGGTGCGTGGGTGGTCGAGCGTACCGTCCGGAACGTGGCACCCAGGGTCTCCCAGGAGGTAATTTGGGCGTCGGTCAACTTCTCCCGGGGATCGGTATCAAAGCCCAGAATGGCGAATCCGTCGCCGAGAAAATCATCCAGCAGGCTCTGATGGGCATTGCGGGTGGCCACCGTGGGCTGGGGGATCATCCGCCCGACCGCCGTGCCACGACCAACATGGCCGTTGATAAAGCCCTTTTTAACGGTGGGCGCCGGCTTGAACCTGAATTCTTTGATGACGGGGCCGATCCCGGGAAGTTTCTGCAGCACCGGCAGTGCCCGATTCCGGATGGCCACCTTCGTTGGGTTGGGTTCCTCGATGAAAAATCCCAGCATTTCGGCCAGTTTGGTCATCTCGCGTACATGCGGCTCCCGCTCGGCCTGGTAGAGGTCGAGTAGTCCGTCCGGGGCGCGTCCCTCCAGCACCAGGCGCAGCTTCCAGGAGATATTGTGGGCGTCCCGGACCCCGGACTGCATGCCCTGGCCGGCCCAGGGAGGCATCATGTGGGCGGCGTCGCCGACGAGAAATACCCGGTCCTTCCGCCACCGGTCGGCCATGAGCACATGATGGGTATAGAAGGCGTGCTGCAGGATCTCCACCTGCTCGTCGGTGACTCCGAAGGGTGCCAGCAACTCCCACAGGGCTTCGCGGCTCTCGAAGTCCTCGCGTTTTTCATGGGACCGCAGGGGGAGTTCCCACCGGTGATGGCCCAGTGCCAGGGGCATGTCCACCACGGGTCGATCGGGGTCGGACCAGAAGGTGAGCAGGTCACGTTCAGGCCACCAGCTTTTGACCTTGGCGTCGACGATCACCCACTCGGTGGGCTTGGATTTTCCGCGCAGTTCCATCTTCAGGAGCGAACGCACCCGGCTGCTGCCACCGTCGCAGGCGAGGACGTATTTGGCGCGTACCTCTCGGGTGGTGTTGGTGGTGTGGTCCCGGATGGTGAGACCCACACCGTCTGAGTCCTGGGTGATGTCGACGAACTCGTGATTGAAGTGGACGTCGACACTGTCCGTGTACCGCCCGACTCCTTCGCGCAGGGTCTTTTCCACCCTGGGCTGGAAAATCTGGGAGTTGGCGGGATGGCCATAGGTGGTGTCGGGGGAAGAGACGCGCAGGAACTCATGTCCGTCATAAGTCTTCCAGCGCAGGATGCTGCGGGGGTCCATGTCGGCCATGAGCTTGTGATCCAACCCGGCCTGTTGGAACAGGCGCATGGTGTAATCGTCCATGGTCACAGCCCGTGCCCGGGAATAGATATCCACGGCGCGTTCAAAGACGCCGGTGGAGATGCCGTATTGGCCGAGGAAGTTGGCTGCGGTGACGCCACTGGGTCCATAACCGACGATCACCACGTCGTAGTCATAATCCTGAGTGTCGGGGAGTTGACTGCTCATAATGGTTCTTTCTCTCGAAAGGCTCGCCCCGGGGGGCGACGGGAGTGAGGATAGGAAGGGGCCGGGGGAGAGCCAGTCCCCGACCGTGTGCCGTGCTCACACGGCGCACCGGAGATCAGACCGGTTGGACAACCCGGGGACGCAGAGGGGCGGAGTTGGTGGTGGGGGCCATGGAGTTGTCCGGGCCCATCTCCAGCGGGTCACCGAACCAGGTCAACCCGTCCCTGACGGTGGCAGGGGTCCACTCAATCGCCTCCCAGTCGGGGTCGAAGACCAGGTAACCGCCGGCGTAGAGCTCCACGCGGTGTCCGGAACCGGGGTCACGGACGTAGAGATAGAGGGCCTGGCCGATACCGTGCTTGCCGGGACCGATGTCGAATTGGACGTCATGGTCCTTGAGCACATCGGCGGCGGTGAGCAGGTCGGAGAAGTTCTCCAGGTTGAAGGCCACGTGGTGCAGCTGCGCTGATTTCTCAAAGGGGTTGGCCACCAGGGCAATGTCATGAACCTGGGGGGTCACCGACATCCACGAGGCTACGACAAGATTGTTCTCGGGGATGCGGATGAACTCGCGGCGCTTAAAGCCCAGGTTCTCGCGCAGCCAGCCTTCTGCCTGGTTCATGTCACCGGGGGCGCACTGGAGGTTCAGGTGGTCGATGCGGCGCACCCCCAGTCCGCGGCGCTTGGAGCTGTTCGACGGCAGCTTGGAACGGATCTCCTCGGGCGCCTCGGGCTTGTCGAGGTGGTAGAACAGCTCGAGGGGATGGCCGGCACCGGGCCACAGGAAACGGATGGCCTCGCCGCGGCCGCGTTCCTGGCCTGCGGGAAGCTCAATGACATCGATGTCCTGGGCTTGGAGTTGGTGGTAGAACAGCTCCACATCTTCGGGACGCTGCACCCGCAGGCTGTAGGAATCGACGATGGCTTCCTCACTGCGGCGAAGGACCAGGGAATGATGTCCCAGTTCCATGTAGCCGCGAAGGTAGGCCACCTCCTCGGTCTGGAAGACCACTTCCATGCCGAGCAGATCACGGAAGAACCCGAGGGACTTCTCCAGATCGGGGGTGCTGAGGCTGATGCCTCCGACCTGGGCGATACGGGGGCCGGGATTGTAGGTGGTCATGCTGTCCTCCTGAGGAAAGTGCCGGTCAGTTCATTGAAGGAATCGAGTTGCTCGTACTGCGCCCAATGTCCGCAGCGGGGATAGATGTGTAGTTCGGAGTCCGTGATGGCCTCGAGCCAGAGCAGGGACCAGGCCGGCGGGAGGAAGCGGTCCTCCCGACCCCAGATGAGCAGGGTCCGGGCCGTGATGTTGCCCAGGAGATCCGCGAGGTCACCCATCACCGGGATGCCCTCGATCTCGGGATTGTTCTTCTGCGCGGCCTCATAACGCTCGTCGATGAGCTCATCGGTGACCAGGGCGGGGTCATGGACCATGGCCGTGACGAATTCCTCCATCAGGGGACGATCCACCCCGCCGGTCATGGCTTTACCGATGAGCTTGATGCCGTAGGGCATCTCCCGGTGCTCGGTGACATTCTTGGGGGTTAATCCACCGGGTGCCATGAGCACCAGATTGCGCACCAGCTCAGGCGCGGTGGCGGCGATCCAGGCGGCGACACCCCCGCCGTAGCTGTTGCCGATGAGATCGACCTGCTCCAGGCCGAGTGTCCTGATGGCCTGCAGGATCTTCTCCCCGCTGTAGGCGATCAGCGGTTCCTCAATGTGCGGGCGGCTGGACTCACCGAAGCGGGGGTGGTCGAAGACGAGATTCTCGAAATCCTGGAACGCGGACAGGTTTGCCTTGAAATTCGACATCCCACTGGCGCCCGGACCACTGCCGTGCAACCAGATCAGGGGAAAGCCTTCTCCCGAGCGGGTCAGGTGAAGGTTCAGGTCTCCGACCTGCACCTGTTCTGAGCGTAAATCGACTTGCAGCATCACCGATCTCCTTTCTGTAGTGATTACTACAGACTGTAGGACTTTGAGATCTTTGACGCAAGTGTTTTTAAAAAGTGATCTACGCCATCCTTATGTGGCCTGGTCGGTACAGGGTGGAATCAGCCTTGGCCCGGGATTTCGAGGGGAGGGGGCAGGGGTGGATTAGGGTGGGGCCATGGTCGCAAAAGATCTCCCCATGCATCAGAAGCGTCGAGAATTGGCTGAGCCAACGCGGAAAGCCATTCTCGACGCCGCCGCTCGGCTTATGGCTGAGCGGGGATTTGAGGGCACTACAGTTGCCGCGCTGGAGAAGGAATCAGGTTTCCCGGCCAGTTCCATCTACTGGCATTTCTCCAGCAAGGAGGGTGTGTTGGCTGCGGTGATGGAGCGGGGGGCGGTGCAGTTCCTCGGGGGGGTCGAGCAACGTGCCTGGCAGGCGGAGACCGCGGCCGAGCAGGTAAAGCGGATGTTTATCCAGTCAGGCATGGAGCTGATCACCGATCCGGAGCAGGCCCAGTTCCTGCAGCTGCAGTTGAGGTTCCGTCTGAACCGGCAGCGACATGAAGGCAAGGCCTTCTATGAGGTCTGTGATGAGGTCTATCGACGTGGTGTGGAGGTCATGCATCGCCAGATCAGGGCGGCGTATGAGCGACACGGAGCACAGATGGCGGAGAATATCGCCGACAAAACCGGTGCCCTGGCCGTCGCAATGATCGACGGGATCTACCTGTCTAGACGTAATAGTCCAGTGGAAGAGACTGAGATGCTGCTCGAGGGGGCTGCGACTTCACTGGCACTGTTGGCCGACAGCTTTCTCCCGGATCGGGAGCCCTGAAGCGGCCGGGCCGCGTTCGGGTCGTCCGTGGTGCGGGTCATGGACCGCATCCATCTTTAAGGGATTTTCGACCGGCTCAGGGCGGCCGTCATCCTTAAGGGATAGCTGGTGCCGTTTTGGCCAGTCCTTCTCGGCTCGGGTGTCCCACTTCCTGGGAAGTGGGACACCCTTAGCCCGAATTTTTCACGTGAATTCGTTTCGTGATGAGTACGTGGGGGTAGCAGCAGCAAAGATCGACGAGATCCCGGCGGGTGCTGGTGCCGGGGTGACCAGGTTCGAAGGTCCTTTAAGTAGTGGTGGCTGTGGACTGCGCGTTGAAAAGGCGGGGCAACAAGTGCCGGGATCAGGCCGTGGATCTCAGCCGGGACAAGCCGTGCTCCAACAGCTCACGGTGAGCGGCACCGCCATCGAAGCGGATGTATAAGCGTCTGGCGTGCCGGACCACGACACCGGCGATCGATAGCATTCGGGCGCGTAGGGTTTTGGGTTCCCAGACCCACCACCGTTGCCGGGATGTGGTTGATGGTGGCGGTGTGGCGGCGGTGATCAGTCCGGCCCAGCTGATCAGATTCATCGCCAGCATCGCGGAGTAGGCCCACGCCTGGTTCATCCGGAAGGCGGTGTGTGGGAGTTTTCCCAGGCCACAGTTCTTGAAGTCGCGGATGCGTTGCTCGCACCGGCCACGTGCCCGGTGGAGAACATCGACGGTTTGGGCGTGTCCTGGCCGGTTGGTGACAAACATCTGCGATGCGTCGGCCATCCAGATCTGTGGTGCGCAGCTGCGCACCGGATGCGGCGTGTTCGACGCGGATGATAAACCGCATATCCGGTGGATAGTCGTTCAAAGCGATGCCGACGGGTTCCCCGGCCCAGCAGTGCATGCGACTGGTGATGTCCGCGACGCAAGGCGTCATCGATGTCACTGACGGTGCCGTCCGGGCGGATAATGCCCTGTTTGACCTTATCGCCCAGCGTTGAAGCGATGTCGGCGATCTGCCAAAACGTACCGATCCCGACCGAGTAGGCCAGGCCTTGTTGGTCGAGATGGTTGATGAATTTCTTCGATCCGCCGGCCGCATCGGTGCGCACCAGCAGGCGCCGGCCCCAGTCGTGACCGTCGGTGTGGTCCGGGATCGCGGACAAAGTCTGATTCAGCACCATGATGTGGTCATCGGCGGTGTTGGAGCCGGCGTTGCCGGGGCGCAGGAGCACTGCGGTCGGCTCCCCGGTCAGTCCTGCTCCGTGATCGATGATCGCAGTTAAGGGGTGGAAGCCGAAGTGTTTCTTCCAGGTCGGCATCGCGTGCTCTTTGTCCGAGTGAGATGCGACTTCGGTGGCGTCGATGTCGATGACCAGGGGATTTTTCAGGCTGGCTCGGGTGGCGGGACTGTGTTTCCCACACATGCCCCAGGCTGTGGTGCGGGCGGTTTTCATCCCGGCCAGCACCGCTGCGGTGCTGGCATCATCGATGAGTTCAGCACTGTGTTCGTCCTCGTCGCCGGAATCGTGGAGTTCGTGGTGGCGGCGGTGGATCGTGGAGTCCGAGGGGATCTTATCGATCAGCCCGGTGGCAACCAGTGGGTTCAGCAGGTTGATGTCGGTGGCATCATCACCACCGATTGCCAGGGCCAGGGCGAGTGAGGTCATGGTGTGGCCGGTGGTGTGGACCAGGTTCGGCTTCTGCCGGTCACCGAGTGCGGTGTCGATTGCATCGGCGACACCGACCCGGTCGGCGGCCTGGGCCAATAGCATGAGTCCGGCGTTGGAACATAGCTGGGAAGTGGTGGGGGTATCGATATGAAAGCTGGTGAGTTGTCACCTAAGAAGGTGATCCTTTCGACCTGGTTTTGGAAGCTTCAAGAACTACCATTTTACCTGGTCAGGATCACTTTCGTTGTCTTTCTTGTCCCTCTTTTCTTCATTCCCGTGAAAACACCGGGCTAGGTTACTCGGGCTTTTCGGCGACCAGTCTCTATGGCCAGCTCATCTTTGAGGAATTCACACCAGGGCAGGCGCAGTATGCCATCGATAATGTGAATGCAGATTGGTTTGCAGAAGCAGTTGAATCAGCAGAGAGCTATACGGAATACTCGGCGTTTTCCGCTTCCGGTCTTTATGACCAACTCATCTTTGAAGGATTCACTCCTGAACAAGCACAACATGGCGTAAATAGCGTTCAATAATTATATTCGCCCAGCCCGCTAACTATATACGCCGGTTGAAAACAAAGTCTCGAACTGAAGAGGGCGTTAAGAACCGCACGTCCACCTGCCGAGCATTGATAGGAGATGGAAAGATGCACTCGATTCACGGAAAGGATTAGGGGAGCAATGTTCGCCTGTGGTCACCCCAATCCAGCCGCCGTAATCATCAACCGAGTCTCCGAATGGCCCAAGAATGCCAGCGCGCAGTGGCCGGCGGGAGATGAAATCTTGACCGTTTTCGGCCCTCCATCCCACTTTCTAAAAACATTTTTGAAGCTTGCACTATCGCTCAGGCGCAATCCATGGCATACTAGATCCTAGTCGCGGTTTCTGTGCGCAGTGTCTAGGCGCTCGCAAGAGATGTACACGCGAGCGCCTGGTTTTCCTCAGCCCTGCAGTAATGCGGAAGTTGATGGTTGACAAGGAGTTCCAACGACTCGGGCGTCAGCGAATCATGCTGGCGAACGTAGCATCACCATCATCAGGAAAAAGGTAACACATTATGGCACAGGGAACTGTTAAGTGGTTCAACGGCGAAAAGGGCTTTGGTTTCATTGCTCCTTCCGACGGATCCGCTGATCTCTTCGTCCACTACTCCGAGATCCAGGGTGGCGGCTTCCGCACCCTCGAGGAGAACCAGCCGGTTGAGTTCGAGGTCGGTGAAGGTGCCAAGGGCCCGCAGGCCCAGCAGGTTCACCCGCTCTAAGCCAATCGCTGGCTAAAGAATAACCGTCTCACCTTCGGGTGTGGCGGTTTTTTCTTGTCTTCGGGTCAAGGGGTGCTTAACCCCTTGACCCCCTTTCTGTCCCTCATTACAACAGCATCCCCGCAGGTAGATGCGCCTAACCAGGTTCTTTTAGAGTTACATCGATGGATCATCCAAGATTAAGCACCGCTGCAGCCGTTGACGGTGACGCTGAAATTTCCGGCGGCGGTGTGGGAGCGGACGGGGCCGATCTCCACGGGTACACCCGGGGATTGGGTGACCACCACCTCCACATCGGTCAGGCCGGGACTGACTTCCCACTGCTGAACGCCGAGAATGGCCCCGTTGATGCCGTACTCCACACCGGTGCCACGTTCCCCGGTGTCGCGGTTGTGCCAACGAATCTCTGCCCGGGTGCGCACGAAGGGCACGGTGCTGGATACCTGGAAAGTGGCCTGCAGATACTCTTCCCAGGCCTGATCTCGGGTGCTCACCTGCAGGATGGGGATGGTGGGAACATCATTAACGTAGGAGCAGCCGGAGCTGACGTTGACGTTCAGGGTGCGGGCTGGACCGGTCCAGGGGCTCCCTATGGTGATGCGACCTTCATCGTAGGGGACGGTGGCAGAGACCGGGGGTGTGAACATCGCCAGTGCAGCGAGGGCAGCGGTACCGATGGTCAGAGCGGTACGGCGGGGAGTGGAAGCCATGGTCTTCATGGTGATTATCATCACATTTCTTGTGGCTGGTGTCCATCATCTGGAACCAATCGCTCATCCCCGAATCTGATCGGTTTCTGATCATGCCGGCACCATCACGGTTCGCATCCAGAATCTGCGGGGGTGGCAGGAGGTGACTGTTCCCCGCGACCGTTCCCCTTCAACCGGAACCTGGACCGCTGCGGAGCTGATTTCTCAGCTGCTATCCACAGTCGAAGTGATCCGACCCAAGCAGCTCTTCAAGTGGTGCATCCCCCTTGGCGCCTGGCGTGGGGTAGATGCGCCCCGGAGGTCGCGGCTGCCGCAGCCAGAAAATGGTCATCCTGCCCTGGTGATTTCCCGCCGGTAGGCTGGCCCATCAGACACCTGGCTGGGGCGGCGTTCCTCTCAGCACTCCGCCATAGGAGAAGGCGGGTCGGCCCGGATAGGCCCGGGGCCCCGCTCTAATTCAACACCGAGAAAATCAGGGGAGTAGCTGATGCCCAAACATCATGACATATCCTGGCGGCTGCGCTTGGCTGCGCTGGTCTACCGCGGTGATGGAGTACATCGAGGGTTGGTACAACCGGCGCCGCCCGCATAGCAATAACCAGGGGCTCTCACCGGCTAGTGCTTTGACCGCATATCAGCAGCAGTATGGATTAGCAGCAGCGTAAGAAGAAAAATCAATCAAGCTGTCTCAAAAACTTGACGAGCGCACTTCGGCCGCAGCGCAAGAAGAAGCTATGACGCAAGATACCGCGCTTAACGATGAAGAGCAGGAAAAGATCTCTCAAGAGCTGTCTGAAGGATTCGAGACACTCTTCACGGAGGTTATTTACGAGCAATCCCCAGGCAAATGGGCTGTCGATTATGAAGCAGCTGAACGTGAGAATGTTTCTGCAGAAGAAGCAGAATCTCTGGTGGAGTTTATGGAAGCCCCACTGCCAGATGAAACTCAGCCGTCTGTCTCAGCCCAAAGCTTAGGAACATATGCGGAATGCGTTGTTTGGAACTTTGCTCCAGTGCCGATGTCTCCGCAAGATGCAGCTGCCATTGGCAATCTATTGAAAGCTAAGCAGTGGAGGGCAGCAGCAGAAAAGATCACACAGGTAGCGGCACTCAACGGTGCAACGGCAGCCCTCGATTACGGTATTAGCGCCATCGGAGGCCCTGTCGTATGGGTTGCAAAGCTTGCACTTTATGCGGGATCCTGTGCCCTTAGTGAGCAGTTGTAACTAGAAAGGCATGTGCGATGGGCTTTGGCGGGGCTTTGTACAGAACTGAGAAAGACGGTAGGCCTTGGGTTCCCCCGTGGTGGTTTTCCTTGGTGGTACTGCCACTAATGGTTGTCGCAAGTTTCTATATAAGCCAGGTAACTGGCTGGCGCGGGGTCGCCTCTTCAAGCGTAGAGGGTGTTCCGTGGAGCGAAGTTATAGCTCTCCCAAATCAAAAGCTGTGTCTACGAAGCTAGGCCAGCAAGAGAAAAGCCAGTTCATCAAAGTTCAGCCCCACAAATCTACGAAGCTTTTGTTTTGGGAGGGCTATAACTCTGAGGGAATTTTTCTTTACGTAGTTCAGTATCTTGGGTTTTATTATGTTCTGGTTTTGCCTATTTTCCTGGTTCGCAGATACTTGTGGGCGAAACGTGAGAATCAAGAGGATTTAGAGGAAACCGATAGGGGAACTGGCTGAGCTTGATTTAGCTTGTTAACTGTTTTCTTAGCAGTAAATAATTGCCCATGTTCGTCCGGCACTGATGGAAGACTGAAACCTACCGCTTCAAGGAGAGCCTCTTCGCCTACCCGGCGCTGCTGATGCTGGTCGGGGTCGGGCTTGCCGTGGTCACCACCGCGATTGATGATGCCCTCGGCCATGATGCGGAGCTCCCCTTCACCTTGGCGATGAGCAGCAATGCCGCCACCTGGTTATTGTCCACCGTTGCCGGGGCGATGATCACCACCGTCGGTGTGGTTTTCTCCCTCACGGTGGTCAGTCTGCAGTTGGCCAGTGACCAGTTTTCACCCCGGGTGATGCGTTCCTTCATCCGGGACCGCCTGAGCCAGCGGGTGATCGGCCTGCTGGTGGCCACCTTCTTTTATTGTGTTCTGGTGTTGCCGAATGTCAGTGGGGAAACCACTGACCCGGCACCGCGGGTGTCTTTGACGGCGGCGGTGGTGCTGACCCTGATCACCGTGATCGGGATTCTCTCCCACCTGGATCATCTGGCGCATGGCCTTCAGGTGGGCAATGTGGCGCGCGGTATCTCGGCGGAGGGCGCCAGGGTGGCGGCCAAGCTCGGTACCGTGCCCCCAGGTCTGAGCGCCGTGGACCCCGCAGATTTTCATGAGGTTCCCGATGATGCTTTGCGCATTGTCTCACCCTTCAATGGCTGGGTCACCCAGGTGGATGCCCGACACCTGTTCAAGTCCATTCCCTCGGGCACCAGGGTGCGGATGGAAACCCGCGTCGGTGCTTATATCCACTCCGGTGAACCCTTGCTGCGGGTGTGGCCGGTTCCGAAGCAGAAGCCGAAGAAGCTGGCAGAAGCCGTCGAGATCTCGGCTATGCGGGCCATGCTCCAGGACACGGATTTTGCCATCCGTCAGCTGGTGGACATCGGTTTGAGGGCGTTGAGCAGCAATGATCCCACCACCGCGATTGAGGTCATTCTCCGCCTGGGTAGTCTGCTGCGCACCGTCCTCACCACGCCACTTGCCCCGGAGGCGCTGCAGGATGGTGAGGATAGAGTGCTGATCCAACCCTAGAATCTCTCCCATGAGGAGTACATTCTCCACGCCTTTGACCAGCTGCGTCAGGCCACCCGGGATCAGACTGAGGTGATCGGCACCTTACTCCGGGTGCTGCGGATGTTGATCACCCATGTTGAGGAGGATAAGCCGGAGCTGGTGCCCACCCTGGACCGCCAGCGGTGTCTGCTGCTGGAGTCTTTGGCACATACACCCGGCATCCACCCCGAGGATCTGCGGCGCCTCCGGTCACTGGCCTCGGATGATTCCGACCCGGCCGACCACAGCCGCTGAAATCCGCGTTTATCCCTGCCCCGCCCCGATCATTGCAGGACCTGGGCGCGCCGTGCTGCCCGCACTTCGTCGACAAGCGAGACAATGTGTCGCAGCCCGGTGAGCAGGGAGCCATAGATCGGCCAGAGTTTGCTGGGCAGATCCTCATCCCGGGACATTTCATGGGCGAGGTCGTCGATACGGTCCCGCAGGGCCCCGGAATCGGTTTCCCCTTCCGGGTCCGAGATCGCCTCACCTGCGTCCTGGGCAATGGCGGACCACTGCTTGCGGAAGCGGGTGTCCCAGGAGCCCTCCGCGTAGGTTGCTGCATGCAGGATATGGGTGATGGCCCGGAGGTGTGAGACACCCTCCTTGGTTTTTTCCAGGAGTTGCTCCCAGCTGGGTGCGTCCACGGGATCAGCGATGGGGGAACCTCGTCTCCGTCGGATGCGCCGGCGGGGGTTGATGCGCCGGCTTTCCCGGGCGAAACGGACGGACGACCAGGCGGAGTTGAGTTCGGCGTCCACAGCCTCGATCTCCTTGATCCATTCCTCGGCGCATTCGGTGTCCCAGGAGGAGGAGATCTCGGCGCCCATATTCGCCAGGACCGCACCCATGCGGTGGGTGACACTGTCGATGTAGTTGGAGGCCTGGCGGTCCCGCAACGGTGGCAGGACCAGCAGGTTCACCAGCACGCCGATGGCGATTCCCACCATGATCTCCAGCATGCGTTCACTGAAGTCCCGGGACTGTTCCGTGAAACCATCGCTGAGCAGGAAGATCGCGGTGGTGGCCACTGTGATGCCCTCTTCTCGGATCCACCTGATGCGGGCGATGAGCAGGCCGATCAACAAGGCCAGGGCGTAGGTCCCGATGTTCACTCCCAGGTACTCGCCGACCAGGAAGGTGACCACGATGCCAAGGACTGAGGCGATGGTGGATTGCACGCCCCGGGAGAGAGTGCGGTAGGCCGTGGCCTGAATGGTCAGCAGGGCGGTCCAGGGAGCGAGGAAGGGGAAGGAGGTGTCCAGGAAGGTGATGGAGACCCACCATGCCAGGGTGGCGGCGAAGACGATCTTCAGGCCCTGGATCAGGGAGGTCTGGAACTCGGGTCTGCGCATCCGCTCATCTACGGCTGCCCGCAGCCGCTGACCGGGGACAGGTTTTTCTGCATTCTCTCTGGATGACACAGATCGGCTCCTCAGGGGGGTGGGCGTGAAGAATCAGAGCCAGGCGGTCCGGCAAGGTTCGCTTCCGCTGAAGTCTAATGAGGGGGAATGTGCTTTTTCTGAGCCTCAGCTGGCGCAATCCTGTGCCCACCGGGTCTTTGGGGCCTGTTGAAAATGACTCTCTGAGCGCTGCCCAAGAATATGAAAGGAGTCACACCGTAACCGGTGCAAATGGATAAAGTGGGGCGCATGTACGCACCGAATATAAGTTCACCTATGGGAATTCGCAGTACCGTCGGGGACACCCCCCTGGTGCGGCTGGACCGTCTCACCTCACGTGAAGACATCACGGTATGGGCGAAATTAGAGGAGTTCAATCCAGGCAGCAGCACCAAGGATCGGACCGCGGCTGCGCTGGTGGATCAGGGAATCAGTTCCGGCCTGCTCACCGAGGGGGTGAGCATCGTGGAGTCCAGCTCCGGAAACCTGGGCATCGCCCTGTCCCGGGAATGCCTCCTGCACGGCTGGCCCTTCCACTGCGTGGTGGATCCCCGCGCCAATGCCCGCACCGTGGCCATCATGAAGGCCTTCGGGGCGGTCGTCCACATGGTGGAGGAACCGGACCCACTGACCGGGGACTGGCTTGCTGCCCGCCGCAACAAGGTGCAGGAGCTGCTCAAGGAGATTCCCTGCGCGGTGACCCTGGACCAGTACTCCAACCGGGCCGCCTTTGAGGCACATTCGGAGGGGACTATGCGGGAGATCCTGGATACTCTCGGGCATGCCCCGGACCTGCTTTTTGTGGCGATGAGCACCACCGGGACGATCGGTGGCTGCATCAAACGTCTGAAGGAGGAGAAGGCTGCTACCCGGGCATTGGGGGTGGATGCGGAGGGTTCGGTGCTTTTCGGCGGTAGCCGGGGCACCCGGAACCTGCCGGGTTTCGGGGCGGGGGTGTCCCCGGATCTGGAACGTGATGTGGCACCGGATGAGATCATCCGCGTGGCTGATGTTGATTCGGTGGTGGGTGCCCGTGCCCTGGTGCACCGGGAGGGGATTTTGGCAGGTGCCTCAGCTGGGGCGGTGACGGCCGCGTTGTTGCAGCGGATCCATGAGCTGCCCTCCGGCACGGAGGTGGTGTTGATCCTCCATGATTCGGGTGCCGCCTACGTGGAGACCATCTATGACGATGAGTGGGTGCACAGCACCCTGAACATCGACGCGGCGGAACTGGCGCGGCGGGAAGCGGCGCTGCGATGAGGGTTGCGGTCATCGGTGGTGGACCCCGTGCGCTCTGGGCGGTGGAGGAACTCCTGCATCAGGCGCACACCCATCAGGTCCCGGTGGAGATCGATGTCTGGGAGCCGGGGGAGTTGGGTGCCGGTTCGGCCTATTCCCCCAGGCAGCCTGAGCATTGGCGGTTGAATGTCACCTCGGCGATCATCCGCACCCGCCGCCGTTCCTTCGACCAGTGGCGCCTGGAGGAGGGGGAGGAGCAACCGCTGGAGCCTTTCCCGGCGCGTCGCCTGGTGGGTTGTTTCTTCGCTGAGGAGTGGCGGGAGCTGCTGTGTCATCTCCCCGAGGGGTGCACGCTGAGGCAGGTTCCGCGCCGGGTGAGTTCCCTGGAACCGGTGGGGGAGCGGTGGCAGGTGGAGGGCCGGGAGTATGAGGAGGTGCTGCTGGTTACCGGTCATGCCCCGGAGTGGCCGGGTGCCTTGCCGCGGGGTGAAGGGGTGCTGGGGGTGTATCCGGCCGCCCAGTTGGCGCGGATCCCGGCCGGTGCCAGGGTGGCTGTTCGGGGTGCTGCGTTGACCTTCATTGATGCGGTCCTGGAGCTGACGGTGGGCCGTGGCGGCCGGATGAGGGGCTCCGGGTATCAGCCCAGTGGGCGTGAACCTGCGGTGATTTTCCCGGTCACCAGGAAGGGTCGTTTCATGACGGTGAAGCCGGAACCCGGTGGGCCCCTGACCCAGCTGGATCTGGCTGAGGCTGTGGCTGCGGGGCAGGCCGGGGTCCGGCTGAGCCGTGACCTGGCGGAGCTGTGTGAAGTGCTGGCTGAGACCTCGGCGCAGATGCTGGCGGTGGCCCGGGAGGGGTGTCGAGAAGCGGGTGTTGAGGAGGAGATCCGGGGGGTGTTGGCGGGTCGGGACGGCAGTGGTGATCCGGTCCGGGACCTGCGCCGTTCCCGGGATGTGGCGTGCGGTCTCCTGGAACCGGGTGCGGAGTGGGCGGTGGGGGAGGCCTGGCGTCGTCTCTACCCTGCGATCGTGGCGCGGACCTCCTTCGGTGGTCGGGTGGACATGCCTGGTTTCGCGGAGCTGGCGGTGCGTCTGGAGCGGGTGGGTTTTGGTCCTCCGGTGGTCAACGCCACCCAGCTGCTCACGCTCATTGATGCCGGGCTGATCGATATCAGCCGGATGGCCGGTGGGGAGATGGATGCGGATGTCCTGGTGGATGCGGTGCTCTCCCCGCCCGGGGTGGTTCCCGGCACCCTGGCTGCCGGGCTGGTGGAACGTGGTCTGGCGGAGCAGGGTCCGGGCCGGGGGATCACTGTGGCACGGGATGGCACGGTGGTGGGGCAGCGCCATCTGGCGGTGGCGGGTAGAGATAGTGAAGATGTGGTTCTGGGTCCGGACACCTTGTCCCGGACCCTTCATGATGTGATTCCGAGGTGGGCAATGCGCGTTATTGAGGACAATGGCAAAAAGGTACTGCGAGCTCAGGGCATGGCGGCGACGGTTCCCCTGACCGGCAGGCTGGAACCCTGGGCGGTGGAACTGCTGGAGGATCCCCAGCGCTGCCAGGATCTGGTGGCGGAGTTCGCCTCCCCGGTCAATGTGCTGCGCCCTGAACCGATGCTGCGCAATATTGAGGAGCTGGTGCGCGCGGGTGAGGATGCCGGTGTGGAGACCCGGGTCTTCTTCGCCCGGAAGGCCAATAAGGCACTGGCTTTCGTGGACACCGTTCGGGATGCCGGGCATAGCGTGGACGTGGCCGGGGAGCGGGAGCTGCGCCAGGTGCTGGGGCGGGGGGTTCCGGGGGAGCGCATCATTCTCAGTGCCGCGGTGAAACCTGATGAGCTGCTGCAGCTGGCGGTGGCTGAGGGTGTCACCATCTCGGTGGATTCGGTGCCGGAACTGCGGCGCATCGAGAAGATCGCGGGGGCGCAGGGTCAGATCGCCCACCTGGCACCCCGTCTGGCGCCGGACCCTGCGCAGCTTCCCCCCACCCGTTTCGGGGAGAGGCTGGCGGTCTGGCAGGGGGTCATGGGTGAGCTTTCTGCAGCTGTGGAGATCAACGGGGTGCACATCCACCTCCACGGTTATGCCGCCCGGGATCGGCAGACCGCACTGGTGGAGGCCTTCGCGCTTATCGACGCCGCCCGCGACGCCGGGCAGCAGCCTGAGTTCATTGACCTGGGTGGTGGGGTGCCCATGAGCTACCTCGATGATGCGGCGCAGTGGGAGAACTTCCAGCAGGCCCGTGAGGCCATGAACCGCGGGGAGATTGAACCCTTCACCTGGAAGGCTGACCCGTTGCAGAGCACCTACCCCTTCCACCAGTCACCTACCCGTGGGGAGTGGTTGCGGGAGCTGCTGGAAGGGGAGGGCACCCCGGGTGGGGGAAGCATCGCGGCGGAGTTCATCAGCCGTGGTCTGCGCCTCCACCTGGAGCCGGGGCGTTCGGTGCTGGACGGGTGCGGGGTCATTCTGGCACGGGTCGCTTTTCTCAAGCACCGCAGCGACGGGGTTCCCCTGGTGGGCCTGGAGATGAACCGCACCCAGTGCCGCACCACCTCCGATGACATCCTGGTGGATCCGGTGCTGGTGCGCTCCCCGGGGCCCGCAACGGAAGAAGCGGGATGGGGTCCGGAGTCCGAGGGTTTCCTGGTGGGTGCCTACTGCATCGAGGATGAGGTGATCGTGCGCCGCCGGATGCGCTTCCCGGAGGGCATCGCCCCCGGGGACATTGTGGGGATCCCGAACACCGCCGGTTATTTCATGCACATCCTGGAAAGTGCCTCCCATCAGATCCCGCTGGCCCGCAATGTGGTGCTGGCCGGTGGGGATGCTGCGCTGGATGACATCGATCAGGTCTGACGCATGAGTCAGCAAGGGAGGTGGAGGAGATTGTGCGTGGTGAAATGACCGTATCGACGCTGGTCAGGGTATTTTTGGAATGGTTTTCAAAAAGATCAGATCTATCCTTTCCGCATAAATGTATGATGGCGATCACTCACTGAATGAGCGAGTCAAGGGCATGACAGTCCCCCTCGACCAATGCTCCCAAGCTGGCCCCTGACGCGGGCCGGCTGGCATCAGTCCACCTGCGATCCTGATGTCCCGGGTTCAGGACCTGGCGCTGCACGGCGCCTGAAACGGACCGCCCCCTGATGTGTGATGGCGGACCCCCCTTTCGGAGACCACAACACCAACACAGGAAGACCGGACATGTTCATTCACAAGCAAACCCTCCAATACCCGTCCAAGCCGGAGAAGCCTGACGCCGTGTACGCCCGCAAGCTGCAGGAGGTCATCGGCGGCCAGTACGGTGAGATCACCGTGGCCATGCAGTACAGCTTCCAGGCCTGGAACGCCCACATCCCCGGCAAATACCGGGACCTGCTCTTCAGCACCGCCGCCGAGGAGTTCGGACACATCGAGATGCTGGCCACCATGGTTGCCCAGCTGCTGGAGAAAGCCCCCCTCGGCATCACCGAACAGGCCCTCCAGGATGACCCCGCGGTGGCCGCCATCATCGGTGGCACCGACCTTCAGCAGGCCATTGTCTCCGGTGCGGGTGCTCGCCCCGTGGACAGCATGGGCAACCCCTGGACCGGTGCCTACATCACCGCCAGCGGCAACCTGCTCGCCGACATGACCTCCAATGTCAACGCCGAAATGCAGGGCCGCGTGCAGGTGGCACGGCTGTACCACATGACCGATGACCGCGGCGTGAAGGATCTGCTCGGATTCCTCCTGGCACGCGACACCATGCACCAGAACCAGTGGCTGGCCGCCGCCCGGGAACTCCAGGCCGAGGGCAACGAGAAGTTGCCGGTGCCCAGTAACTTCCCCCAGGGCAAGGAGCACGGGGAGTTCGCCTACCAGGCCATCAACTTCTCCGATGGTGCCCACATGGCCGGCGGCTCCTGGGCCTCCGGGCCCGCCCCGGACGGACTCGGCAAGTTCACCTATGTGGAAACGCCCCCGGAAGGTGTGCCCATGGCACCGCCCACCCGCCCCGACGCCCGCTTCTACGGCACCACCGACATCCCCAACGTGGTGGAGAAGATCGCCGGCAAAGTTCAGGACAAACTGAACAAGGAGTGAGCCCGCCCCCTGGCACCACCCGCCACACCCCTTTGCCCGAGGAAGCACAGAAAGAGGTTGAAAGCCCCCATGCTGAGTCGACTGGATGACGCCCTGGACTCCACCCGCCCCCTGGTGGTCTTCCTCGGCGATGACATCGATGAAGAGGATCATGACATCCTCTTCCCGGCCCTCCGGGAGCATCGGGTGGCGGTGGTGCGGGTTCATCCCCATGAACTGGTGGTGGAGATGACAGATCACGGCATCAGCTTCAGCGTGGCCGGGCAGAAGCTCAGACCCCACCTGGTGGTGGGGTGGGTCCTTGATGAACTGCTCATCCCCGGCATAGCACACCTCGATGTGTTCCAACGCGCCGGTATCCCGGTGATCAACGATGCCTTCACCCTCTTCCGCGCCCAGAACAAATACCTCGACAGCTCCATGCTCAACCTCGCCGGGGCACTCCGCTATCCGGTGATCACCGGCCGAGACCCCGATGCCCTCGAAACCTGGTTACGTGAACTCGACGGCCCCGCAGTGATCAAACCCCTGGTTGGTTTCGGCGGCCGAGGACTACGCCGGGTTGAAGGGGAAACAGAACTACAGGACTTCCTCACCGAGGTCCGACAACAGGGCGGGGCCTATTATGCGGTGTCCTGGGTGGAAAACCCCGGCCGAGACATCAGGGTCTACACCATCAACCACCAACCTGTCTTCGCCATGTACCGCTACGCCCCACCGGGGAAGTGGATCACCAACGTCAGGGCCGGTGGCGGGATCGCCATGTGCCCCCTCACCCCGGAGATCACCGAGGTGGCGCGCCGGGCCTCAGAGGCCGCTGGCACCCTGATCGGTGGGGTGGACATCGGGGAGAACCAGGCCACCGGTGAACTGGTGGTCTATGAGGTCAACTCCTGCCCCACCTGCGAACCACCCGTCTTGTTAGCGCTGGCTGATTTCCTGAGCATGGCGGTTCGGGACCTGGAGACGGCGCGGCAGACCTGGCGGCCGACCAAGGTTTATAAGGAGTTGGACAGCAATCCGGCGCTCTTCCACGCCAGCAAGCGCCGCATGCTGGCGTGAACAGGGAGGCTTGAGGGCGGGACGTGGGTTAGTTGGCGGCGAGATCTTCCTGATCGGTGATCTCGATGCCCTCATCGGTGATCAGGAAGCTCATCAGATCCTCGCCCAGGATCACCTCGCCGTCGTAATTCTCCTGGGTGCGGGCGATCATCTCCTCATCACTGATGCCCTCCACCTTGCCGGGGATGCCGTTGACAAAGTGGGTGTACACCGCCAGTTCAGGCTGGGCCTGAGCGAAGATCTCACCGGCCTGATCCGGGGTGGTGTGGTGGGAAATCACCTGGGGCAGTACATTGCGGTCCTGGAAGGCGGCAACCTCATGGAGCATGATGTCCACGTCCTTGCCGTACTTGACCACATTCTCATGGGGGATGGTGTCGCCACTGATCAGCACCGACTTGTCGTTGTAGTCGATGCGGAAACCCTTGGAGGGTTTGATCACATCCGCCGGATCATGCTGTACCTCGAACATGGTTACCTGCAGGCCATCCTGATCGAAGATGACCCCGTCCTCGGTGAATTCATGCGCCTCGATGCCGGTGGTGTCACGCTCGACCTCACCATCAGCGACACGGACATCAATGTCATTCTGGAATGCGGTGCGCAGGTTATCAACGATATTGGTGACACCCTCCGGCCCATAGACATTGAAGGTGCCCTCGCGCCCACCGAAGGCGGGGACATAACCGGTCATCCACAGGTCATCGATGCTGATGACATGATCGGAGTGGAAGTGGGTGAGGAAGAGGCCGTCGATCTGGCCAGCCTCCACACCGGCCTGGATCAGGCGGATGATGGTGCCGCGGCCTGCGTCGATGACATAGTTGTTGTCTCCGGCCTGGATTAGGACGGAAAATCCGAAGCGCTCCGTGCTGGGGATCGGGCTGCCGGTTCCTAACAGGGTGACCCGCAGATCACCCTCTTCCGGTGGGGTGCCCGCTGGGTGGGTCGACTCATCGACGTTCACCGGGAAGTCATTGGCATTCACCTTGTTGAGGGAAGCGCTGGCAGCGGTGGTGGACTGATCGGTGGTGGCGGCCGATTCCTCCTGAGCCTCGGTGGCGGTGCAGGCGGCGATTCCCGTCAGTGAGAGAACCAGAGCTCCAGTCAGGGCAACCTTAAGCAGCGGGCGGGCAGGGGAAATACTCATGATTTTCATACCGATCTACTAGTGGGCCAACTCATAAAAATAGCAATGCTAAATCGTCATACCTAACTGGTTTTAGTTTGCCCCCCGAACGGGTGTCACGTTCCTGGAGTCGCCGAGAGGTATCGGAATCATCGACGCTCTTCCCATCCCCACAAGAGGCCTCTGCTGGGTGATGTGGGGTGCTCGGGGACGCTTGTTCCGGGACCCGCGCTCACCGTCCCTCACCTCGGCAGCCGATAGAATATTTCACTGAACTGATCCGAGGTGATGGGTGAGGTGAGTTGCGGCTTAGGGGCGCCGTGGGGGTGGGTTAAGAAAGTCCCAAACCCCATAACAGCCCCACCGCGGGCCCGTCGATAAGCACCCCGGAAAATTAGGGATAGCATGGGGTTTATGGCTCAGAACCCGGTCCGTCACAATTGCGCCCAGCCCCATCATTGTTCGGTTGAGGTCCGCATGAAGGTGATGGCGCGTTCCCCACTGACCCGGGATCTGACCCCGGAGCAGCACGCCGAACTGGACCAGCACCTCAGCTCCTGGGCGTGGACGGAGTCGGATCCGATCCTCCTGGCGGGGGAGGAGGCCACCGGCAGTTATATGGTCGCCTCGGGCAGGGTGCGGGTCACCCGGGACACCATCGACGGCCGCGAGATCACCGTGGACATCGCCGCGCCGGGGGATGTGATCGGACCCTTGCACACCCACCCCAGCCAGGTGGAGGATTCGGCCTGGGCGATGGAAACCACCTGTGCCTTCTTCCTGCCCGCAGCGGCGCTGGCGAAGGTGGTGGAGGAGTACCCCCCGATGGCGCTGGCCATGTTGCGGATGCAGCAGGAGCGGTTGGCGCAGGCCCGGGAACGAGAGATCGGGCAGAGCACCCGCACCGTGGAACAGCGGGTGGCCGCGGTCCTGCAGAACCTGGCCGCCAAGCTGGGGCAGGAACAGGGGGATGGTTCCACCCTGCTGCAGGTGAGGCTGCGTCGGGATGACATCGCGGGCATTGCTGGCACCACCCTGGAGTCGGCTTCCCGGGTGATGTCGAAGATGAAGAGGAACGGGTTGATTGATTCGGGCCGGGAATGGGTCTCCATCCTGGACCACCAGGGGTTGGCAGAGCTCGCACAGGCCGAGTAAGGGCAGCTCAACGATATTTTCCTGCTCTTTGATCCAGGTCAAGGAAGGTTTGCCGGAAGGTTCCTAAAGTAAGGATTGTAAGCGAAAGAGATAACCCGAAAGGAACTGAAAATGAGCGCCCCGACCGCCCTGAAGAACACCACCCTCCGCGCTGAAGGCTTCTCCTGCCCCAGCTGTGTGGCCAAGATCGAGAATAAGTTGCATGGCCTGGACGGCGTGGAGTCCGCTGAGGTGAAGTTCTCCTCCGGCCGCATCCTGGTAACGCATGATCCGCAACAGGTCAGCGTCCGGAACCTGGTGGATGCCGTCGCCGAGGTTGGTTATACGGCTAAACCCTCCGCCTATTGATCCCAGAACCTAAATCAGCTCAAACATTCCGCTCACTTCCTTATCTCAGGGGGTGGGCGGTTTTTGTCATTTACCCCGCTGCGCCAGGGGGGTCCGCCCACCAAGCTTCTCGACGCCCCCTTGGGGCCGGCAGTGGCTTCTAGGGGCCTGCACCCTCACCGCCCTGGATCTCCTTAAAAGACCATTTCAGAAGTACTTTTCCTTATTTGATCAGCGTCAAGGAACTTCCCCGCCGGGGCCCATAGATTCAGAGGTGTAGGAAGAAAAATTCACTTCAGGTCCCACCTGAATCACAAAAATTCATCTCATAGGAAAGTAGGAAGAACCATGAAGAACTGGAAAACCTGGGGCGTGGTCGGAGTCTCCGGGTTGCTCATCATCGCCTCCTGGATACTGGGGGCCACCGCCGGGGGAACCGTGGCCGGTGAACTCAGTGCAGATGCCCTGATGATCGCCGCCGCCGCGGTCGCCGGTTACCCCATTGCCGTCTCGGCCTGGCAGGCCCTGCGGATCAGGATGATCTCCATTGATCTGCTGGTCGTGGTCGCCGCGGTCGGTGCCCTGTTCATCAACAACTACTGGGAGTCCGCGGCCGTGACCTTCCTCTTCGCGCTAGGTAAGGCGCTGGAGCGGGCCACCATGAACCGCACCCGCAAGGCCCTGAGCGACCTGGTGGATTCCGCCCCGGAAACCGCCACCAAACTCAATGAGGACGGCTCCACCGACACGGTGGAACTCTGGGAACTCATCCCCGGTGATATCGTCCTGGTCCGCAACGGTGAGCAGGTTCCGGTGGATGGCAAGGTGATCTCCGGACACGGTGGTGTGGATGAGGCCAGCATCACCGGTGAGTCCGTCCCCGCCGAGAAAGCCGAGGGCTCCGAGGTCTTCGCCGGCACCTGGTTGCGCTCCGGGGTGCTGCGGGTGGAGGCTGTCGGCATCGGTGCCGACTCCACCCTGGCCAAGATCATCCACCGGGTGGAGGATGCCCAGGATGACAAGGCCAGGACGCAGACCTTCATGGAGAAGTTCGCCAAGTGGTACACCCCTGGTGTCATGCTCGCCGCCCTGCTGGTCGGTGTCTTCTCCCAGAATGTGGAACTCGCCCTGACCCTGCTGGTCATCGGTTGCCCCGGTGCGCTGGTCATCTCCATCCCGGTCTCGATCGTCGCCGGCATCGGCCGCTCCGCCAAGGATGGGGTGCTGATCAAGGGTGGGGAGTACCTGGAGACCTCCGCGAAGGTGGATGCCGTGGTCGTCGACAAGACCGGCACCCTGACCAATGGCCGCCCCGAACTTACCGATGTGACTGTGCTGGATGACGCCTACACCGAGGGTGAGGTGCTGGCCCTGGCGGCCCGCGCCGAGACCGCCTCCGAACATCCCCTGGCGGATGCGATCATCCGGGGTGCCGAGGATCGTGGCCTGAAGGTGGAACTGGTGGAGAAGGCGCAACCTGTCATGGGTAAGGGAATCCGCGCCCAGGTGGATGGCCGCGAGGTGGTGGTCGGGTCCGCGGAACTGCTGGATCACACCCCGGCGGAGGAGCAGATCCTCCAGCTCAATGACCAGGGCAAGACCGCCATGTATGTCGGTGTGGATGGGCGCGCGATCGGTGTCGTCGCCGTCGCCGACACCATCCGTGCCGATGCCCCGGCCGCCATCAGGGCCCTGCAGGACAAGGGGATCAAGGTGGTCATGGCCACCGGTGACGCCCGACTGGTCGCCCTCAACGTCGGTGCGGAGCTCGGCCTGGATGAGATCCACGCTGAAATGATGCCCGAGGACAAGCTGGAACTGGTCAAGGAACTGCAGGCCCGTGGCCACACGGTTGCCATGGTCGGTGACGGTGTCAATGACACCCCGGCACTCGCCCAGGCTGATATCGGGGTGGCGATGGGTGCGGCGGGTTCCCCGGCGGCCATCGAAACCGCTGATATCGCGCTGATGGCGGACCGCCTGCCGCGCCTGCCCTACGCCCTGGGTCTGGCCAAGCGTACCGTCCGCACCATGCGCTTCAACATCGGGATCGCCCTGCTCACGGTGGCAGTTCTGCTGGCAGGAGTCCTGCTCGGCGGGGTGACCATGTCGATCGGCATGCTGGTCCACGAGGCCTCGGTGCTGCTGGTCATCGCCATCGCCATGCTCCTGCTGCGCCCCACCCTCCGGGAGGAGATGCCAGTGGCACAGTCGATGGTTGCGGAGAGGGAAATGCTCGAAGTCTAAAACCCGAATCAGCGGAAAGGCCCTCCCTGAGGGCCTTTTCCTGCTTTAAGACGCCCTGTTTCTCGACGTCCTTTTTCACCGCCGCCGCACCAGCACCTTGCCGCGCAACCCACCACCCAGCAGGGTCTGAATGGCCTGCGGGGTCTCATCGAAGGGCAGCACCCGGTCGATCACCGGCCGGATCTTGCCCTCATCCACCAGTTCCGCCAGGGCACGCAACTGTTCCGCATCAGGCCGGGTGAAAAGGAAACGATAATCCGCCCCCGCGTGCCGTGCCCGGCGGCGCACCCCGGAACTTCCCACCCGGATCCTCGCTCTGGTCACCATGCCCGCTTCAACCTGCGCCGCATAGATCGGATCCTGGGGAGACACCAGGCTGACCACCTTGCCACCGGGGCGGACCACCTGCAGGGACTTCTGCAGGGTGATCCCACCCTGGGTGTCCAGCACCAGATCTATCCCCTGGACCTTCTGCACGAAGTCCTCACTGCTGTAGTTGATCACGGTGTCCGCCCCCAGCTCATGGGCCAGGCGGACATTGGTGGAACCGACGGTGGTGGTCACCCTGGCCCCGAGATGCTTGGCCAGCTGGATGGCGATGGAACCGATGCCACCGGTACCGCCGTGGATCAGCACTTTCTGACCGGCATGAAGCTGCCCGATGTCCACCAGAGCCTGCCAGGCGGTCAACCCCGCCAGCGGTAGGGCAGCAGCATTGATGGTGTTCAGGGAAGCCGGAATCGGGGCGAGCAACCGCTGATCAATGGCAGCATATTCGGCGAAACCACCGGTCCGCTTCAGATCCGCCATGGCGAAGACCTGCATCCCGGGTTTGAACTCCCGCACCAGCTCGCCGACGGCCACCACCTCACCGGAGAACTCCGCCCCCAGCACCATCGGGAGTACGAAATGCTCCACCCGCCGGAGATCTCCGCGCCGGATCTTCTCGTCGATGTGGTTGACTCCGGCCGCAACGATCCGCACCAGCACCTCGTGGGGTTTTAGTTCTGGCTCGGGAATCTCCACTTCCTGTAATTCTGAACCATATTGCTGGAAAGCGAAGGCTTTCATCTTCCGGCTCCTTGGGAACCATCTGTCCGGGAGGGCACTCTGGGCAGGTGAACGACTATTATGCGAGACCCTTTAAAGGGAGCTTAAGGAGCTTCGGGCTACACCGCAAGCATCTTTTTTTAGGAGAGAATGACAAGATTTCATTAAGTCCCCTGAAAGTGGCACAACCGTACTACTCACTCTTGAGCTGATCGCCCACGGCGAAATAATTCGGGGCGACGGTATTGACCATGACCCGCACCGAAGACAGCGGGGCATCTAGCGTCTCGGCGGCGGTGCGGGCAACCTCCCGGATGAAATTTTCCACGACCGCGTCTTCGCGACCTTCGATGAGAGTGACCTGGATGATCGGCATGGCTGCTCCTGGTGGTTATTGAGTCGGGGGATCTGAAGCCCAGGGTAGTTGGGGTCTGGCTGGGAGGGATTCAAACCTACAATGGAAAACCACTGCTGTTCCGCCAGATCCGCTGAATAACCTCTCCGCCCGGTTTGAAGCTGCCCAGAACTCCTGCCCACCGAAAGGACCCCAGATCCGATGACTTCGCCCCTGGAACCAGGAGATGAGCCCACCCGTCGCAATTGGGAGGCTGCGCTGCTCGGAGGAGGAGAAGAGCCTGACCCGCGTTTCACCCTGGCCAATGAACGCACCTTCCTGGCCTGGACGCGCACCTCCCTGGCCTTCCTGGCCGGCGGCATCGCTCTGGCAGCCTTTCCGCTGGAACAGATCTCTGATGAGTTACGCACCTTCACCGCCGCCTTCGTGGTGATCATCGGCATGCTGATCTCCGGTGGTGCCGCGGTGCGCTGGCTACGGGTGGAACGCGCCATGCGCCGTGGGCACCCCCTGCCGATTCCCGGAATCGTTCCCTTGTTGTCCCTGGCCGCACTCTGCGCCTGCCTGCTGGCGCTTGTGATGCTGTTCTGATGCCCCAAACTGTGCTGCATGATGATCCCGGACTCCAGCCGGAGCGGACCTCCCTGGCCTGGGCCCGCACCACGGTTTCCTACTCGGTGGCCACCGCAATTTTACTGCGCTGGCTACCGCACTACGGGATGCTCATGGTGGGGATGATCGCCCTGATGGCGCTGACTGCCCTGGGGATCTACCTCTCCCAACGTCCCCGCTACCGGGCCTCCGCCCGAGGACTGGCCGGTGGGCAGGTGAAACCGCAGCTGGGGGCGGTGATGGCCATGACCCTGGGGATGCTGCTCTTCGGACTGGTCGGCATATTCCTGATTCTGGGCACCTGAACTGCGTGGATGCTACTGCAAGCCCAGGCCGCCGGCCACCGCCCCCAGGCTTCGAAGAGATCCCTGAGAACGCAGCAGCTCCCTGGCCAGGTGGGCAGTGACCTCCCCTGGCTGCTGAGAGAGTGCCTCAGACAAAAACACCTGGTGGTTCCGGAACACCGAAATGACAGGGGGCACCAGGGTTCCGGGGAAGCTTAGGCAATACCCCAAAAGTCCCGCGCCGGGTAGCTAGATTGAGGGACATCATCCTCTTTCCGATATGCAGGAAATCCCCTGACCGAGGTACCCCCCTTGACCCACAACCCATCCCAGAAACCCACAGACCACCAACCCCGCCCAGCATTGTGGCTGGCACTGCTCGGTGTCTTCTTCGTCGGGCTGAACCTGCGCGCGGCGATCACCTCCGTGGCCTTCGTCCTCCCCCAGATCCGCTCCGACCTGGCACTTGGCACGACCGCCGCCGGCCTGCTGACCACCGTCCCCCTCCTGGCCTTCGTCTGCTTCTCCATGCAGGTGCCAAGATGGGGGAGACGCTTCGGCATGGCCCGACTGATCCTTTTCGCCATGATTCTCCTGGCAGTCGGATTCGCCATCCGCCTGATCCCCAACGCCGCAGTCCTCTTCATCGGCATGGCGGTGGTGGGCCTGTCGATCGCCATCGGTAATGTCCTGCTGCCCGCATACATCAAGGCCCGCTACCCGGACCGCGCTGGGCCGCTGATGGGTGTCTACACCGTGGCCCTCTACCTGGGTCCCGCCTTAGCTGCCGCCGGCACTCTGCCCATTGTCCGGGCCACCGGTTCCTGGCAGATCGCCCTGTTGAGCTGGGGTGTGCTGCTGGTGGGCGCGATCCCATTATGGCTGCCCCAGGTGTTGGGTTCCGCCCGTACTCTTCCCGGCACTGCGGTGAAGAGTGGTCAGGCGCCGCTCAAGCTCTGGGGTAGTCCACTGGCCTGGTCGGTGACCATCTACTTCGCTGTTCTCTCGGTGCTCTTCTACACCGTCAACGGTTGGTTGCCCACGATGCTCCAGGACCGTGGCAACTCAGCGGAACTCGGCGCCAGTGTGTTGACCGTGGTGAACTTTGTGGCCATCCCCTTCGCCCTGGTGGTCTCCATGCTGGTGGCACGGACCCGTTCCCAGGTGTGGGCCACGGTCAGTGGTTCAGTGCTGCTCGGGGCGGGTCTGGCCGGGATCTTCTTCGCCCCGGCATCCACCTGGGTGTGGTGGGCGATCTGCTTCGGTATCGGGCATGGCACCGCCACCGGGGTGGGTTTCTCGCTGGCGATGCTGCGCACCCGGACGGTCCAGGGGACGGCGGCACTGGGAGCCATGTCCCAGACCGCCGGTTATGCCCTTTCTGCGGTGGGGCCGGTGGGCGCTGGCGCACTCCGGGAACTCAGCGGCAACTGGGATGCGGTCATCTGGGTGATCCTTAGCATCGTACTCGCGCAGACACTGGCTGGTCTTTATGCTGGCCGGGCACTCTTCGTGGATGACATGAAGCTGATCAAGGGTTCGGTTGACCGGGCCCGGGCTTAAGTGCGCTTAAAGCTACGGCAGTGAAGGGAAACCCCCGCTCCAACCCTCAGCTGGGTGGGCGGGGGTTTCTCATTGACTGCAACCTCCGTTTCATGAGAGGTCAGTGGGTATGGGAGGTGGCGGTGTACAGATCAGTGCGCAGCGTCTCGGGATCAGTATCCGGGGTCGGTTCACTGACATAGACCTCCCAGAAGGGGAGATCTGCTTTCTTGCCGGCACGGAACACGGAGTTCATGAAGTTCTGCCAGGCGCCGCCGAGACCCGCGTAAGAGCCGAAGACGCTGAGGCGGGCAACCTTCTTGGCGGGTAGGGAGGAATTCTCGAGGGTGACGCCGGTTCCGGAATGCACCGGCTTTTTCAGGGCCCTGTTCACCGGGATACCAATTTCAAAGGTGGCGGTTTTACCCGGCATTGAGTGGTGGAGTGCGAAGGCGGGGCCGGTGGGGTGAATGTCATGGGGTTCCAGGAGGGATTTCATGGAGCTGAAGGTGCTGTCGAAGGCGGTTCTCATCTCCGACATCGGATAGTGCTCAAATTTCTGCACCACCGTCGGGATTTCTTCAGTTTTGAAGAATTCGATCTCATTGGCCGCTTCAGCGTTGAGGTAGTTGGAGCCGGGGGATTGTGTGGACTGAACCATTTTGCGATCCTTAAATCAGCAGAGGTTGTGTCCCACCTCATATTACCCCCTGGTGCAAGATCGAAAAGATTATTCGTATGACCAATGTTCGTCATTATGTCTCGAAGGGCTGGATCCTGACGGGGATGTTTCACGTGAAACGTCGAGCTATTTCCAATAGGACTCAGGCGGGAAATGAATTGAGGAAAAATGCGAACCAGTATTGTGATTCCGGTATGGAATGATGCCCTGATCCTTGATGTCTGCCTGAAGAAAATTGCAGCTCAGGATACTTTTCCTGAGGAAGTGATCATCGTTGACAATGGCTCAGAGGATAATCTCGCCGAGGTTGTGAGACTTTATCCCGAATTGAATATGAAAATCCTCAAGGAGCCCCGAAAAGGTATTCCCTTTGCGGTGGTGGCTGGATACGATGCTGCGGCCGGGGAAATGATACTGCGTTGTGATGCAGACAGCCGGGTTCCCCCTGATTGGATCACCCGCCATCACCGCACCCTCACCCAGGCTGGCCCTGAAGTGGTCGCCGTTTCCGGGGTGCCTCACTTCGGGGACCGTTCCACCTGGTGGGGCACACTTGCCGCGCTGGGCTACATCAACCTCTATCGCGGGGTCGCCGGGATCTTCCTGCATCACCCCGCCCTCTGGGGCTCTAATATGGCGCTGCGCCGCAGCTGGTGGCTGGAAGTCCGGGAAGGGGTCCATCTGAGCCCACGGGTCCACGACGACTTTGACCTCAGCTTTCGCCTGCGCGAAGGGGAGAAGATCCTCATTGACCGACACAGTGTGGTGCAGGTGTCCTGGCGGGCGCTCAGCTCGCCCCGCCGCTGGTGGCGGCAGGCGGTGCTGGCGTGGGGAACTATCCGGGCAAACCGTTGAATACGGTTTATGAGACCCACGACACTGTTCGGCCACCTACACTCGGGCCCATGACGCGCGCACTGATTGTGAACAAGGACGAATCCGGACAGGTGAACAGCGAGGTTCGGGAGGTCGGCGAAGACTTCCTCGGGGAAGGTGACCTGCTCATCGATGTCGCCTACTCCAGCCTCAACTACAAGGACGCCCTGGCTTTGGCTGGCAATCCCGGTGTGGTCCGTAACTTGCCGATCATCCCGGGTATCGACGCCGTGGGAACCATCGTGGAATCCGATGCCGCCGACTTCCAGCCGGGGGATGTCGTGGTGCTCAATGGTGCCGGCCTGGGGGAGCGCCGCCACGGTGGTTACACCCAGCGTCTGCGCATCGATTCCGCCTCCACCATCAGGCTTCCCGAAGCTTTCACTCCGGAGCAGGGGGCGGCCATCGGCACCGCAGGATTCACGGCAGCCCTCTCGGTGGATGCGCTGCTACGCCAGGGTGTGAAGCCGGGGGACGGAGAAATCCTGGTGACCGGATCCACCGGTGGGGTCGGATCCATTTCCATTCATCTGCTCAAGCAACTCGGTTATACCGTGGTGGCACTCACCGGCCGGGTCGAGGAATACGGTGATTATCTCCGCGACCTGGGTGCCACTGAAGTGCTGGATCGAGCTGCTCTCTCCGGGCAGGGCAAGCCACTGCAGCAGGCCCGCTGGGCTGGGGTGGTGGACTCAGTGGGGTCCCACACCCTGGTCAATGCACTCGCCCAGATCAAGTGGGGTGGTGTGGCCACCGCCTGTGGCCTGGCGCAGGGCGCTGACCTTCCGGGAAGTGTGCTTCCCTTCATCCTCCGCGGCGTGCAGTTGCTCGGCATCAACTCCGTGGACGCTCCCCTGGAACTGCGGGAAAGTGCCTGGGCGCTGCTTGCTGAACAGCTTGATACGGCGGTGCTGGAGAGTTTCACCGAGGTGCTCGGCCTGGAGGAGGCCGCGGCAGCGGGTGCCGCCCTCCTGGCGGGCAAACGTCATGGCCGGGCCGTCGTCAAACCCTGAAATGGCCGGAAAAGGCGGGGTCGTGCGTGGAAGGGGTCTCGATGAACAGGGGCGTTGCGCGCACTACCAGTCTGAACTTGATGTCATCGCTAATCGCTGCGCCACCTGTGGGCAGTGGTGGGCCTGTTTTCAATGCCACCGCGAGCAGGCTGATCACCCCTTTGGGCGAATGCCGCTCGATGTGCCGGCGGCGCGCTGCGGGTCCTGCGGGTGGGAAATGGATTATGACGAGTATTCGAGGATAGAAAAATGCGGCGGTTGTGGGCACCCCTTCAATCCGGGATGCTCGGCACACGCGCCGCTCTACTTCAAACTGCAGTGATTAACGCAGGAACTGGGTCAGATCAATGTTGATGCCCCACTGAGCCAGGAATTCCTGGACGATGCGCAGCAGATCCGGCATCACCACGTTCACCATGTTGAAGGCGGGAACAGTGATGGTCGGGGTACCCGGAGCGGTCGGGACGGTGATGGTCGGTGCACCCTCGATGGCGTTGTTCTGGGCCGGGGTATTGTTGCCGCCGTTGTTGCCACCATTGTTGTTCTGAACCGGCGCAGTGTTACCGCCGTTGGTGTTGTTCTGAACCGGCGCAGTGTTACCGCCGTTAGTGTTCTGCGCTGGGGCGGCGCCACCCTTCAGGCCACAACGGTTGGCGGCCTCATCGACACGGGCCAGGGCTGCGTTGATCTCGCCGCCACGGGAATCGAAGCGGGAGACGGCCTGGGCCATCGCGACCTTCTGGTTGTAATCATCGGTGTTGGTCCAGTAGCTTTCGGCCTGCTCGCAGCTGATCTGGCCAGCGGGCAACGCGTTGAGGGCATCGTCGATGGGGTCGGCGTTCGCTGCTGCGGGAGCGAGGATCGCAAAGGAAGCTGCCACAGCTGCGGTAGCCAGGCCGGTCTTGAGGGAAAAACGAGAGAAGAGGGTCATGGCCTTTAACTAAGCATAAAAAGCGGGTGGATGAAAGCCCACAGGTGGGAAAATCTCCTGAACAGGATGGTATTTTTGAAATATAAGTTAATATTTAACTTATATTTAAAGATTTCTTGACCTCGGGGGCCGATTTCGCTCTGAGGGGTGAACAGTCCGACCTTGCAGGGAATAAGTTGACGTGTCACTATTGTTGGGTGGTGTAGTGCTCGGGGAGTATTCCTCTTCACCCCGGTGGGGTGAAAGCGAGCAAGATAAAGTTCCCGGAATACCTTCCGGGGGCAACCTCCAGATCTCAGAAGAAATAGGAATTATTTGATGAACATCTCGAACGCCATCCTCCGCGGTGTCTCCGGCGCTTATATCCTGCAGTCCGGTGTCGGCAAGCTCGGCATGCCCACTGAGGCAGCAGCCGGTGTCCAGGAGTTCGCCGCCACCGGTGTTCCCGCCGTGAAGAAGATGTCCCCGGACACCTTCAGCAAGTTCCTCAGCTACTCCGAGGTCGGCATTGGCGCTGCCCTGCTGGCCCCTTTCGTCTCTAACCGGATCGCTGGCGCTGCCATGGGCACTTTCTCCGCTGGCCTGCTGGCCATCTACTTCCGCAACGAGGCCATGACCCAGAAGGATGGCATTCGCCCCTCCGAGGCTGGCACCGGCCTGTCCAAGGACCTTTTCATGGCCGCCATCTCCGCTGCCCTGATTGCCTCCAAGCCGGAGAAGAAGTCCAACTAAGGACCTTATCTACGCTGCCTTCTGGCGGTAACTGAACCGCCCCACCGGGGATTGAGCACTATATCCGGTGGGGCGGTTCGCTGTTTCCTGAGCTGAGTGGCCCTTTCCGTACAGGCTCGGTTGGCTGCTTGCGCCGAATTTGGAGCTGGCGGGGTGCAGGGGAGCAGGTCTTTGAAATGTAGAAGGCGCATCCACCGCTTTTAAAGGGTGAAAACGGGTGATTTTGGGGCTGGATGCGCCTTCTACATTTCGCCCTCTACATTTTGGGGTCTGCCCTGATCTCCCGACCTGATCTCCCTACATCACAAATCGCCACACATCTGGGCGCCCAGCACCCTGGAAACCCCTAATGAAACCTCTTAAACCCTATGCTGGAAATAATCCTGACCCCCGAAACCAATCACCCCGAAACGAACAGCATGGAAGGGAAGCCATCTGATGAAGAGTGGCAAGAAGCTGCAGAAAGCCGCCCGGAAAGAGGCGGAAAAGCTCCCCGGTGTCCAGGTGGCGCATCCCTTCGGCCCGGACTATGAGACCTACCAGGTCGCGGGAAAGATCTTCCTGCTGCTGGCCAGGGTGCCCCGGGAAAGTGCCGGCCAGGGTATTGATGAAAACCTACGGGGGAAACGCGCCCTCATCCTGAAGTCGGATCCCCTCGATGCCGAAACCCTGCGGGGGAAATACCCCGAAATCGGCCCCGGCTACCACATGAACAAGAAACACTGGCTCACTGTTGTCAATGGGGAATCCATCAAGAAGAAGCTGGTCCAGGAGCTGGTGGTCGACTCCTACCGTTTGGTGGTGGAGACGCTGCCCAAGGCCGAGCAGCCCGGAAAACACAGCTAGCGTCGCTGCTCAGGGATTCCCGCCGCCCATAATGCGCCCGCGATCAACAGGGGCTGCCCGAAGAGCCGGATCAGCCGTTTGGCATCGGTGTCTAGGCCGAAGGCATCGGTGCGTTCGGCATATTGGGCGATATTGCCCGGGAAGATCAGGGTGTAGAAGGCGGCCAGCGCGGTGCCGGTGAGACGACGGTGTCCGGGCAGCGCCAGCATGCTGACTCCCAGACTGATCTCCGCCACCCCGGAACCGAGCACCACCAGGTCTTTGTTCATGGGGAACCAGTCTGGTACCTGGGCCTGAAATTCTTCCCGGGCAGTGGTCAGGTGGGTGATCCCGGCGAAGGTCATGATGGTGCCGAGCCCGATCCGGGTCAGAGTCTGAGAGGGGCGGTTGGGCTGGTGTCCACGGAGACGGCTGAGTAAATCAGACATGGGGTTTCTTTCCTGGGGTTGGTTCCTGGGTTGGTGTTTCCGCGAGTCTAGTGAAAATTGTTCTGCTGGCCGCGGAGGATATCCCGGGAAGTTTTCAGCGATCCAGGCATTTTTGTCATGAAATTATTAGAGTGGGGCCAAGGACGGTTCTGACTGAGAGAACGCCCCAGGGAGCCGTCTCACCCAGTAGATTGCCTGAGGAGCAGCTATGACCCGCATCGCCATCATCATTGGAAGTACCCGCCCGAACCGGATTGCCCCGACCGTCGCCAACTGGGTCCTGGAGAACACCCAGGGCCGCAATGACGCTGAATATGAACTCGTCGACATCGCCGACTTCAACCTCCCCCTCCTGGATGAGGGCCTGCCTCCGGCCATGGGGCAGTACACCAAGGAACACACCGAGGTCTGGGCCGAGAAGATCGCCTCTTTCGACGGCTTCATCTTTGTCACCCCGGAGTACAACCACTCCGTTCCTGCTGCCCTGAAGAATGCCGTTGACTTCCTCTACGCCGAGTGGAACAACAAGGCCATCGGTTTCATCAGTTATGGCAGTGCCGGCGGCACCCGTGCCGTGGAAGCCTGGCGGCTCATCGCTGCTGAACTGCAGATGGCTGATGTCCGGGCACAGGTCTTCCTGCCCTTCCAGACGGACTTCAAGGGGATGGACGATTTCCAGCCCACCGCTGGTGCCACTGATGCCCTGCAACTCGTCTTCGATCAGGTTGTTGCCTGGGCCGATGCGCTGAAGACCCTGCGCGCCTAAAACCCCACAGCGTCTAAAACCCCGCCGTGCTTAAAACCCAGTAGCCCTTCAACACCCCCTCAACGCCGAGTGATGGCCCCAGGACTCTCCGGCAGGCATCCCCGGCCAGGGGTGTTCTTCGGCCAGCATTGGCCCGGCCCAGAGAATCTGCGAAAATCATCTTCATGAGTCTGCTCTCCCATGCGCTGGGTTTTCTCCGCTTCAAGGGAGAATCACCGATGATGACGCTGCTGCGCAGCGATAATTTTCCGGTGGTGCTGGGCCTTGTGGCACAGTACTTTCCGCAGGGGGCCACCGCCCGGCCCGCCCAGGAAATCTACCGGCTTCTGGATGAGGATCTACGCCACCTCCGCTCCCAGGGTTTCACCCTGCCCAGGGGTCCCCAGGACTATGTGAATGACTGGGTGCGCAGTGAGTGGCTGGTGCGTCGCCCCGGCACCACCCGGACCGGTGAAACCCTGGAACCCAGCGAGGATGTCCTCGCTGTGCTGGATGCGGTGCAGCGTTGGGATAATCCACACCGTTCGGTGACGGCTTCAAGGATCGAGTCCCTGGCGCAGGCCCTGCAGACCCTGGCGCGGGAGTCGGACCCGGATGCGCGGCAGCGTCTGGCGGCTCTGGAACGTCAGCGCGATGAACTGGATCGGCTGATCGAGGCCACCCACCGGGGTGAGTATGAGGTGTTGAGCTCCGCACAGATTGCGGAGCGAACAGCTGACATCCTGGATCAGGCGGCGTCCATCCCCGCGGATTTCGCCAGGGTGAGGCATGAGCTCTCCAACCTCAACCGGCAGTTGCGTCGTCAGCTGCTGGATCCGGAGGACTCCCGGGGTGATGTTCTGGAGCAGATTTTCCGGGGTGTGGATCTGATCGGGGATTCGGATGCCGGCCGCAGTTTCAACAGTTTCTATGATGTCCTGCTGGATCGGGAACGTTCCGCCCTCCTGGACCGCTGGATCACCGAGGTTCTGGGCAGGGAGGAGGCAAAGGCCATCCCCGAGCAGTTGCGCACCAGCCTGGCCAGGGTGTTCCGGGACATGGAGGATGCCAGCTATGAGGTTAACCAGGAGATGACCGGCCTGGCCCGCAGCCTCCGGCACTATGTCACCACCGATGAGTTCGCCGAGAACCGCCGGATGGTCCAGTTGCTGCGCACCACCCGGCATGCCGCGGCCCAGGCCGCTCAGGCCGGTGAGGTGGGCGCACTGAATCAGATGGAGACCCCCTTAGTGCGCATCGGCATGCAGATTCGCTCCGTGGCGGCCCTCAAACTGAAGAACCCCGGTGAGGAACTGGTGGAGGAGCCTCCGGCACAGATCGAGGATTCAGAGTTGGACACCGAGGTTCTCCTGGAACAGGTCCGGGCCAGTGAGATCGACTTCGAGGAGCTGGAGGAAGCCATCAGCCATGCCTTGGCCAAGCAACCCCAGGCCACCATCACCGAGGTGCTGAAACTGAGCCCAGCCTCCCAGGGATTGGCCAGCGTGGTTGGCCTGCTGTACCTGGCCATGGGTCGGGGTGTACCCACCGGCCGGCCCCAGACGGTGCAGTGGGAAGATGAAGGTGAGCTCATCGGGGCGAGGATCAGCGGGTGGCTGTTCACCCGCGGACAGGAGAAGGAATGAGCCAGCCATTATGGGAGTCCGATACCGGCACCCTTTCTTTTCATTCCCGTCGTGCCCTGGTGCAGTTACTCAAGGGGCCGATGGTCACCGCGGCGGCACATCCTCAGGTGTGGCGGGCGATCATCAGTGATGAACCAGCCCTGCGGGCCGCGTTGAACAATGTCTTCCTGGATCTGGTGCTCGATGAGGATTCCGGTATCGCCTTCTCCCGCGCCGCCAACGGTGGGCAGGACGCAGAGGTCGGGGGAGGGCGTCGAGAAGCAATGCCGAAGGTGCTGCGCACCGAGTCCCTCAGCCACACCGACACCCTGATCATCCTTCATCTGCGCCAGGAACTGGCCCTGGCGGCACCCGGTGAACGGGTGATCGTCGACCGGGCGGAACTGCGGGAGCAGGTGCTGCTCTACCGGGTGGACAAGGAACGGGATGAGACGAAACTGGCGAAGCGTTTCGATGCCGCCTTCCGACGCATGGCCGAATACTCCCTGCTCTCTCCCACCGAAACGGATGGCCGCTTCGAGGTCTCACCGGCACTCCGCCAGATCTTCGACGCCGCCACCGTGGAGGGTGTCCGCGCCGAATATGAGCGCTACCTCGACAGCGATGAAGGCGCGGAAGATACCGAGGAGGAGCAGTGAGCATTCATCCGGGACAGTTCCGGCTCAGCCGCATCCAGTTGATCAACTGGGGCACCTTCGACGGGGCGGTGGACATCCCCGTCTCCCGGGAAGGCTTCCTAATCACCGGTGGCTCCGGTTCCGGTAAATCCACGCTTATCGACGCCGTGACCGCCGTCCTGCTGCCCGGTGACCGGCTGCGTTTCAACACGGCCGCACAGTTGAACACCCAGCGGGGCAGGGGTCGCAACCTGGTCAGCTATATCCGTGGGGCCTGGCGCTCCCGGGAGGATCACGCCACCGGAAAGGTGGTGGCCACCTACCTGCGACCCAAGGCCACCTATTCGGTGGTGGGGCTGACCTATGATGACGGGCTGGATCAGACCCACACCCTGCTGGCGGTGTTCTACCTGAAATCAGGACACAATAACCCCGGCGAGGTCAATCGTCTCTACGGAATCTTCCCCGAGGATTTCAAGGTGCTCGACCTGGTGCCCTTCCTCGGTTCGGGCATCGACAAACGCCGCATCAAAGCCACCTTCCAGCAGGCCACCTTCAGCGAGAATCATGCGGTGTTCGCGGACCGTTTCCGGGCCCGCCTCGGGATTGCGCACCAGGAGGCCCAGTTCCTGCTGCACCGCGCCCAATCCGCCAAGGACCTGCAGAGCCTGGATGATCTCTTCCGGGACTATATGCTCCCCGAGCCGCAGACCTTCGACTACGCCGACACCGCGATCAACAGCTTCCGGGACCTGGAGGGCGCCTATGAAAAGGTGGAGGATATCAGGGCGCAGATCACGGCCCTGGAACCCCTGACTGCCCTGGACCAGAAGAAAACCCGGGCGGTGAAGGAACGCGATCATGCCGAAGAACTGCGGCGCGCCCTGCCGGCGGTGAGCCTGCGCATCAAACTCAAGGTGGCGCAGGAGGCGGTGCGCCGCTGTGCCGTCACCATCGACGAAGCCACCTCCCAACTGGCCTCAGCTTCCCAGGCCCGGGAGCGGGCAGCCACCAGGGAGCGGATGGCCCAGGACGCGGTCGATGCCACCCTGGGCTCCCGGCACCGGGAACTGGAACTGCGCAAAGCGGCGGCGGTGGGGGAGCTGGAGCGCGCAACCGCCCGCCGTACCCAGCTGGTGGAGGCGGTCACCGGAATCAACGGGGAGGAACCGCAGGACGCGGAAGCCTTCCAGCGAATCAGTGGTGATGCCCGGGTCATGGTGGAGGAATATCCCGAAGCCAAGGAAGAACTCAATGAGGAGAGCCAGAACGCGGTGGTGGCACGCACCCGCGCCGAGGACATCTCCCGGGACCTCGACCGGGAACTCTCCGCGCTGAGCCGGGGCACCTCCAATATTGATTCCCGCCTCCTGGAGATCCGGGAAAAACTCTGCCGGGATCTGGCCCTGAACACCCGGGACCTGCCCTTCGCCGGCGAACTGATGGATGTCACTGATCCGGAATGGGAAGCGGTGATCCAACGCCAGCTCGGCAGCCTGGCGGCGACCCTCCTGGTGCCCGGCAGCCTGCTTCCCAGGGTGCGTGAGTGGATCAACGCGCACCACCTCGGGGCCAGACTGCGGGTCAATGCGGTGCCCCTGGACCAGGAGTACACCTCACCCCGCATGGCGGCCAACGCCCTGCCCCGGAAGGTGCAGGTGATCGACTCCCCATTCCAGAGCTGGCTGAACTTCGAACTGGCCAGCAAACACAATTTCCGCTGCGTGAGCATCCCGGCAGAACTGGATCAACTCACTCCCCGGGACCGGGGCATCACCCTCCAGGGACTCATCCAGCATGCCCAGGCCAAGGGCGACCCCACGGTGCGGCTGGAGAAGAATGATGCCCGCACCCTGGGGGACCGTTCCACCTACCGGCTGGGTTCCACCAACCACGAAAAAATTGAACTGCTGCGGGAACAGGTCCACCAGGCCGGGATCAGGATTGAGGCCGCCCGGAACCGACAACGGCAGGCCGGTGCCCGCCGGGATGAACTGGACCGGGAGTTCCGGGCAGCCCAGCTGATCCTGGACACCACCTGGGCCGCCGTGGACACCGACTCCGCACAGGCGGCCGTGACCGAGCTGGACCGTGCCATCGCGGAACTGAGCCGCACCCCGGAAGCAGAGGAACTGAGCCGCGCCCTGGCAGCCGCCAAAACCCACCGGATCAGCGTCGAAGCGGAATGGTCACAGCTCAACGGTGCGAAGGCCGTGGCGGAGAACGAGCATCACCACGCCCTGGCTGAGTATGAGAGGCTGCAGAAACAACCGATGCCCAAGGTATCGGCGGACATCAACGCAGAGCTGGAGAAACGCCTCGCAGAGGCCACCCGGCGGATCCACCGCGGCAATGTTGATGAACGCACCGCAGCGCTCCGCGATGAACTGGATGAAACCATCCGGCGCAATGAAACCAGCATCAACACCCTCAACAACCAGATCACCCGCACACTCACCCAGTACCTGGAAACCTGGCGGTCCGAACAAGCAGACCTGATGCCCCATCCGGACTACATCGGGGAAGCACTCAACCGCCTCGGTGCCCTACGCGGGGAGCGGCTGGGAGAATTCACCGAACGCTTCCTCCGCCTCATCAACGAAATGTCCACCCGAAACCTGGTGGCCATCGCCAACACGCTGCGTAATGCGCGCCGGGAGATCGAGGAGCGCATTGAGCCGATCAATGAATCCCTCGCCCGTTCCGAGTTCAACCGGGAGCGCTACCTGCACATCGAGGTCCGGGATCGTCGGGGTGAGGTGGTGGTGGAGTTCCAGCGGGATCTTGATGAGGCCATCAGCGGGGGTCTGGGTATGGATGATGAGAAGCAGGCCTTCGCCCGCTATGGGGTCATCGCCCGCATCATCGGTCGGTTGGGTTCCCAGGATTCCGCTGATATCCGCTGGAAGAACCTGGTGCTGGACACCCGCCGCCATGTCAGTTTCATCGGCCTGGAACGTGATGCCCAGGGGCAGACGGTGAACACCTATGTTGATTCCTCCTCGCTTTCCGGTGGTCAGGCCCAGAAACTGGTGTTTTTCTGCCTCGCCGCGGCCCTGCGCTATCAGCTCGCCGAGCCGGGTGCGCAGTACCCCACCTATGCCAGCGTCATCCTCGATGAGGCCTTCGACCGTGCCGATCCGACCTTCACCCGCCAGACGATGGACGTGTTCACCAGTTTTGGTTTCCACATGGTGCTGGCCACGCCCCTGAAGCTGATCCGGACGCTGAGCCCCTATGTCGGCGCCACCCTCCTCGTCGACTACCAGGAGAAACCCGATGCGAATGGTGAGATCCGTGGACTCAGCGGGCTCTCCCGGATAGACCGGGTCTGAGATGCTCTCGCTTATCGACGCCCGCGCCCGCGCCCGGCGTTTCCTGGACTCCCATGAACGGGAACTCCTCGCCGGGGAGTTCGCCGGCTTCGGCTTCCCGCTGCGTCCCCCGACCGCGGCCCAGGCCGCCGGGGACACTCCCGCCACCAGGGAGTTCATCCGGCAGTGGCAGGGTCACCCCTATGTGGAGACGGCGCTGCGCAACTGGTCTTCCGTCGGTTTCGGCCGTCAGGAGGTGCCGGTGAGGGTGCAGCTGGACACCATCTCTCAGCTCGTGGATTTCACCGGTTATGAAGCCGAATGGGCGTCCCTGGTGGAGCGGCGGGAGCTGCTGGTTTCGGTGGTCGGCTCCCTGGCCCCGGTGATTGTGGCCCTGCCGCTGTGGCGGAATGAATCCCTGGCAGATCTGCGATTGGCTGGGGAAGTGGTGGAATGGTTCGAAAATCATCCTTCCTCCGGGGTGCTGCCCCGCGCCGTGGCCGTGGAAGGCGTGCACGGCAAGTGGCTGGAGAACCACCGACCACTGGTGGAAAGTCTGCTGGCTGGTCGGCACGGCTGGGAGGGCAGGGCCGACCTTGGGCTGGCGGCGCCCCCCAGGAGGGTTCGCCTGCGCTTCCATGATTCGGATGCGCCTGCCGGGCTGGGGGACATGGAGATTCCCCTGGCGGACCTGGCTCACCTGAGTGCACCTGAGGCGGTGATCATGGTGGAGAACCTCGAATCCTTCCTGGCGCTGCCCACCTGGCCCGGGGTGGTTCTTGCCTGGGGTGCCGGCTACCGGGCCGTCGACACCGTGCAGGCACCTTTCTTCCGGGAGACACCCCTGTTCTACTGGGGTGACCTTGATGCCGACGGTTATGCGATCCTGGATGCCGTGCGCGCTCTGGTGCCTGAGACTCTCTCGGTCCTGATGGACGAGGCAACGGTGCAGCGTTGGAAACATCTCGGGGTGGAGGACCGCAGTTTCCAGCCCCGGATCTATGAGCGGCTTCTTGATGCCGAAAATGCTGGTCTGGATGCCCTGATCATGGGTGGGCACCTCCGCATCGAGCAGGAGCGGATCCGTTTCGATGTGGTGGTGGAGGCCTTTGAGACTGCGCTGGGCAGGGGATGACGGGAAAACTATGGGCGCTTATCGGTCCTGCTTAAGCACCTTCGGGAAGGGTTCCGCCTGATAGCGACGCAGCAGCTCATGCCCGTCCCTGCCGAAAATGGTGGGCACATCCGGGCCGTGGTTGATGCCGGATTCGCTGATGGCGGTGGTGGTGCCGTGGGAGAGCACATGTTCGCCGGGGGAGAGCTGGCGGATCGCCACACCCGCGATGCGGTCCGGGTGCTCTGCGAGGGCCTCACCGTAAATCAGGGGATCATGCTGCCCATCATCACCAACCAGGATCCACTGGATATCGGGGTATTCGATGATCAGGTTCCGCAGCTGCACCTTCTTGTGCTCCTGCCCGGAACGGAACATGCCGGTAGGTGTCGGACCCCAGTCAGTCAGCAACAGGGGACCGCTGGGAAGGCGGTGCTTGGCCAGGAAGAGTTCGAGGGTTTCGAAGGTGTTCCACGCTCCGGTGGAGAGGTAGAAGACCGGGGCCTGGGGGTGTTCCCTGAGCACCTCGGCATAGAACTCGGCCATGCCGGGGACGGGTTTGCGGCTGCTGGTGTGCCGCACCCAGGAGTTCCATGCGGCGAGCAGGGCACGGGGCAACCAGGTCACCATGACGGTGTCATCGATATCCGAGACCAGCCCGATCTTCGCTGAGGAATCCACGATCAGCACCCTGGCGCTGACGGTTTCAGCTCCTTCGGCACTGATGCTCACCTCATGCCAACCAGGTTTCAGACCATGGTCCTCGACCAGGACATCGATATAACCGTTGTCATCGGTCTTGGACTCCACCTGACGGTCCGCCACCTGGACACTGACCGGTAGATCACCCACCTGGGTGGTGAAGAACTGCCGCCAGCCACGTTGCGCCTCCTGGCTTAATTCCTGGAACTGCCCGATCTGGGAACGGTGGGTGGACTTCGGCAGGTGACCGGCCAGGGAAGCAGTGTCTGCTTCCGGGTCGGCCATGAGCACCCTGCCCAGCACCCTGACCCGGCGTTGGGAGCCGTATCCGGAGAAACCGGTGATCGCGGGAACCCAGCCGGCCTGTGCCTTACGCCTGGTTCCCGCCCGATTAATTCTGCCTTCGATCTTGCGCACAATATCTGAGATCGCCATGCCACCGACACTAGCGACTCAACCATCCCGCCGCGCCACGAAAGCTATGCCGGGTAGACCAGGGGTCGGGTGATCCGGATGGACACCGCCTCATCCACCCTTGGGCGGGGGCCACGGACCGCAGCCCGGAAACGGTGCCCCGATTCGGTCTCCACGGTGAGACTGAAGTACTCACCGGCGAACAGCACTGAGGCAACCCGGGCCGGCACTGCACCCGGGGTACCCGGTGGGAGCGTCTCGACGGCCGCGGGAAGCACCGCCAGCTGTACTACTCCCGTGGTGGTTCCCATATCGCCGATCAGCTCCACTTCTGCCTGGGACCAGCTCAAACCGAGTGCCGGGCAGGTGACACGGGCATCGTCAAGCGAGCCCTCCAGCACTGCGGCATCGGCGATGAAGGCGGCAACCTGGGCAGTTGCGGGACGTCGGGTCAGTTCTGCCGGTTCCGCGATCTGCTGCACTTCGCCAGCCATCAACACCACCACGCGATCCGCGATGGACAATGCCTCCGCACGGTCATGGGTGACATGCACCGTGGTCAACCCTTGCCGTCGGGTGAGTGAAACCAGCTCACGGCGCAGACTGTCCCGCAGGGGCTCATCCAGGGCGGAAAGAGCTTCATCCAGCAGCAGCACCCTGGGGTCAGCGATGATGGCCCGGGCCAGGGCGACACGCTGCTGTTGACCACCGGAGAGGCTGGCTGGTTTGCGGGAACCATAACCGCCGAGCCCCACCAGTTCCAGCGCCTCCCGCACCCTGCGCTCCCGCTCCGGACGAGCGACCTTAGCCTGCTTGAGCGGGTAGGCCACATTCGCGGCGACGGACATGTGCGGCCACACCGCATGCTGTTGGAAGACCATGCCCATCCGTCGCTTCTCCGGGGGCACCCTGGTGACATCACGACCCTGGATATGCAGAGAACCCGAACTGGGCTGCAGGAAACCGGCGATGGTGCGCAACAGTGTGGTTTTACCGGAACCCGAGGGGCCGATCAACGCCAGGAACTCCTCCTCCGCCACCTCCAGGTTGACCCGGGAAAGGCCGGTGGTGCCATCCGGGAAGACAACCGTGAGATCTTGAATATCAATTGCCGCCATAAATTTACATCCTTTCGGCAATGTTTCGGGGGCGCGTCGGCGTCGCGGTGCCAGACACCCCACGCACCGTCAACGCGAGAGCGATAATACCGACAGCTGCAAAGAGCAGGGACAATGCCGATGCCTGGTTATAGTCGCCGGCCTGCTGCAGGTTGAACACCTGGACCCCCAGGGTGGTGGTGCCGGGTGCTATCAACAGCACTGAAACCGTCAGCTCCCGCACGGCGGTGACTGCCACCAGCACTGCCCCGGAGATTGCGGCGGGAACCGCCATTGCACCGGTGGTGTCCAGCAGGGAACGAACCTTCCCGGCGCCACTGATCCGGGCCGCCTCCTCCACCGCCAGAGGAGTCTGTCGCAGCGGAGCCCGCACCGCCTGGAGCACCAAGGCAGTGAAAGCGCAGACGTAGGCACCCAGAATCACCCAGATGGTGTTGTAGGTACCGGTGTAGCGACCCAGAATCAACCACCCCACACCGATGATCAGCCCCGGCAATGCAGTGGGGAGCAACACCACCAGAGTCATCGGTGTGTTCCAGCGTGAAGTGGTCCGGGTGACCAGCAAACCCACCAGCCAGCCCAACACGCCACAGATCAGTGCGGCCATGAGCGCCAGGAAAAGCGAGTTGCTCAACCCGTCGATGGTGCGCGGATTGCTCAACACCTTTTCGAAATTACCCAGACTGATGTTTTCCAAGGTGAAGGGAACACCCGGGGCGGGGAGCAACGCACGGTAAGCCAGACCCAGAATCGGCAGGAGGGTGATCCCCAGCCCCAACACCCAGGCCAAGGCGGTGATCGGACCCCGTGCCAGACCCAGACGGAAACGCAGGGCGTTGCCGGTGTGCTGCAGCTTCGAGCCCGCATAGAGCGAGACCGCATGGTCCGCGACTACCGCAGCAACACCCAGCAGCAGCAGCAGGACACCCACCGTGGAGGTCACCTGCAGTGGATTCGGGATGGTGCCGGAATTCATGAAGCGGTAGATCATCGTCGCCAGTGTCTCGAAGCGCGCGGGGGAGCCCAGCAGGGCCGGGATACCGAAGTCTGCGAGGTTGGCCACCGCGGTCAGGGTGAAGGAGCTCAACAGTGCCGGGCGCAGCAGCGGCAGGGTGACGGTGCGCAACACCGTGAGAGTGTCGGCACCGGCGACCCGGGCAGCCTGCTCCAGGTCTGCCGGGATGGAGCGCAGCGCCGCAGCCACGATCACGTAGACGATGGGGTAGGAGTGCAGGGTCATCAGCGCCGTGACCCCGTCTGCGCCGTAGACATTCCAGATCTCGGTGCCGAAGAAGCGGTTCAGCCCCTGGTTGGGTCCGAAGAGCTGCAGCCAGGCGATCGCCCCGACGAAGGGCGGGATCAACAGGGGGGAGAGCAGGAAGAGTCTTAGTACACCTGTGCCACGGGCATCGGTGCGGTCCAACAGCAGAGCGATGAGTGTCCCGATCACCACCGCCCCCACCGCGGAGAGGAAAGTGGTGTACACCGAGTTCCACACCGTGGTCCCCAGGTCCTCCTCAAGCAACACCGGAATCTGGTTGGCACCCAGAGCGAGGGAGATCACCAGGGAGAGTGGGGTGAGGAACAGTCCAATGACGATGAGCCACACCCCGATCCGGAGTGTGGCCAAAGAGGAAATTAACCGCATGTGTTAATTCATTGCGTTCTGGAAGAGCTCTACAGCGGCATCCTTGTCATCGGTGACAACCTGCAGGTCCGGGGTCATCAGGGCAATGTCAGCGAGTGCCGGTGCACCCGCGGGGGTGCCCACATCCTCACGTACCGGCAGGTAGTTCTGCTCCACGGCGATCTGCTGTGCCTCCTCGGAGAGCAGGAAGTTGATGTAGAGCTCAGCTGCCTCCTTATTCTCGGAGGCCTCGAAGACACCGGCTGGCTCAGTGATGAAGGGGACACCATCGCTGGGGTACAGCAGGTCGATCGGGGAACCCTCGGCAGCCAGATCGCGAACGAGGTAGTCCACGACAATGCCGATCGGGTGGCCGCCACCGGCGATCTCCTGGGAGGTCGGGCCATTGGAGGCGGCGATCATCGGCGCATTCTCACCCAGGGCGTTGATCCACTCCTCGCCAAGGTTCTCATCGTTCTTCCACACCGAGGCGTTGAAGGCAGCGGCACCGGAGACCGCCGGATCCGGCATGACCAGCTGACCGGCATATTTCGGGTCAGTCAGATCGGCCCAGGACTGCGGCAGCTCAGACTCCTTCACCAGCTCGGAGTTATAGGCGATCACGGTCGGGATGATGCGCGTGCCGACGTAGTAACCATCCTCATCCACGGCCTCCTCGATCAGGTCTGCGGTGTCGATGTCCTGCAGCTGGGCCAGGTCACCCTCGGCGGCATAGGTTTCAAAGGTGGGGGAATCCGCAGCCCAGAGCACATCCGCCTCAATATCACCGGATTCCTTCTCGGCGGCGATACGGGCGTTCAGATCACCGGTACCGGCCCGGTACACCTCGACCTCGATCTCGGGGTGGGCGGCCATGAAAGCGGCATTGATTTCATCGACCTTGGCCTCCGGCTCGGAGGTGTAGACGGTCAGGATGGTCTTCTCCCCATCCGCTGTGGCAGTGGTGGCTGCAGCATCTTCAGATTCGCTCGGCTCAGCGCAGGCGCTCAGGACCGCGGCGGAGGTAGCGAGGGCTGCAAGGGATAGCAGTGCCCGCTTGGACAGACGCAGGGAGGGAGACAACATGGTTTTAGCCTCTCGATTAAAGAATGTTCTATACGTGGAAATAATATGGTGACATGAAACAGCTGATCCCGCAGCTCAAGCTGAACATTTTTCAGTATCTGCTCAGGATTTCAGTTTCAGGAAGTGCGGAGCCGGATGCGGAGTGACGCTGCTTGGAGGTGAGGGAATTTTCCTCCCCCTTCAGTCGTTGCACCCACACCGGGGTCATTCAGGTTCGGTGGCCGGGCGGTCGGTTAAACAGGCCGATGGTGTTGGCTGCTCCCCCAGCAGGAAGCTGGCAGAACTGCCCCGGGAAACCGCGATCAGAAGGAGATTTCTCCCCATGACAGATTCTTTGAGTACCCAGATCGAATTGGCCAGCCGCCCCCAGGGCATGCCGGAGCTGAAGAACTTCCGCACCGTGCAGATCGAACTTCCTGACCTCCTCGAAGGCGAGGTACGGGTCCGAAATGAGTACATCTCAGTGGACCCCTATATGCGAGGACGGATGTCAGGGGCCAAGAGCTACATTCCGCCTTTTGAGCTCGGCGAGACCATGGGCGGGGGCGCGGTGGGAACCGTCATTGAATCCCGTGCCGCGGAACTACCGGTGGGCACCCTGGTCAGCAGTGCCCATGGCTGGCGGGACATCGCCCAGGGCCAGGCAGCGGAATTCAGTCCCCGCCCAGCCCTGGAGGGTGTCTCACCATCCCTCTACCTGGGTCTACTCGGCATGCCCGGTTTGACCGCCTATGTGGGCCTGCGGGGAATCGCGGAGCTCCGGGAGGGTGATGTCCTCTTCGTTTCCGGTGCTGCCGGAGCGGTGGGTTCCGCGGTAGGGCAGTTCGCCAGACTGATGGGGGCTTCCCGGGTGATCGGATCCGCGGGCAGTGAGGAAAAAACCGAACTGTTGAAGCAGAAGTACGGCTTTGACACCGTGATCAACTACAAGAAGGGGCCGATCCGCCAGCAGCTCACCCATGCCGCCTCGGAGGGGATAGACGTGTACTTCGACAATGTCGGCGGGGATCACCTGGAGGCGGCACTTGATGTGCTCAAACCTCATGGCCGGGTCGCGCTCTGTGGTGCGATCAGTCAGTACAACAATGAAAAGCCGGAACCGGGGCCCGACAATCTGGGGCAGATCGTGATGAAGAAGCTGAAGCTGCAGGGCTTCATCGTCGGTGACCACCTGGAGTACCGCGAGGAGTTTGAGACAGTGGTCGGGGAGTGGTTCCGCCAGGGCCGGATCTCCTATGACGAGACCGTCGTGGAGGGCATCGAAGAAGCACCGAGGGCCTTCATCGAACTCTTGCAGGGTGGAAATATCGGCAAGATGGTGGTCAAGGTTTAGTCCAGGGGGAGGTGCCGCTCAGCTCCAGGTTGACCGCAGACCTGTGCGCAGTGGCGCACAATGGGGACATGAACATCACCGCGCTTCTCCAGGATCTGTCCCAACGGCCCATCCAGGCGGTGGAACAGCTGCCCCACTTAAGTGCTGAGCAGCTCAACGCACACCCCGGCGGTCACCCCAACTCCATCGCCTGGCTGCTCTGGCACAGTGGGCGGGAGGTGGATGTGCAGCTTTCCCACCTCAGCGGAACACCGGAGGTCTGGGAGGATTTCCGCCAACGTTTCAACCTGGGTGAGGTGGGTGACTCCCTGGGCTATGGCCACAGCCCGGAGCAGGCCGCCGAGATCGTGGTGGAAGATCAGCAGCTGCTGATCGACTACCTCCGGGCCGCGCTCAACGCATGTGGTGTTTATATCGCCGGGCTCAGCGAGGCTGACCTGGCGGAGATCATCGATCACAATTGGGACCCGGCCGTCACCCGCGGGGCCCGGCTGATCTCCATCCTCGATGATGCGGCGCAGCATGTCGGCCAGGCCGCCTATGCGGCGGGCATCCTGAATCGTTGAGCGGGGTTTTCTAGGCTCCCACGAATGCGTTCACCAGGGACCGGTAGGCCTTGACCGTCAGGTCCAGGTCCTCCAGGTGGAGGTGTTCATCATGGGTGTGCAGCTGCGCGAAAACATCGGAAAGGGTGCGTTCCCTGGCATGCAACGCGAAACCATAGCCCACCCCACCCAGACGACGGCCAAAGCGCAGGTCAGAGCCGCCGGCTGAGATCGTCGGCACCACCGGGACGCCGGGGAAGAACTCATCGAAAGTCTCCAGGATGGCCTCGTAGAGGGGGCCGTCGGTACGCGAGACGGTGGCGGGCTCAGAGATCAACCTTTCGATACGGACCTCATCGGCCAGATCCCCCAGACTCTCGCGGAGGATGGCATCAACATCTTCATCGGTGGTGCCGGGCAGGGGGCGGATATCCAGTTCCAGGTGCGCCTTGGAGGGCAGCACATTAATGGCACCGCCGGCGCGGATCACAGTTTCCGCGATGGTCAGGTGGCTCATCGCATCCGAATATCCGGCCAGGCGGCCGAATTTCTCATAGGCCGCCGGGTCGGTACCTTCCAGCAGTGCCTGCTCGGTGGTCGCATCGAAACGGAAGGCCTTCACATAGCCCTGCCAGAGCTCATCGGAGCTGACCGGGGGCTTGATCAGGGAGATGCGGCGGGCGACTTCGGCGATCTTCGCCACGGTGGACTCCCGACCGAAGGGGGTGGAACCGTGGCCGGCGTCCCCGGTGACGTGCAGGCGACGCTGGGCGGCACCCTTCTCACCGACGACGACCACCAGAGCATCGCTGCCATCAGCGACCGGGAGGTGGGAACCACCAGTCTCGGAGAGGCAGTTCCGCCAACTGAAGGCCTCCGGCTCATGCTCGGAGATCCACTTCGCGCCCAACCCACCCCGGGCCTCCTCATCAGCCAGACCCACGAAGGTGAGGGTGCCGCGGGGCCGACCCCGGTGGGCCAGCTCGCGGGTGACGGCGGCCATGGTCGCCGTGATGAAGAGCATGTCCATCGTGCCGCGGCCGTAGATGCGGCCGTCGATAAGCTCCCCACCGTGGGGGTCCTTGCTCCAGCGGTCGATGTCCACCGGGACGACATCGGTGTGGCCGAGCAGGGTCAACGGTTCGGCGGTGTCATCGGTGCCGGGGACGGTGAAGGCGACTGACACTCGGCCGGGGTGCGGTTCGAAACGCTGGACCTCGACATTCGGGGTGTCCTTGAAGAACTCCTCCAGGGTGATGGCATTGCGGTACTCCTCGCCGGAATCAGCGGTCAGATCATTCACGCAGGCATTGCGCACCATGGTCTGGAGCAGCTCGAGGGTGTCATCGTAGAGGGTCATCTGGGGGTTTCCGCCTTTCATGAGGTCAACGGCTCCACTGTAGGTGAGGGACAGGTGGCGGGTGGTTTCTCTCCCTCGGAAAACTGAATCTGTCAATTATCAATTCCTACCCCATTATTGAACGGCGTTTAGTTCTGTGGGTTAAAGTGAACGCTGTCCCGTCACTAAACAGTGTTCAATAATGGTCTTTCAAGGAGTTACGCCGTGGTTCAGCCCGCCGATATTCTCGCCCTCGCCCGCCAACAGGTCCTGGAGGAGGGCCGGGGCCTGGGAGAGTCCCAGCTGCTCGAGATCCTGAACCTGCCCGATGGGCAGATACCGAACCTCCTGGAACTGGCACACCAGGTCCGGGTGAAGTGGTGCGGTGAGGAAGTCGAGGTTGAAGGCATCATCTCCCTCAAAACCGGTGGCTGCCCCGAAGACTGCCACTTCTGCTCCCAGTCCGGGGTCTTCGAATCCCCGGTGCGCTCCGTCTGGCTGGATATCAATGAGCTGATCGAGGCGGCCAAACAGACCGCAAAGAGCGGAGCCACCGAATTCTGCATCGTCGCCGCCGTCAAGGGCCCCGATGAAAAGCTGATGAAACAGCTCGAGGAAGCCGTTTCCGCCATCAAGGCGGAAGTGGACATCGAGGTTTCCGTCTCGGTGGGAACACTGACCCCGGAGCAGGTCAAACGCCTGGCTGATGCCGGTGTCCACCGCTACAACCACAACCTGGAAACCGCCCGCTCCTTCTTTCCCGAGGTGGTGAGCACCCATACCTGGGAGGAACGCCGCAACACCCTGGAACTGGTACGCGAAGCTGGCATTGAGGTCTGCTCCGGTGGCATCCTCGGCATGGGGGAGACCTTGGAACAGCGTGCAGAATTCGCCGCCCAACTCGCCGAAGTGGAACCAGCTGAAGTGCCCATGAACTTCCTGGACCCCCGCCCCGGCACCCCTTTCGCGGACTATCCGGTGATGGAATCCGCCGACGCCCTGCGCGCCATCGGCGCCTTCCGTCTCGCACTGCCCCGCGCCATCCTCCGCTTCGCCGGTGGCCGAGAGCTCACCCTTGGGGAAGATGGCGCAGAGCAGGGTCTCCTCGGCGGCATGAACGCCATCATCGTGGGCAACTACCTGACCACCCTGGGCCGTCCCATGGAAGATGACCTGGACATGATGGGCCGCATGCAGCTGCCCATCAAGGCCCTGAGCTCCGCGGTCTGATACACATGGCGGCAACCGATTCTGAAGCCCTGCTCAGTGCTGTCCTGACCGGGGACACAGCCCTCTTTCACCCCAACACCGGCCAGGAACTGGCGGCAGGTGCCGAGTTGAAGCTCTCGCCTTCCGCCCGCACCGGGTTGGAGGCCCCGCGTTACTGCCAGCTTTGCGGTCGTCGGATGGTGGTGCAGGTCCGTCCCGATGGGTGGCGGGCGGAATGCTCCCGGCACGGGGAGCTGGACTCGGTGTATCTGGAGCGTCGATAAGCGGGGTGGGGAGGGGATGGAGGTGAGAGGGAGGTTCCGGGGCATCTTCGGCATCCGTTTCTGAATCCGTGAAAAGCCGGAAAGTGATCAGTGCAATCGCATAAGCTGTGAAGCCAATCTCCTCGTGACCCGGAAAGGGCCCCCTTTTTCATGCGTTATAAATCCGCCATCGATTTCGATGCCATTGAAGCTGTTGACATGCACGTGCACTATGAAATCGATCAGTGTGGGCATGCGTCATTGCCCCAGGATTATATTGATGCTTCCGTGGCGTACTTCAAGAGTGGGGAGCGGCTGCCTTCGGCAGACACGATCGCCGAGCTCTACCGTGAGCTCAACATGGCGGCGGTGATCTTCACCGTTGATGCACGCACCCAGCTTGGTCATCTGCCGAACTCGATCGATGACCTGGTCGCTTCTGCAGCCAAGCACAATGATGTTCTGATCCCTTTCGGCAGTGTGGATCCCCGGACTGGTGAAGCGGCCATCATTGAGGCGACCCGTCAGGTCGAGGAGCTGGGTGTGTGGGGGATGAAGTTCCACCCTTCCCTGCAGGGATTTGACCCTTCCGATCCGCAGTACCTCCCCCTCTGGCGCAAGATCTCCGAGCTGGGTGTACCCGCTCTCTTCCATACCGGGCAGAACGGCATCGGTGCCGGTATGGCTGGTGGTGGGGGTCTCAAGCTGCGTTATTCCAACCCCCTGTTGTTGGATGATATTGCTGCTGAGCTGCCTGATCTGAAGATCATCATGGCCCACCCTTCGGTGCCCTGGCAGGATGAGGCGAATTCCATCGCCATCCACAAGCCGAATGTCTACATCGATCTTTCCGGCTGGAGCCCGAAGTACTTCCCGGAGTCCCTGGTGCGTTTCGCCTCCAATATGTTGGCCGGAAAACTGCTCTTCGCCACGGACTACCCGCTTCTCACCCCGGAGAAGTGGCTGGGGGCTTTCGCTGAGCTACCCATCAAGGATGAGGTACGGCCGGGAATTCTCAAGGGTAACGCCCTCAAGGTTCTCGGTGTGACCCCGAAGGCATGATCTCTCATGTCCCCGGGGAAGTCGGGGTGGAACCCGCCAGTTGGGGCGGGATGCTGAGGTGAACAACACCTCGGAGGTTCCAGCGCCGATCGAGTCGGTGGATCGGGCGCTTCGGCTGCTCCTTCACCTGCGTTCCCACAGCTCCATATCGGTGAAGGAGGCTGCCGTCTATCTGGGTACCGCCCCCTCCACGGCCCATCGGCTGCTGTCGACCTTGATGCTCCGGGGGTTCGTGGTCCAGGATTTTGAGAGACGCTATCGCCTGGGTGCCGCACTTTCCGATGTTCTTCCGACGCAGGTGACGGACTCTGACCTGATCGAAGCTGCCCAGGGTCCCTTGATCGAACTGATGGGAAAATTGCAGGAGACGGTTCAGCTCATGGTGCTCCGGGAGGGCAATATCCGCTTCCTGGAGGGGGAGGAACCGGAGGCGATCCTGCGGGTGACCAAGCGGATCGGGGATGAGATGCCGGCCTTTGTGTCTTCCGGGGGAAAGGCGATTCTCGGCCGAATGACCAATCCCGAGGTGGAACGGATGTACCAGCAGGGTCTGGAGGCCTGGCCCACCCGGAAGGTGCAGTCCATGCAGATGCTGAAGCGAATGCTCACCCAGGTACGCCGGGACGGTTATGGCATAAGCCGGGAGGAGACGGAGCCGGGGATCTCTGGTGTCGGGGTGTGTATCAGCGCCCCTGATGGGGCACCCATCGGTGCGTTGACCGCGGCTGTGCCGAGTGTGCGTTTCCATCGCCGGGAGATCCAGGATTACGTCAGTGCGCTGCGATCTGCCGTACAGAAAGTGGAGAATAATCTTTATGGCCGAGATGACGTTTCTTATTCCTTCTAACGGAATTAAAAACAAGATTATGATCCAGCGGTTCATGATTCATGACTGTTGGACGCGGGGCTAGCCGCCACAACCCACCCACAAGGGTGTAGATGGCTGAAATACATTCCTTCAGGAAGAATTCTAGACAAAAGTAATGACTCCTACTTAAGTCGCTCTATATGGTTCATGTCACACCAGAAGATCTTTATGACGACATGTCACATAGGTGCCTTAAGAGGAGGATTCCGATGACGATTACAACCCAGCAAACCCAACGAGGACCAGCAGAGGTTCTTGCCGCCGTCCGTGAAGGACGAATGAGTGGCTTCCAGATCATCACCGTCAGCATCGCGCTGATGCTGGTGGTGCTGGACGGCTTCGAGGTGGGGATCATGGCCTTCGCCGCTCCCCAGATCCAAGAGCAGATGGGCATCAGTCCGGACATCCTCGGTTATGTCCTCAGCGGCAGTCTCTTCGGCATGGCAATTGGATCCATCACGCTGACCCCGCTGGCTGACCGCATGGGGCGTCGTCCCCTCACCCTGATGATGCTGGTCCTGATCGTGGTGGGCATGGCGCTCACCCTGACCGCCACCTCAGCAAGCACGCTGATTCTCTGGCGCATTGTCACCGGTCTGGGTATCGGCGGAATGATGGCCAACCTCAATGCCCTGGTCGCGGAGTATTCCTCGGACCGCCGACGCACCACCGCGATCGCCATTTATGCAGCCGGCTACCCCATCGGGGCCACCATCGCAGGCTTCCTGGCACGCCCCCTGATCCCCATGTACGGCTGGCACGCCATGTTCCTCGCCGGCACCATCTTGGCGGTTGTCGCCCTCATCATCAGCTGGATACGACTCCCGGAGTCCCTTGACTATCTGCTGGCCAAACGTCCTGCGAATGCTCTGAACCGGGTCAACCGGATTCTGGGGAAGATGAATCTGGAACCCCTGCGGGAGCTGCCGGAGAACCAGGTCTCGGAGACCGCCTCTGTCGAGAAAAAGGGCGCCATCCAGGAGATCCTGACCCCGCCCACGCTGCGACTCACCCTCGCACTGTGGATCGGCTACGGGCTGCTGGTCGCCGCCTACTACTTCGCCAACACCTGGATCCCCACCATTCTGAGCAATGTCACCGGTGACCAGCAGCTGGGTACCACCATGGGAATCGGCGCGAACCTCGGCGGTGTCCTCGGCTGCTTCGTCTTCGCGGCTCTGGCGATCCGTTTCAGTGGTCGTCTCCTGCTCTTTCTTTCCCTCTTTGCCGCCGCCGGTGCCTTCGTCCTCTTCGGCCTGATCTTCAATGTTGTCTCTGTGGCCATCGCGGTCGGCTTTCTCCTGGGTGTGCTGACCACCGGTGCCATCGCCGGCTTCTACGCTGTCGCCCCCACCGTCTACTCCGTCCAGGCCCGTGCCACCGGCATCGGCTGGATGATCGGCCTGGGTCGTCTGGTTTCCGTCGCCGCACCGATCATCGTCGGCTACATCCTGGCTGCGGGCGTGGCCCCTGAGCGAGTCTTCTTCCTCTTCGCCATCCCGCTCGCCATCTCCGGTCTCGCTGCAGGTTCTCTTCTGCTGGGCAGGCGTCACAGCGCTCTGGCTGACTAAACCTCAACAGAGCTTCACCCAGCCACCCCCCTTGAACTCACCTGAATTCTTTCGCTTCTGATCTACCGGAGGACCCCATGACCACCGTCATCAATCCCGCCCCCACCACCGATAACAGTTCCCTCATCACCTGGCAGCCGACGGAAGAACAGCTGCGTGACTGTCGCATGGCCCGTTTTGCGCAGTGGTCCGCGCAGCGCCACCAACGTGAACTGAAGGATTTCCGTAGCCTGCTGGACTGGTCGGTGGCGCAGCCGGAGGAGTTCTGGGGCAGCATCCGACAGTTCTTTGATGTCCTCGGTGATGGTTTCGACACCGCTCCGGTGCTGGGTGAGGCAACTATGCCCTTCGCCACCTGGTTTCCCGGGGCAAAGCTGAACTTCGCGGAGAATGTTCTCCGCCATGCCAGTGACCCCCTGCTTCGGCATACTCCCGCGATCATCCGGGTCGAGGAAAATGGGGAGCGCAGTGACCTGAGCTGGGTAGAGTTGGAGGCCCGGGTAGCCTCCCTGGCCGCAACCTTCCGGGAGCTGGGGGTGCAGCGAGGAGACCGGATCGCCGCCATCCTGCCTAATGTCCCGGAAGCTGTCATCGGGCTGCTCGCTGCGGCCTCCCTGGGCGCTTTGTGGACCATCAACTCCCCGGATCTCTCCGCGGAGGCCAGTGTCCGCCGCATCCGACAGCTGGAACCGAAGATTCTGGTGGCCTGCGATGGCTATGAGTTCGCCGACAAGATCATCGACCGTCGTGAGCACACCGCTGAGGTGGAGGCAGCACTTCCCTCCCTGGAGGCAACGGTGCTGGTGCGACTCCTGGAACCGCACCGCAAAGCAGGCGAGATGGCCGGGGAGGGGCATACCACCGGGGTGCGTATCGCTTTCGATGAAGCGGTCAGCCAGCCAGCACTCATCTCCTATGAGCGGGTGGATTTCATGGCACCGTTGTGGATCCTCTTTTCCTCCGGTACCACCGGAGATCCGAAGGGCATCGTCCACGGGCACGGCGGAATGGTGTTGGACAGCCTCAAGGGCATTGCCCTGCACCAGGACATCGGACCCGGCGATATTTACTATGTCGCGGCCAACACCTCCTGGATGGTGTGGAACACCCTCGTTCAGAATCTGCTTGCGGGTGCGGCCATCGTCACCTATGCGGGTTCCCCGAAAGTCACCGGCAAGGACCACCATTTCCAGATCATCTCTGACATGGGTGTGACAATGTTCGCCACCGGAGCGGCCTATCTCTCCATGGTGGAGAAGGCGGGTCTTGATCCGGCTGCGGGACGTGATTTCTCAGCCCTGCGCGCCATCCTCTCCACCGGTTCGCCCCTGCCCAGCAGCACGTGGCGTTGGGTTCATGAGAAGGTGAAGCAGGATGTCCATCTGGGATCGGACTCCGGTGGAACGGATATCTGCGGTGGTTTCCTGGGATCTAACCCGATGGAACCGGTCCATCTGGGATACCTCCAGGGTCCCCTCCTCGGAGTTGCGGTTGAGGCCCACGGCCCTGACGGCCGCCCCCTGCTCGACGAGGTCGGTGAAATGGCGGTCACCCGGCCGCTGCCCTCCATGCCGCTCTTCCTGTGGGGGGACACCGACGGGGAGCGTTACCGTTCCTCCTACTTCACTGCCGAACCGGGAGTGTGGATGCACGGTGACTGGATCACCCGAACCAGCACCGGTGAGTTCATGGTCCATGGACGGGCCGATGCCACCCTGAACCGGCAGGGGGTGCGCATCGGAGCTTCCGACATCTACGGTGTCCTGCAGGACATCGAAGAGATTGAGGACTGCATGGTGCTGGGCGTGGAACAGGCGGATGGCGGTTATTGGATGCCCCTGTTCATTACACCTGCGGCAGGAGCAGTGCTTGACGACGCCCTCCGGGATCGCATCCGCGACACCCTCCGCTCCCGGGCCAGTGCCCGCCACGTCCCCGATGAGATCATCGAATGCCCGGGCATCCCGGTGACCCGCACCATGAAGCGCCTTGAGGTGCCGATCAAGCGGATGTTCTCCGAGACCGCCGGTGGACAGCGGATTGCCCGTGATTCAGTTCTCAACCCTGAGGTTCTCGACTGGTTTCAGAAATTGGCGGACACCCGCCGACAGTCTGCATGACCTTGATCCACACCACTGAAATATAAGAGAAGGAGATCTGAAGAAATCATGTCGCAACGTGTTCTGATCACGGCAGGTGCCAGTGGAATCGGTTGGGCTATGGCGCAGGCATTCCTAGCCACCGGGGCTCAGGTCCATATTTTTGACCGGGATGCTGAGGCGGTCGCCGCAGTATCGGGCAGCCACCGGAACCTTCAGGGGAGCGTCGGAGACGTGACCTCTGAGGAGGATGTCGACGTACTGGTCAGAGACATTCAAGAGCAGATGGGTGGACTTGATGTCCTGATCAGCAATGCCGGTATCGCCGGGCCCACCGCCCCGGTGGAGGATTATGACCCAGCCGCCTGGCGATCGGTCATGGAGGTCAATCTGAATGGATCCTTCAACGTGACCAGGGCGATGGTGCCCTTATTAAAGGCGGCAGGTGGGGGAAGCATTCTGGTGATGTCTTCGCTGGCTGGCCGCTTCGGTTACCCGAACCGGATTGCCTACTCCACCAGCAAGTGGGGGTTGGTCGGTTTCACCAAAACTCTCTCCTTGGAACTTGGCCCGCATGGGATCACCGTGAATTCACTGCATCCTGGGGCGGTGGAAGGACCCCGCATGGCAGCGGTGTTTGAGGGGCGTGCCGCGCTCTCAGGCCACAGTATCGAGGAGGAGAAGGCGGCCGCGCTGGAGAATCAGGCGATGAAGTCTTTCACGGATCCCGCGGATATCGGCGCTCTTGCGGTGTTCCTCTGTGGACCCCATGCCAGGACGATCTCCGGCCAGCAGTTTTCGGTGGACGGGGATTCCAAGGCGGCACAGTAGTACGCCCCCGCGGCATCCCTGACCCGCCCCTGCCCGAGAATGACAAAACCGCCGACCCTGTGGGGCCGGCGGTCATGGTTAAGCAGGGGGCGGGGAATCTTATTTATTGAGCAGTGCCATCATCAGTTCGGTGTAGTCCCCGGTGGCCACGAGGTAGGTCTGCACCAGCACCGAAGCGGTGAAGAGCGTCAGCAGCACCTTGTCGGCCGGACCACTCGCGGTGATGCTCAGGAAATTCGGTAATTTCAACTTCCACCAGCGTTTACGGCCGAATTGCAGGAGTGGCGCGAAGACCGGGATGCCCTGTTTGGTGGCCAGATCGCCCAGCATGTGGGTCACACAGCCCACCGTCACCGCGGAACCCATCACCAGGCCGAAGGAACTGGCCGGAATGAAATACCAGGCGCCGTAGGCCAGGGCAGCTGATAGTGCGGCGACAATCAGCCAGTCCGTTTTCTTCGACCATTCGGGGAAGAGGCCACGGATGGCCAGGCCGAGGAAGATGAACAATAATCCGATCACGGCAGGTTTGCCGAAGGCGCTGATCAGTGCGGTTGCCCCCGCTCCAGCAGCTAAAGCAAACCAGATTGTGTGCGTCAGGGTGCGGTGCCCGTTCCGGCATTTCGGATCCTTCCTGGCCTTGGTCAGGTTCACGAAGCCCTGGGCGGTGTTCTCCACCGTGTGGGAAAGTGCCTGGGTGAAGGGTCCGAAGGAGCGGGAAACTGTGGCGGAGGGGGAGTCCAGGTCCGGCAGGAGTGCGGCACCTGCGGTCAGGCCGGCATAGAGGAAAGCCTCCTGCACGGTGTTCACTCCGCCCCATTCCTCGGGCAGGAGCTGTGCGACCGCCAGTCCGACGGCTGCACCACTCATCGCATGGGTGGGGCCCATGACCACTGACATCACTTCCTTCACACTCGTATCAACTGGATTTGAGGATACGGCAAGTCTCGAACGAGTGTTCCAGTGGGGTTGGCTGGTCCTGTCAGCGGCCTAGTTTTCGAGTTCTTCCCAGGGATCCGGGGTGCGCAACTGCAGCACCAGGGCACCGAGATGGGGGCGTATCAGGTTGATCCGGTAGCTGATCAGGGCCAGTATTCCAGCGAGAATGACAACAATACTGCGGAGATTGGAGTCCGGTTCCAGGAAGAGGGCGAAACCTGACACGAGCAGCCACCCATTACGCAACATCACCCGGAAAAGGCGGCTGAGACTGCGGCGTTCCCGTCCCCGGCGGTCGAAGTAGCACACCCGGAGGCGCAATAAGGCCTTGCCGAAGGTGTTTCCGCTGAAGAACTCCATAAGCGACCGGTAGACACCGAGCAGGAAGACATAGATGAAACTGTCCTCGACGATATTCAGCGGGGTGGCCGCCGTGATCAGGGTGACCGCGATCAGCAGCAGAAAAGTGTCGAAGATGAAGGCGTAACCACGGTGCAGCAGCCGGGCGGGTTTCGCCGGGGTTCGGGGTTGGGGTTCCTGCTCAGGGGTTGCGGTTGAGATGGGGGTGGCTCCCTTCCTGTGCACCGATGATTTAAGGGGTGATATCTGCATGGTGGGGGCGAGGCTAGCAGGGAAGATGCCGAATTTGTGGGAACTCCGTGAGTTCTGGGGCGAGTCTGAGTCGCATAGATGGAGGTGCTTTTGGGAGGGTTTCCGGGTGCTGGGAGTGGGCTGAAAGAGTGGGCTTCAGGAAGGGGTCCTCGGGGTCTTGGCACGATATCTACCGGGAATCACTGCTTATCGACGCCCTGCCTTCCGCGGCCTGGTATCGATCAGCAGGGCACCTCAAGGTCAGGGCGATTTTCCCCCCGTGAAATACTCGGGGGATATCAGATAAGCACTGTCCAGGAGGACCACCATGATGTTGCGGCGTTTACTCGGAGTTGGCGGAGCGGGCCTGGTACTGACCTTGGGCCTCAGCGCCTGCGGTCCGGTTGAAAATGAAGTACCTGAGCTTTCCCAATCCTCAAGTTCCTCGATTGCCACCAGCGAATCCACCACCCCGGACGCGTCGCCTGCCCCGGAGCAGGAGGCTGAGGCAGATCCCGGCGAGACAGATTCCGGTGAGGAAGCCACCCCTGAGGCGGGCACCGCGGCGGCCGCGCTGGAGAACCTTGCGGTCAAGGGCCGTGCCCCGAAGACCGGTTATGAGCGGGAGCTGTTTGGTCCTGCCTGGGCGGATGTGGATCACAACGGTTGTGACACCCGCAATGACATTCTCGCCCGCGATCTGGAGAACGAGACCTTCCGGCCCGGAACCCAGGATTGTGTGGTGCTCACCGGGTTGCTCGCCGATCCCTTCACCGCCACCGAGATCCATTTCCAACGTGGCCAGGACACCTCCACAGCAGTTCAGATCGACCATGTGGTCGCTCTTTCCGACGCCTGGCAAAAAGGCGCACAGCAGCTCGATGAGGAGCAGCGTCGTCAGTTCGCCAATGATCCGCTGAACCTGCTGGCGGTGGACGGCCCCAGCAACTCCCAGAAGGGTGATGGTGACGCCGCAACCTGGCTGCCGCCGAACCGCGCTTTCCGTTGTGACTATGTGTCCCGGCAGATCGCGGTGAAGGCCCGCTACCAGCTGTGGATCACCGCTGCGGAGAAGGACGCCATGTCCACGGTGCTGGGTAACTGCCCCGCCCACCCCCTCCCGGATGATGTCAACGCGAACACCGCTTATCAGGTGACCACCACCGGTACGCAGTTTCCGGCGACCGAGGTAGCTCCGGAAGAACAGCCGATCGAGGTTCCCGCGGCACCGGCCAATGATGCTGAGGTGCTTCCGGCGGCAGTCCCGGAAACGGCGGATACCGCCACCGACCCCCGTTTCAGCAGCTGTGCCAAGGCGAAGGCAGCCGGTCATGGACCTTATGTGTCCGGTGTGGACGTGGAGTACAACTGGTACCGCGATGGGGATAATGACGGCATCAACTGCGAATAGTTTTTCCGGAGCACCATCTTCCGTCCCTGCCGGGGAGTTGGTGCCCCCCCCTGGTGTGCCGGGGACAACCCTTGTTTTCCGCGTCACCCCTGCTTAATGACAAGATGTGAAAATCTTCCCATGCTGCCTGGCCACGTATTAACCTGGGTGGGGTATCTGAACCTTGAGCAGGGGGAGGCCACCATGGCGTCGATGATTGCGTCTGAATGTGCGCCCACGCTTTTCACCGCTGGGGATGATCAGATCAGGGCGGGCAATAGCCGCCGGGTTCAGGTGGGCTGAGCAATGCGCACCTTCGGTGTCGAGGAGGAGCTGCTCCTGGTCGACGCGTACAGTCTCGCCCCCTTGCCCCGGGCGGAAAGTCTGGTGGCCCGCCACCGCTCCTCCGCAGCCGCCGAGCCGGAGATCACCCTGGAGTTCAAGCAGGAACAGATTGAGGTGGTCTCCCGACCTCAGCTTACCTTCCAGGGACAGCTTTCCGCCATCCGACAGGGCCGGGAACTTGCGGATCGTGCCGCCGCCACGCTGGGAGGCAGGGTGATCGCGTTGCCCACCATCCCCGGCCCGATAGCCACCCACCTGGTGCATAATCCTCGCTTCCGCCGAATCGACCAGAGTTTCGGGCTGACCTCTGATGAGCAGTTCACCTGCGCCTTTCACGTCCATGTGAGGGTGTATTCCCGGGAGGAGGCGGTGGCGGCGCTGGATCGGGTCCGAGTGTGGCTGCCCACCTTGATGGCATTGAGCGCGAACTCCCCTTTTTGGCAGGGATCGGACACCGGCTTCGCCTCCTACCGTTATCAGGCGTGGAACCGCTGGCCGATGACCGGGCCAACTGATTACGCCGGTTCAGTGGAAGCCCATGACAGGCACCTGGCAGCCTTGCTTGACACCGGGGTGCCGCTGGACGTCGGCATGCTCTACTTCGATGCCAGGCTCTGCGATCATCAGCCCACCCTGGAGGTACGGGTCACCGATGTGTGTATGAAAGCTGAGCATGCCGCGGCCCTGGCTGTGATGGTCCGTGCCCTGGTTGAGAGCGCTGCCCGATCCTGGCAGGCGGAACTCCCGGCACCCCAGGTATCCACCTCCCTGCTCCGGGCCTGGTCCTGGCGGGCCAGCCGCGACGGGGTTCAGGAGCAGCTCCATCTGCCCACCACGGGGCGCCCCGCTCCGGCTGCTGAGGTGGTTGCCGCCCTGCTGGCCGAGATCCGCCCGGTGCTGGTTGAGTACGGCGAAGCAGAAGTGGTGGAGGAGATGCTGAGGGAGCTGTTGAATGGTGGCTCTGGGGCGGTGCGCCAGCGTGAGGTGTTCGCCGAGACCGGTGACCTCCGTGAGGTGCTGGCCTTCGCCCTGGAGACAACGCATCGGGCCTAACGGGATTGTCCCGGTGAGTGTTCCCTGCCGGGGTTTCTCAGAGGTGGTGAACTCGCTGCCAAAGCCACCCGTTGAGGCAGGGGAAGGCTCAGGCAGGCCCCCCATTTTCAGCCTCTTCCTTAGCTCCCGGCATCGGACTAGGCTCAAAATCATGAGCAGCTATTTATTGTCCGTGTATAACCCGGCCGGCTCTCATGAGCGGGAATTCGGCCCCTATCCCAACGCTGCCGATATGGAGGCAGCTTTCGCCCGGACCGCAGAATTCAACGAATTCCTCCAGAACTCCGGCACCCTGGTCTTCGCCGCGGGTCTCTCCGCCCCGACTCTCGGGGTGACTGTCGCCCCCGATGGTGCGCTTATCGACGGCCCCGCCTTTCACGCCGAGTCCTACCTCGGCGGCTTCTGGATCATCCGGGCCGCAGACTTCGATGTGGCCACCAGGATTGCCGCCCAGGCGGCTGTCGCATGTGGGGGCAAGGTAGAGGTCAGGCAGATGGAAAGTCCGGAGGACTAGCACACCATGCCCACCTATACCTGCTGGTCGCAGGGGGACTGGATCTCCCGGGAGGTCAAGACCCGGATCGCCGCCGCAATCACTGATGCCCATCACCACCTCGCCAAAGCACCGCGTTATCTGGTGCAGGTGTTCTTCCAGGAGGTCAACGCCGACTCTCATTTCATCGGTGGGCACCCCGCCCCGGCGAACCAGGTGTGGATCCGGGGTGAGATCCGTTCGGGGCGCACCCTGGAACAGAAGCAGGCCCTCCTGGCCCGACTCACGGCAGAAGTGGCGGAGATCCTGGACATCCCCACTGAGGAGGTCTGGGTTTATCTCGCTGAAATTCCGGGATCCAACATGACCGAATATGGTCACCTGCTGCGGGAACCCGGGGAAGAGACAGCCTGGTTCAATGATCTGCCGGTGCAGCTGCAGGCGAGACTGCGTTCCAGGTCCTGAGTTTTCAGGACACCGCCGGCGGGTTCAGTCCCGCACGGGCAGCTTCGCGGTGCTCCTCGGCGCCTGTCTCCAGGGCGTAGATCGCGTAGCCGAGTGCATTGGCGGCGAACATCTCGGCGCAGTGTTCCACTAGGCGCGGCCAGGTTCGGCCCCCCAGTTCCTCATAACGGCGAAGGGTGAGGGCAAAGGCTTCCGGGGAGGCGGTGGCCTGGTGGAAGAGGAGATCTTTCGCCGGGTCGGTGACTGAGGCGGTGGTCCAGTCCAGCACTCCGCTGATGCGGCCCTCCCGGATGAGGGTGTGGCCGGGATAGATCTCCCCGTGGGTGAGTACGCAGTGATCAGGCCAGTAGCTGTCTTCTGACAGCCAGGCCTGCCAGCGTTCCAGGAGGTGTTTGGCGATGGTGAATTCTTCCCCCACCCGGGTGATCTGGTCCTGCCACTGCTGGCGGGCCTGTTCCGGGGTGTGCACGCTGATCCCGGTTGCGGCGGCGGTGGCCGGGTCGATCTGGTGCAGCTGTGCCAGAAGCTCTGCCAGGGAGAGGGAATATGCCTCGGAGGAGGGGTCCACCGCCCAGACCGGCTCTCCCGTCTCATTAAGTTCCAGTCCGGGTTCCCCGGGGAGCAGGGGATAGGCGATGAGGGTGTCGGAGTGGATGCGCCAATCGGGAACGTCAACCCCCAGCTGCGGTGCCACCAGGGTGAGCACCTTGCCCTCCACCCGGGCCTGTTCCATCACCGCGGGGCGGCGGGGGATGCGCAGCACCCAGCGGGACACCTGGCTCTGCGGGTCTGCGGCGTCGCCAAGCACGACCCGGAAGTCCAGGCCCATCTCGATGATCCGGAAGCTCTCCGGGTCGAGTTCAAGGCCGTGGTCGCGGGCCAGGTCGAGGATTTCGCGGTGGTCGGAAGTCATGAGCCCAGGGTGCCATATATCCCGCCCGGTTTGTTCCCGGGATCTGTGCCATCATGGCAGCATGATCACCGCCGTGGACCGGAAGCATCTCAGGCGCTGCATTGAGCTGGCTGAGCAGGCCTTGGCCAGCGGTAATAGTCCCTTCGGTTCCATCCTGGTCGCGGAGGGCGGAGTGGTTCTCTTTGAGGATCACAGCCGTGATGCGGAGGGGGATCTCACCCGCCATCCGGAGTTGGAGATCGCCCGCTGGGCGGTGCAGAATCTCAGCCCTGAGGACCGGATGATGTCCACCGTCTACACCTCCGGGGAGCATTGCCCGATGTGCGCGGCGGCGCATGCCTGGGCCGGGCTGGGCAGAATCGTCTACGCCAGTTCTTCCGCTCAGCTGGGCAGCTGGCTCAATGATTTCGGTGCCCCGTTGGCGCCGGTGGAGGGATTGCCGATCCGCCAGGTCGCCCCCTCCCTGCTGGTGGAGGGGCCGGTGGAGGAGTTGGCCGCTGAGGTCAAGGAACTGCAGCGTTTCTACCACCGGCAAGCTGATTCCTGATCCTGCGCGGTGTCATTTTCCACCTCGGCGATCTTGCCGCGGATCAGGTCGAGCACCCTGCTCACCACCGGGGGCAGGTAGTTCTGGCTGCGCCAGAGCATGACCATGTGCAGGGGTGGGATGTCATCGAGGATTTCGCGGTGCACGAAGGCATCCGAGTTCAGCCCGGTGGTGAAGTTCGGCAGGATGGACACACCCACCCCGCCGGCGATCAGGGGGAGTGCGGTCTGCAGGGTGGCGATCTGGTGGACCCGGTTGGGTCTGGCGTCGGGGTTCAGGGCCCAGAAACGATCCAGGGATTCCGGTAGCCCCGGGAATTCGGGATGCCGGGTGGGTACCAGCCAGTCGGTGTCCCGGATTTCCCGGAGGTGCACCGCCTTGATCTCAGGTGCCGCCGCAGGGTGCTCCGGAGGCAGCCCCAGCACCATGGGGAGGGTGACCAGCTTCTCGAAGTTCAGGTCGGGGTGCAGGGCCGTCAAGCGTTCCAGGTCACTGCTGGGCATGATGCCGATATCGGTTCTGCCGCTCTTGATGTTGCGCAGGGTGACGATGGGTTCCGGGTCGGAGAGGGTGAGGGTCACCTGGGGTAATTCGTGGCGGAGGCGGCGTAGCAGCGGAGGCAGATAGGACCAGTTGAATTCGGGGGCGACATCCAGGCTGATCTGCCCGGTGGTGCCGGTGGCCAGTTCCTGGATCTTGTGTTTGGTGTCCGCCATCTGGTCCAGCACGTGGGTGGCCAGACGGTAGACCTCTCGGCCGGCTTCGGTGGCGCTGACCCCGTTCCGGTTCCGGATGAGCAGCTCGGTGCCCAGTTCTTTCTCCAGGCCCCGGATCGCAGTGGAAAGGGAGGGTTGTGTCAGAAAGAGGACATCGGCGGCGGCGGTGAAGGAACCCTGATCGATGATGGTGCGCAGGTAGTGGAGCTGCCGACTATCCATAAATTTCCTTTATGCCAAGTACAGATATTTAGTATTGGCCTATACCTTGTCCCGCCCCTAGTGTTAGCTGCAACACAATGTGATCCGCTGTATAAAAATGAACCTTTGTGCTGCGAGACATACCAATCACTGGCATCCTTAAGCATCCATCACAATGCCAGATCCCCCAGGGGAAACAGCCTTTCCCTGGGGGAACACAGCAAGGAGAACACATGAGCGGCTATGAATTCACTCACCAGACCCTGGGACAACGGGTTCGTTTCGGTCGGGGCCAGGTCGGACAGCACGTCGCCGAGGAGGTCAAGGGGCACGACGCCACCAAGGTGATGCTGATCTCCAGTGAACGTGAAGCCCCCCAAGCTTCCCAGGCCACCGAGCTTATCGACATCGCGCTGAACTGGGCCGAGGTCACCCAGCACGTCCCCGTGGACCTGGCCCGGCGCGCCACCCTCGCCGCCCGGGAGTCCGGGGTGGATCTGATTCTTTCGGTGGGTGGTGGTTCCACCACCGGTCTGGCCAAGGCCATCGCCTTGGAGACCGCCATCCCGGTGGTTGCGGTGCCCACCACCTATGCCGGTTCTGAGGCCACCAATATGTGGGGGATGACGGAGGAGGCCACCAAGAGCACCGGCCTGGACGACAAGGTGCTGCCGAGGGCGGTCATCTATGACGCCGAGTTGGTGGCCACCCTGCCGATGGGGTTGGCGGTGGCCAGTGCGCTCAATGCCATGGCGCATTGTGTGGATTCGCTCTGGGCTCCGAAGGCTGATCCGATCAACCAGGTCAATGCCCTGGAGGGGGCCAGGGCGTTGGCCAGTGCGCTGCGCCGTATCCACGCGGATCCTGATGATGTTGAGGCCCGGGGTGAGGCTTTCTACGGCTGTTATCTGGCGGCGGTTTCCTTCGCTTCCGCGGGTTCCGGTCTGCACCACAAGATCTGCCATATTCTCGGCGGCACCTTCAACCTGCCGCATGCGGAGACCCATGCCACTGTGTTGCCTCATGTCCTGGCTTTCAACGCCCCGGCCGTCCCGGAGCTGGGGGAGCGTCTGGCCCGTGCCCTAAGCGGTGGGGATTCCCATCCGGGGGGTGCGGTGGGTGCCCTGGCGGATCTTTACCGCGAGGTGGAGGCCCCGGGGGCCCTTGCCGAGGTCGGTTTCACCGCTGAGGGTATCCCCGAAGCAGTCCGCCGCACCCTGGCCGTCGTCCCGGCGTCCAACCCGGTCACCGCGACCGAGGAGAACATCACCCAGTTGCTCACCAACGCCCTTGAGGGCGAATTTGCCACCCGAAAGGCCTGATCATGACCACCACCGCAACCACCGCCGAGAAGCTCGCCGCCGTCATTGAGCAGTCCCAGCGTGAAGCCAGGCTCACCGAGGAGGTCGTCGCCTCTTTCGCCGGGGCGGAGGATCCCCGCCTGAAGCAGATCATGGAGGCCACGGTCCGTCACCTGCATGCCCTGGTCCGGGAGGTTCGTCTGACGGAGGAGGAGTGGGAGTATGCCATTGACTTCCTCACCCGGGTCGGGCATATCACCGATGATCGCCGCCAGGAGTTTGTGCTGCTCTCTGATGTGCTGGGGGTGTCCATGCAGACCATCGCGGTGAATAACCCGGCCGCGGGGGATGCCACGGAGGCCACCGTATTCGGTCCCTTCCATGTGGAGGATTCCCCGGAGATCGAGATCGGCGGGGACATCGCCGGGGGCGCGGTCGGCCAGCCCTGCTGGGTGGAGGGCACCGTCACCGACACTGAGGGCAACCCCGTTGCCGGGGCGAAGATCGAGGCCTGGGAGGCCGATGAGGATGGTTTCTATGATGTCCAGTACAGCGATGAGCGCACCGCGGGGCGGGCCTGGTTGCGCACCGATGAAAATGGGCGCTACGCCTTCTGGGCACTGACCCCCACTCCCTATCCGATCCCCCATGATGGTCCGGTTGGCCAGATGTTGCAGGCCGTGGACCGCTCCCCGGTGCGTGCCGCGCACCTTCACTTCATGGTCACCGCCGAGGGTTACCGTCGCCTGGTCACCCATATCTTCGTCACCGGTGATCCCCAGCTGGAGATCGGGGATTCCGTTTTCGGGGTCAAGGAATCCCTGATCAAGGATTTCATCCCACAGCCCGCCGGGACCCCGACCCCGGATGGCCGGAATCTGGGTGAGAAGACCTGGGCGCGGGCCCGCTTCGATGTGGTCCTGGCCCAGGACTGAAACCCCCTGGAAACCGCAGCGAATTTTCCCTGAACCCAAGAACGGATGATCTTTCATGTCTGCCTCCGCTTCCAGCGCCTGAACCGCTTATCGACGCCCCCCTGGGGAGCAGCTCAGGGCCCCCGCCCAAGGTTTGATCTGGGCAGGTTCCCCGGGGGGGCTTGGAGTTGTCCCTCTGGTCATCTCAGAGGCAGGTCCGGTCGGTGCTCTAGCCTGGGGTGCATGCGCATCAACATCACCAGCGTCTTCGTTGACGACCAGGAAAAAGCCCGCGACTTCTACACCCAAAAACTCGGCTTCCAGATCCGCCACAACGTGCCCGTGGACGGCACCGCCTTCTGGCTGACCGTGGTCTCCCCGGAAAACCCGGAGGGAACCGAGCTGCTGCTCGAACCGGACGGCCACCCCGCGGTCAAACCCTTCAAGGAGGCACTCGTCGCGGACGGCATCCCCGCCGCCCAGTTCGCCGTCGATGACCTCGCCGCCGAGGTGGAAAGACTCAAGGGGCTCGGCGTGAAATTCACCATGGAACCGGTGGACATGGACAACATCGCCTTCGCAGTCCTCGATGACACCTGCGGCAACCTCATCCAGATCGCCCAGTACAAGATCTAGTTCCTCCCGCAGCAATGAACCGGGAATATTTTGCTGCCCAAACCTGTTGCGCCCTGGGTGAGTACAGATATGGATATCAGGGCCCAGGGTGAAAAACTCATCGAACTCGGTGTGCCGGCACTGGCGGGCATGAGCGCCGAAGCTTTCCGGGGGGACATTGCGAAGGTGAAGGTGACGGGGGAGAAACCACTGCTGGTGGTCGGTCCTGCCCTGTTGCCGGCTTCCCGCCTGGCCCCACTGCTGCAGCGCGCCGGGAAACCCGGTTTCGTGGTCACCGACATGACCGACCTCGATGGATTCCATGCCTTGCCGGACCTGGATGTTCCGAGCGCAGGCCTCTACACCATCGAAAAGGTGGAACGTGGGGATGAACTGCTGAACTGGTCCCCGGCGGAGGCCATGCCGGAACTGCTGGGTCGGGGCCGACGCCCCCTGAGCATCAACGAGGGAATCTCCTGGTTGCTGCAGGATCCTGCGCAGTTGGAACCCGGTAAATGCTTCATGACGATCGCCTCCCGCAAGCCCGCACGCAGCGGCAAGGGGCTGGATGCCCGCACGCCGGCGATCTGGATCAGCGGTGGCACCGGTCGGGACGGCAAGGAAAACAAGAACACCACGAAGGTGGGCTGGTGCTGGCACAACAACCGACACACCTGGCTGGGATTCGCCTCCTGTGCGAAAGGTTAAGGCCCACGGCGTGGCGCGGGAATGATCCCCGGTGGGGGAGGCGTCAGTGTTCCGGCTGGGTGGACTGCGGTGCGTCGGTGCGGTCCAGTTTTCCCTGGGAGGTGTCGCCGAGCGTGTCACGCAGGGTGGTGGCGGTACCGACGAGCTTGGCGATCAGGCTGTTGAAGTCTTCACCGTCGCCCAAGAAGGTGAGCTTGCCGTTGGACAGTGCACCGGAGAGTGATTCCATGATGGCCGGCAGATTGTCCAGCATGTCCTTCTCCAGGAGGATCCCCCGCTCGGAGGCGATGGAGGCAGCCAGCTTTCGCTGGGCTTCGGCATCTGCTTCGGCGGTGATGAGGCGTTCGCGGGCGGCTGCCTCAGCAGGTTTGATGACTTCGGTCTCCAGTTCCGCTTCGCGTCGTGTGGCCTGGGCCGCGGCCAACAGGCTCAGCTTCTCCTCCACCTCGATGCGTGCCTCAGCTTCGGCTTTTGGCCCGGACTGTTCAGCCTCGGCACGTGCCTTGGCTGTCTCCTTGGTGTTCTCCGAGACCTGCAGATCGGTGTCGCGACGATACTGGGAGGTCAGCCGTTCGGCTTCCTGTTCCTTTTCGATGACGCGGGCGTTGGCCTCAGCCTGGGCGATGGCGGCGGCCTGCTCCACTCGGGCCAGCTCCGGCTTGGAGAGGTTGGCGATGTGATTGTTGTCGTCGGTGATGGAGGAGATCTGGAAACTGTCGACCTTCCACCCCATGCTCAGCAGCTTCGGGGTGATGTTGGTGATGACTTCACTGGCCAGGGCCATGCGGTCCGTGATGATGTCCTCAACGGACATCTGGCCGATCAGGCTCCGGGTTTCACCGTCGAATTCCTTGCGGATGATGTCTTCGATCTCATCGTCGGATTTTTCGATGTAGCGTGCCGCGGAGACGATGCCTTCCTCGGAGGGGTCCACGCGGAAGATGGCATTGGCGGCGACATTGATGTCGATCTTCTGGGCGGTCTGGGCGGTGATGCGGACATCGACACTGTAGGTCCCCAGGTTGAGTTTTCTGACCTGCTGGAAGAAGGGAAGCCAGAATACACCCCGACCTGCGACGATCTTGAAAGGTTTTTCGGGGGTGCGTTTGGTCAATCCGCCCGTAACAATGAGGGCTTCGGTCGCGGAGGGAGAGGTGTAGAGCATCGTTTGTGGGGGTTCCTTCAGTGTTCGGGGAGGGTTGGTTCAAGGGGCCGGCGTGGGGGCTGATCCCCAGGTCGACCTTCACCATTGTTCGTCCCCACACTAAAGGGTTAGTGGATATTATTCCCGGCATGCCCAGTTATTGGGGGAGGGCGGGACCCAGCAGTGCCCTCGTCATAACTGAGAGCCTCAGTAACCCAGGCCTGCATAAATCCAGCCGCAAAAACTTCAGCGCAACACCCTCTTACCCAGTCGCAGCGCGGTGCTCAAGGTCCTGGCGTACCTCTCCCGTGACAGCTTCGAGGGACCTGCGATCGACAACCCCCGCTGCAGTGCGACGGTACGGGACTCGGTGTACTTCAACAGGCCCTCGTCTGCGTGACGACGCCCCACCCCCGAGGCCTTCCAACCACCCATCGGTGCGTCCAGGCTGCCCCAGGCGGCGGCGAAACCCTCATTGATGTTCACGGTGCCGAACTCCAGCTGCGCAGCGATCTTCCGCCCCGTGGCCGGTTTCGCCCAGACACTGGCGTTGAGTCCGTAGTCGGAATCATTGGCCCGCCGGATGGCTTCTTCGTGGCTGTCCACAATCTCAATGGCCGCCACCGGGCCGAAGGCCTCCTCGCGGAAGAGCTCCGCATCCTCCGGAACATCGCTCAAGATGGTGGGGGCGAAGAAGCAGGGGCCCAGCTCGGGCAGGGCGTGCCCACCGCTGAGGATGGTGGCACCCCGGGCCACCGCGTCGTCGACAAACGATTGCACCCTGGCCAGCTGTTCCTCGGAGATCAGGGAACCCATCTCCACGGTCCATTCCCGCCCGGCCCCGACCCGCAGGACCTTGGTGGCGGCCTGGAAACGGGCGCTGAACTCGGCGGCGAGATTCCGGTGGACGTAGATCCTCTCGATGGAGATGCACAGCTGGCCGGAGTTGGAGAAGCAGGCGGTGATTGCGCCGGGTACCACCTTGTTCAGGTCGGCATCAGCGGCGATGATCAGGGGGTTTTTGCCACCGAGCTCCGCGGAGAAATCGATCAGCCGTTCCCCGGCCTGACTGGCCAGCAGGCGTCCGGTCTTCGTGGAACCGGTGAACATCAGGTAGTCGCATTCCGCCACGATCTGCTGGCCGACCTCCTCTGCGGTGCCGGTGACCACCTGGAAGACATCCTGCGGCAGGCCGGCCTCCGCCAGGAGCTCTGCTGCGAGCAGGGCACTGAGCGGGGTTTTATCATCCGGTTTTAGCACGACTGTATTACCGGCCAGGATCGCCGGGATCGCATCAGACACCGCCATGACCAGCGGATAATTCCAGGGGGCGATGATGCCGACCACACCCTTGGGAGAGTGCTGCACCTCCACCGAGGTCAGCAGCGGCAAGGCTCCCTTGACACGGTCGGGATGCAGCAGTGCGGCGGTGGCATAGGCGTAATGGCGGGCGGTGACCGCCACATCCATCACCTCATCGAAGGCGCTGGCCCGGTTCTTACCGGACTCATCCTGGATGGTGTCCAGAATCTGTTCCTGGCGGTGCAACACCAGATCATGCAGACTCAGCATGATCTCCCGGCGTTCCTTGACCGGGGTGTGGGCCCACTGTTTCTGGGCGCGACGGGCGCGTTCAAAGGCCCGGGAGGTGTCCGTGGCCGTGTGTGCCGGAACGGTGCCGAGGATCCGGCCGTCGGAAGGGGAGGTGACGGTGATGCTGTTCATGGGTTCCACGGTAGGGGAGTCTGGTTCCCGGCATCATTTTGCTCAGTTCTTGTGGACCTGAACCCCGACATCAATGTGCTGAACGTGGATCCGGTTGGGGGAGACATTGCTGAGCCCCTTGGATACGCTGGCGCATTCCTCACAGACGCTCTCCGGGATCACACCTGAACGCATCAGCAGGCCGAAGACCTCGCAGCCCAGGCAGAAGCCGAGCAGGGATTCCAGGCTGGCGGCGACCGCCAGGATCAGCAGCATCAGGGTGGCGGCCATCGGCCAGCCGAGCAGGGTGAAACCCAGGGCGGTGCCACTGACAACCAGGCCGATGACCTGGGCGAAACGCTTCGGCGGGCCGGCGGTCCACACCGGTTTGGCACCCAGCAGCGGCACCAGGACATGGACGGAGAGTCGGCCGAAGGGGGAGTAGCGGGGGCCACCGGCGACCCGCAGCACAAAGCCCGCGGTGAGCAGGCTGAGCAGTACCAGTCGGAGGGGGCCGGCGGTGAAGATGGTGGCCAGGGCCAGGATGACCACCAGGCCTGCGGTGAGTCGGGCGGCGTGCTCATTGACTGGGTTAGGAAAAGAGAACAAAGATGAGATCACTCCAATACTCCTGATCGCTGGTCGGTGGTTCTGGTCGGTGGTGCTCTGGGAGAGTAAAACGCGGCGGCGCTTAAGTCCAGGCTTGAGAGGGGATTGTGTCCAACTCGGTATCTGGTGGCCGTCTCTCCAGAGGGAGGAAAGCCCTCCGGGAATCTCCGCAGCAGGCCACCTACACTCGCTGCCATGCCAAGTATCTTCATCAGTGGTGCCGCCCGGGGCCTCGGCCGGGCCGTCGCCGAGAAATTCCTCGCCGAAGGCTGGACCGTCGGTGCCTATGACATCGCCCCCATCACCTATGAACACCCCCACCTGTTCAGCGGCATCCTCGATGTCACCGATGCCGCCAGCTGGGAGGAAGCCCTGGGGGAGTTCGCCACCCACAGCGGTGGGCTTATCGACGTCGTGGACAACAACGCCGGCATCCTCATCGATGGGGCACTCTCCTCCCTCGGCCCCAACGCGGTGGCCCGGCAGATCGAGGTGAACTGCCTCGGCGTCACCCTGGGTGCGCAGGCCGCCCACCCTTATCTGAAAAAATCCAAGGGGCAGCTGGTGAACATGGCCTCCGCCTCCGCCATTCACGGGCAGCCGAACATCGCCGTCTACTCCGCCACCAAATCCTATGTCGGTGGACTGACCGAGGCCCTGGGCCTGGAGTGGCGCAGGGACGGCATCCGGGTGATCGATCTCTGGCCACTGTGGGCACGGACCGGACTGGCTGAGGTGGAGGCCCCCTCGGTGCGCAGGCTCGGGGTACGGATCACCCCGGAGCAGGTGGCGCAGACCCTCTGGCGGGCGGTGAATTACAAGAACCGTTGGGAACGCGGGAAGGTTCACCATGGGGTCTCCACCCTGGATAAGGCGCTCTACCTGGGCCGTTCTCTGGCCCCGGACCGGGTGGCCAGGTTGCTGACCAGGGTGATTGCTGGTTGACACGCCCCTGGCTGAGCCAAGGGAGGCGTCCTGAAACACCCCCGGGACCCGGGGGGTGAATCACAAAAACCTGGTGTCCCTCGAACACCCCGGCCAACCACCACTCAAAGTCCCTGCCCCATCCGGGTTAAGCCCCCGTAGGGTTGCTCTACAACTACCTCGAGTTGGAACCAGGCAGTATCCCCTCAATTTTCCAGAAGGATCCTCCAGATGAGCGAAATTCAGGCCCGTCCCGTCTCTGCCGTCATGCCCTCCCAGCTGCCCGCGGGGCCCGCCGAACGCACCGTCTACTCCTATGGCGTGCGAGCCGGCGATAGTCTCCATATTTCGGGGATGGTCGCCTTTGATTCTGAAGCGAATATCATCGGCGAGGGGGATATTGAGGCGCAGACAGAGCAGGTTTTTCAGAATCTACGAGCTGTAGTTGAGGAAGCCGGTGGCACGATCAACGACATTGTCTCAACCACCACCTACCTCACCGACGTCACAGATGCCCCTGTGGTTAATGCTGCCCGGGCCCGTCATTTCACGGGTGAGGTTCTTCCCACTCATACAGTTCTCGGCGTCGCCGCACTCGCGCGGCCCCAGTTCCTCGTGGAAATTTCTGGGGTCGCTTACCTGGGATCCCGTTAATTACTGATGCCACTATGGATCCAGCTGCCCGGCGGGGTTCTTAACATGCCAGTGAAAAAGCACGCCGAATATGGTGTGCTGAGGCAGCCGTGGTTTCACAGGCGGCGTGGGGTGAATGACAAAAATCCGGCCCCGATGCGCGGTGCACCGGAGCCGGAGGGAATGATTCCCGAAAAAGGGAGTTAACGGACGTCGATGAATTTCTTCATCACCCAGTTCTTGGAGGCGATGATCAGCGCACCGATGATGATGGCGATGACACCCACCACGATGAAGAAGACCCGCTCAGCGTCGGCATCCTCCGGATTGTAGTAACCACCCAGGGTGCCGGAGAGCGAAGTACCCATGGACACCGCCATCAGCCAGACGGCGAACATGCGGGACTGGAAAGCCTGCGGCGCCACCTTGGTGGCCAGGGAGTTGCCCACCGGGGAGAGCAGCAGCTCACCCAGGGTGAACAGCAACAGCACCCAGATGATCAGGAGCATCGGGGTGGAGTTGGCTCCGCCACCCGCATAAGGCAGGAAGAAGAACAAGGAGAGGCCGATGATGATGTTGGCCACGCCGAACTTCACCGCGGAGGACCACTGGCGCTTACCCAGCTTGGTCCACATGGTGGCGAAGATACCCGCGAAGATGATGATGAAGATCGGGTTGAAGGAGTTGACCAGACCAGGCTGCAGCTCAAAGCCGAAGAAGTCACGGTTGAGACGCTGATCGGCGTAGACCGCCAGGACGGTGAACTGGGTCTGGAAGATGGCGAAGAAGAGCACACCACCGATGAACAGCGGGATGAAACCCAGCAGGCGGGACTTCTCCGTCGCGGTGGTTTCCTGGGAGCGGTACATCTGCGTCAACAGGGCAACCGCGGCGATCAGGGCGATGGCAGCCATGATGTTGGACAGCCAGGCCAGCTTGATCACACCGGTGGCGATCAGGGCGACAATGGCAACGATCACCACGAGGGTGCCGATGATCCACCTGGGGTACTCATTGCGCGGCAACGGGTTGGGGACCGCGTGGCCGGCCGCACCGATGGTGGTCTTGCGCATCAGCACATACTGGATCAGGCCCAGAGCCATGCCTACCGCGGCGATGCCGAAGCCCCAGTGGAAACCCTTCCAACCCCAGATGGCGTTGGTGATCAACGGGCCGAAGAGACCACCGATGTTCACACCCATGTAGAAGATGGAGAAACCGGCGTCGCGCCGGGTGTCGGTGCGGTCATAGAGCTGGCCGAGGACCACCTGGGCGGCGGTCTTCACACCACCGGAACCCAGGCCGACGAGCACCAGGCCACAGGCCAGGCCGATATAACCCGGTAAGACGGCCAGTGCGATGTGGCCGAGCATGACGATGATGGCTGAGTAGAAGAGGGTGCGCTCGGAACCGATCATGCGGTCCGCGATGAAAGAGGCGGCCAGCGAGGTCATGTAGACGAAGCCGCCGTAGGCACCGACGATGGAGAGTGCAGTCGTCTGGTCCATACCCAGGCCACCGTTGGTGACGGAGTAGTACAGATAGAACGCGAGAATGGACTGCATGCCGTAGAAGCTGAATCGCTCCCACATCTCCACGCCGAAGAGGTTGGCCAGACCCCAGGGTTGGCCGAAGAATTTTCTGTCCTGGTGGGCATCCGAAATAGCGGTTCCTGGTGCGGAGCCGTTGGGTTCGGGTGTCACACCGTCCTGTGTGGTGTCGGTGTTCATGGGTTAAATGATTCCTCAATCACATTGCGGGGAGAAATCGTATCGGGTAATGGAGATGCTTTTGACCCCGGTGGGTACCTCTCGTGAACAGGGAAAATGAGGTTTATGTGAACTTTTACCTCTGCTCGCTGAAAACCTGGAAATGACCCCCCTGGGCAGCGCTTGGCGACGCCCCCCAGCCACCCGCTCCACCCACCCAGGGGGAATCCTGGAGTGGGGTTGGGTTCCGGCCGGTCAGGTAGCCGAAATACGATGTCTCCTCGACCATCCCCACCTTCGACAACTAAGTTGAGGTTTGTGAGCAACCGAGCGACAACCCGAAGCACCTTCCAGAACCCGGCGATCAACCAGGCCCACCAGTCAGCGCTGCGTTCCATTGCTCGGGTGATTGAGGAAACCGCCACGCCCACCCCACCGGAGCGCGCCCTGGCGCAGATCACCGCGCAGTTGGAGGAGGGGCCGGCTCTGGTGCTCACCGGAGCGGGAGTCTCCACTGATTCGGGGATCCCGGATTATCGCAGTCCACGTGGGCGGCTGACCCAGCACCGGCCGATGACCTACCAGGAGTTCCGCCATGATCCGGAGGCCCTGCAGCGTTATTGGGCGCGTGCCTTTGTGGGCTGGCGGCGGATGACGGGGATGGAACCCAACCGCACCCACTTCGCTCTGGTGGAATTGGAGAAAGCCGGCCGTGTCTCTGGTGTGGTCACCCAGAATGTTGATGGTCTCCATCGCGCGGCGGGCACCCGGAATCTGGTTCATCTGCACGGTGACATGCAGTCCGTCATTTGTCTGGAATGTGGCAGCAGGGAGGATCGTCATCATTTTGATCTGCGTCTGGAGGTCGCTAACCCGGATTTCCTGGCCAGTATCCAGCTGAGTCCCCAGATGGTGAATCCGGACGGTGATGTGGACCTGGCGGTGATGGACATCGCCCGTTTCCAGATGATTGCTTGCCAGCGCTGTGGTGCGGTGAAATTGAAACCGGATGTGGTCTATTTCGGTGAGAATGTCCCCGCGGAGCGGAAGCAGGCCACCACTCAGATGCTCGAGGAGGCTGCCTCAGTCCTGGTCGCGGGTTCCTCTCTGGCGGTGATGAGTGGCTACCGGATTGTGCTCGATGCCCTCAAGCAGGGCAAACAGGTGGCGGTGATCAATGGCGGCCCGGGCCGGGCGGACCAGAAGGCCCACACCCTCTGGCGCACCCGGGTGGCCCCGGCCTTTGATGAGCTTCTCGACGCCCTGGACATCTGAAGGTCGCAGGAAACCTACTTCCCGGTGATCGCCTCAATCAGATCCGCCACATGCGGTTCGATGGTGTCCAGGGTGGGAACGCTGATGTCCATGGTGTCGAAGAGCAGGGGCAGTTCGGTGCAGGCGAGGATGACCAGTTCGATCTGCTCCTCCTCGATCAACCGCTCCACAATCTGCTGGAAACCCCGTTGGGTGTCCTCGGTGACTTTGCCCAGCTCTAATTCCTCGGCGATGCGCTGCTGGATGAAGGCGATCTCCCCGGTGTCCGGGATGGCCACGTGCACCCCGGCGTCACGCAGGGGTGCGGAGAGGAAGTCATTGACCATGGTGAACTCAGTGCCCAGCAGGGCAACGGAACCATGACCGCCCTCCTTCACCGCCCGGACGGTGGAGTCGATGGAACTGATCAGGGGAATGGGGGAGAGTTCCGCCAGTTGCTCGAAGACGAGGTGGGTGGTGTTGGCGGTCAGGGCCCCGAATTCCGCACCAGCGGCCTGCAGGTTCCTGACACCGGCCAGGAGGTACTGCAGTGCACCTTCGCGGTCATCCTCGCCGAGGAAGCGGAAGACCTCGAAGGCGCTGAGGTTCTCGATGACCATGGGGGCAACCACCTCAGGGCCGAGCTTTTCCTGCACGCCCTTGATCAGGCGCTGGTAGTAGATGAGGGTCGATTCGGGGCCGGTGCCACCGATCAATCCGATTTTGCGGGCAGCTTTATCGGTTGGGGTGCTCATGGGCCCAAATGTACCTGCGGCCCCGGCGTTGCGGGCGGCGTCGATAAGCGCGAAAACTGCCCCGCTACGATAGTTTCGCGGCGGGGCAGAATGTGGAACCGGAAGAATTACTTCTCGCCGTGCGGCACGACCACGGCGCGGCCGGCGATCTTGCCCTCGACCAGCAGCTGGTAGGCGTCCAGTGCCTCATCCAGGGAGTAGGTGGTCACCTGCGGGGTGATCTGGCCCGCCTTGTACATGTCGACGACCTCGTGCAGCTCCTCAACGGTGCCCCAGTAGGTGTTGACCAGCTCAGCCTCGTAGGGGGTGGTCAGGAAGGCCCACTCGTAGGGGGAGAGGTTACCGATGCCGACGATGGTGACACGCGACTGGCGTGCCGCGGAAGCCATGGCGGTCTGGACGGTGGCGCCCACGCCGACGAAATCGAAGGCGGCGTCGACACCCTTGCCACCGGTGATCTCACGGATGCGCTCCACCTGGCCCTCGCCACCCGGGACGGTGATGGCGCCGAGCTTCTCAGCCTCCGCCATCGCCTCCTCCTTCATGTCGGTGGCGATGATGGTGGCACCGGTCAGCGCCTTGAGGATCTGCACCCCCACCAGGCCCAGGCCGCCCAGGCCAACGACCAGTGCATACTTGCCGCCCCCGTTCAGGTGCGGGAGGGCGAGCTTGATGGCGTGGTAGGGGGTCAGGCCGGCGTCGGAAAGCGGGGCAGCCTTGATCGGGTCAGCATCACCCAGCGGAATCAGGTTGCGGGCCGGAACCACGACGTACTCGGCGACGCCGCCGTCACGGCCCAGGCCGATGCCGGCGTAGGGCATCTCGGTGGCGTTCTCACAGTAGGTGTCCTGACCACGGGTGCAGGCGCGGCAGTGGCCACAGCCGACGGGGCCGTAGACCAGGTGGGCGGAACCGATCTCCAGGCCATCCACGCCGGGGCCGAGCTCCTCGACCCAGCCGGAGTTCTCATGTCCGAGGGTGAACTCCGGATCCATCTGGGGGTTCAGGCCCTCATCGAATTCATGGAAGATGGCGACATCAGAGTGGCAGAGCCCGGCCCCGGCAACCTTCAGCAGCACCTCACCGGGTCCGGGAGTGGGCTTCTCCACCTCCTTGAGGGTGGGGAAGGTGTGGTAGGCGGTGTGGCGGACTGCGCGCATTATGTCTCCTTAGATGAATACGGTCTGAGGGACTCCTGACAAACCCGTCCCTTATCTCCACTCTAGTGAAAATCCAGCCTCCGGGACGGCCCACAAAGGTGAGCTTCCTCCCAAAGTAAACAGCCGGGAAATACTGGATGACCAGCTTATTTTCCTGGGACAATCACCAGGCGCACAGAGATGTGCAACCTTCATCGAACCTGGGCGAGTTCCGCCCGGATGATCTGCCGCACCCGGGAATCCTGGGGCAGATCAGCGTGCAGGATCACCGCCCGGGGATAACGGTCCTGGATCCAGATATTGTGCACCCGTTCCGTCCCCAACTCGTCCACCGTCTCATCCCCCAGCTCATCCTCATCGGGATAGAGGAAACAGGTCTCCGGCGGCTGGATCACCGTATCCCCCCGCGTGGCGATACAGGTGTAGCTCACCCCCGGATCCAGATCCCCGCCCTCATTGATGGCGGTGATGGTGGGATGCCCCGTGACCTGCTCAAAACCGGAACTGCCGAACCAGTTGTTGACCAGCGAGTTCATGATGTTCTCCGCCATGGCGGTACGCACCAGGGGACTGACCACCCCACCCAGGGTGGTGCCGTGGTTGGGCGCCGCCAGACACACCAGGTGGCGGACCTTCGGGGCGCCACCCATCAACCGCATCCAATAACGCGCCAGGGTCCCACCCTGGGAATGCCCGATCAGGATCACCTGCTGCGCCCCCGTGGCCTGGAGGACCACATCGATATAAGCGCCGATCTGGGAGGCGGACTCCGCGATGGAATCGGTGGCCCGGTTGCCGAAGTCCGGGGCGAAGACGGCATAACCCTCAGCCCGTAGATCCTCACCCAGTTCCTGCCAGTCCCCCTTGGTGGTGCCGGTGCCATGGATGCAGATCACCGGATAAGGATGTTCCGTGGTGGGTCGGGCACGCCAGTCATCCTCGAAGAGACCACGCGCCCGCATCCGTGCCAGCAACGGCAGGGGGAGCAGAACCCTGGCAGCTTCCGCCGCAGATTCCCCTTCCACCTCCTGCTTATCGACGACCCTCAGGTCGGCCGGGATATCACCAGGGCCCAGCTCCGCGGCAGCCAACTGATCGGCGGTATCCCGGGCGGCATCCCGGGCGGTGGGGTCTCCCTCCCCTCCGGTCGCCCCGCTCTCCGGGGCATCCCCAGTCCCAGCCGACTGTGCTAGTTCTCCCTCGGCCGGGGAAACCGACGAACGCCGCATCCTCCGACGCCATGCCCCACCGGGCAGGATGACCGGGTTGTCGGGATCATCACTGAGCGCATCAGCGGACTCCACCTCCCGGCCCGCAGCGGCGGCATCAGAAGGGAGAAGATGTGGGGGCAGAAGTCTGCTGAGTTTATCGGAGATTTCCTGCAGCAGTTCAGAGGGGCGCTCCTGGGGCATTCACGGATCCTTCGCTTCGGCGGTGAATCTTCGCTGCCCTCCAGTGTAGGGGCCCACCGCTAGGCTGGGGTCCGGGAAGTTCCCAACCGGTCCCGGAGGGAAACCCCGGGGGACCGCACCGGAAGAGCAGGGGAGGAAGGCACATGAACCAGCCGGAACTCACACAGGTGAACAGCGTGGAAGAGGCCGTCGCCACGCTGATCAGACTCTATGAGAATGCCGAGGACCTGGCCCGCGAAGTCCTGGAGAACGGCAACTACGAGGACTACCGCCGGGTGGTCTACCCCAAGCTGATCGTGGACGTGAAAGCCTGGCATCCGATCTCACGTTCGGAACCCTTCGGCTACGTCAATGAAGCCGGCCGCTACTCCGCCACCTTCTCCAAACCACACCTGATGCGGAACTACCTGCAGGAACAGTTGGAACGACTCAACGGCCACTACCCCTGTGAGATCTTCGTCGGCCCCTCCGAAACCCGCATCCCACCGGAATTCCTGCGGGATGTCCCCGACGCCAGTGAGGCCCGGCGCGCCGGGGACGTGGCTGACGCCATCCCGCGCCCCACCCTGGATGAGGTGCATGATGCGATCGTGGATGGTGAGTGGGAGGCTTTCCATGGTGCGGAGAAACCTCTTTTCCATTTTGGTCCGCAGCGTTTCGACATCGCCTGCGCCCGCATCGAGCATTACACCGGCATCGCGGTGGACAGTGTGCAGCGGTTCATCCTCTTCACCAACTACGCCATGCACACCACTGAGTTCGTGAAGTTCGGGTTGCGTTCCCTCACCGAGGAGGGGTCTCGTTACACTGCGTTGATTTTGCCGAATGGGCAGCGGATCGGGGCGGAGGAGGCGGCCGCTGTTGAGGGTGGGGCCCTGGAGCTGGGTTCGCGTTTCCAGATGCCACGTTATGATCTCTGCACCGATGATGGTTATGGCATCACCATGATCAATATCGGTGTGGGCCCCTCCAACGCCAAGACCATCACGGACTGTCTGGCGGTGCTGCGTCCGGAGGCCTGGATCATGATCGGCCATTGTGCCGGGCTGGATGGCCGGATGCGCATCGGTGACCTCATCCTCGGTAATGCCTACCAGCGTCAGGACCGGATTCTGGATTCCCGGATCCAGCCCGCCATCCCCATTCCTGCGGTACCGGAGATCCAGCGTGCGTTGGAGGCCAGCGTCGCCCAGATCTACGGGGACGACAAGTCCCTGATGCGCACCGGCACGGTGTTGTCCACCGATGACCGGAACTGGGAGTGGCACACCCCGCAGGGGCTGTGGGAGCTTTTCCAGGGTTCCACCGCCGCGGCCGTGGACATGGAGTCCTGCACCCTGGCGGCCAATGGTTATCGCTACCGCATCCCTTATGGCACCCTGCTGAGTGTTTCTGACCTTCCGCTTCATGCGGTACCGAAACTGCCCACCCAGGCGCAGGCCTTCTATTCCTCCTCCAAGGAGGCACATGTGATGTGTGCGGTGCATGCGGTGGAGTCCCTGGCCGCTGACCCGGAACGCCTGCGCACCCGCAAACTACGCCGCACGATGGGGGAGGTGCCCTTCCGGTAGGGCTGGCGGGAGGGGCTTGGCGGGTGCCCGGGGTGGGTTGAGTGGGTGGGGGGCGGTGGAGGTTCACCGCCGCCCCGAACTTTCATGAGTCGAGGCATGTGGTGCAAGATTGACCTCGTGAACATCCTCTCCATCCAGTCCTTTGTCGCCTACGGCCATGTGGGCAACTCCGCCGCCGTCTTCCCGCTCCAGCGCCTGGGCCACGAGGTGTGGCCGGTGTACACCGTGAACTACTCCAACCACACCGGTTATGGTTCCTGGCGGGGACCGATGATCCCGGCCTCGGATGTCGCCGAGATCATCACGGGTATGGAGGAGCGTGGGGCACTGGCTCAGGTCGACGCGGTCCTTTCCGGATACCAGGGTGGCTCCGACATCGCGGACGTCATCATCGACGCCGTCGCCCGGGTCAAGGCAGCCAACCCCACAGCGATCTACGCCTGCGATCCGGTGATGGGTAACGCCAGGTCCGGTTGCCACGTCGCCGACGCAATCCCGCCCTTGCTGCGCGACCGGGTGGTTCCCGTCGCCGACATCATCACCCCCAACCAGTTTGAACTGGGTTTCCTCACCGGCCGGGACGTAGCCGACCTCGCCTCCACCCTGGACGCCGTTGACGCCGCCCGCGCCATGGGCCCCTCCACCGTCCTGGTCACCTCCCTGGAGCGCCCGGAGCGCCCTGAGGGCAGCATCGAGATGCTCGCGGTCAATGACTCCGGCGCCTGGATCGTGCGCACCCCCTACCTGCCCTTCAAGCGCAATGGTTCCGGGGATGTCACCGCCGCTCTGTTCACCGGTCACTACGTCTCCACCGGTGATGCCGCTGACGCCCTGGCACGCACCGCCTCCAGCGTCTACGACCTCCTGCAGAACACCTTCGAGGCCGACTCCCGGGAACTGCTGCTCATCGAGTCCCAGGAGGCTTACGCCAACCCGCGCATGCAGTTTGAGGTTGAGCAGGTCCGCTGAGGCCGGGCCACCGTGTTCCGGTAAAGGATGCTTGACGACGCCCCCCTTGCGCCGGGTCTCGGTCAACTGTTCGGATCCCTGGGGGAAAGGTCCGGCAGCTGCTCCGGTGTGTCTGGCATGGTTCAAGTTTGAACCCGTCAGTGCGTTTTGAACCCCAAGGAGCCTTCCCATGTGCGCAGCCGCGTCAACCCTCACCCAGCCCGGGAACACCACCGCCCCGGTTGCGGTGATCCACAGTTCCCGCCCCCTCAACAATGAGGAGCACTCCGGACTGGAGTTTCTGCTTTCGGTGGCGGTTGAGGGGCAGGGAGCGCACTCCACCTGGTTCCCGGCGGATGACAGCCTGGTGGTGCGGGGTCATCTCATCGATGCTTTCCTGGATCTGTGGCAGGAACACCATGACAGCGGTCTGATCCTCTACCTTTCGGACACCACGGTCCGCCGCCTGCTCAAGGAACAGGCGGTGGCCTTCCCGGGGCTGGTCATCCGGGATGTCATCGCCGGCGGCAGGATGCGCGCCACCTGGGAGCTGTGCCGGGCCTCCCACCATCAGGCTGAGGTGGAGCGGGAACCGGTCCCGGTGGTTCCGGAGCTGCCGGAGCTGATGGTGGTGGCCACCGATGCTTCCCGGCAGAAGCGGGGTCAGGTCACCGGTCTGGCGGTGGTCGGCTCTGATGGACGGGTAAGAATGAACCATGCCCTGACCCACTGCATCCTGGCTGGTGAGTTCGCCGCGGTGGGGATGGCGCTGAAGACCTGGGGTGGTCGTTCCCGGGTGCTGTGGATCCTGACCGATTCGCAGAAGGTGAGTCATTTCCTCAACGCCCGGATCGGCAGTGGTGCGCGCAAGGGGATGGCAGCCCAGGATGACTGCCTGAACAAGCTCGCGGACCTGGAGGCCCGCGGGTTCGAGGTCCGGATCAGCTGGGTCCGGGGCCATGCCGGCCACCTGCTCAACACCTACGCGGACCGGGCGGCGGTGGCGGCCCGCCGGTGCGCTGAGTTCCGCACGGATAACCGCTCCGAGTTCAACCGACGCCTGAAGGGGGAGCTGCAGGAGGCACTGGTCGGGATTCCGGTGGCGGAGTTACGCGACCGGCACATCGAACCGACGGAAACCATGGCTGGCGCGGGGCGTTAAACTCCTATGGGGAGGCCCCCGGGGGCCCGCACGTGAAACCGGGGGCAGGAATGAAGCGCAGGTGGGGATGGTTGCCACTGATGTATGCCTTTACCCCGATAAACGTTAGGAAACCTCCCCTTTGTCTGTCCCACTGAGTATTCTCGACCTGGTTTCCATCCCTGAGGGAGCCACCGCCCGGGAGGCCATCGCCACGTCGATGGAATCCGCCCAGCTCGCTGATCAGCTGGGTTATCACCGGCTGTGGTTCGCTGAACACCACAACACCCCGAATCTTGCTTCCAGTGCCACCTCATTGCTGATCTCCCAGGCTGCCTCAGTCACCGAGCAGATCCGGGTGGGTGCCGGCGGGGTGATGCTGCCCAACCATGCTCCCCTGATGGTGGCGGAACAGTACGGCACCCTGGCCAATATCCACGGTGACCGGATAGACCTCGGTCTCGGCCGGGCCCCGGGAACGGACCAGATGACCGCCCAGGCCCTGAGCCGTTCCTCCGCGGAACCCCAGGCCTTCGCCCAGAGCATCTATGACCTGCAGGGCTGGTTCGGGGAGTCGGGTGGTGCCCACAGCACCCCAATCGTCTCCGCGGCCTCCGCCGGAACCGGGGTGCCCATCTGGGTGCTCGGCTCCACCGTCAACGGTGCCTCCATCGCCGGACAGCTGGGCCTGCCCTTCTCTCTGGCCTCCCATTTCGCGCCGGACCAGATCGACGAGGCCATCGCGGTGTACAAGGAGGCCTTCTCCACCGAGATGCCCACCGCCCAGATCGATAAGCCCTATGTGATGGCCGGCGTCAATGTCATGGTCGCTGACACCGATGAGCAGGCGCAGCGGGAATTCACCACCGTGGAACAGATGTTCCTGGACATCCGGCAGGGACGTTCCCGCAAGATCCAGCCCCCGGTGGACCCTGAGTCGCTGCCGGGGCAGGCTAACCCGGAGCAGTCCATGCTGCGGATCAAGGCGGTGGGTTCCCCGCAGACCGTGAAGGCGCAGTTGGGGGAGTTCGTTGAGCGCACCGGGGTGGATGAACTGATCACCGTCACCTACGCCTTCGATCCGGCCGTCCGCCAGCGTTCCCTGCAGCTGCTGGCGGAAACCTGGTTCTGAGAATTACCGGCCCAGCTGGGTGAGTGGCGGCCCGCGGCATAAGACTCTCGCTGAAAGGCCGTGGCCGCGGTATTGCTACCGCAGGTCAGAAGCGTGGTTCAAAGGCTGAGTTCAGGGTCTGTTTCGACCCCAAAAAGTTACTTTTAACCTTATGGGTCAGGCTCTAAGCTTGGGGAGAGATTATCCCTTGACCTCGCCCCGGGTATGACCACTTCCCGGCTGAACCGAAAGAGGTGTGTCCGCATGACACCACCCTCCGCCCAACCCACGCTCGCGGCAGATCCCCCGAAGCTTCAGGGTGGGCAGATCACCGCCCTGATGCTGGCACTGCTGGCCGCGGTTTTCGCTTTCCAGCTCAATGCCTCCATGCTTTCCCCCGCGCTCGTGGTCATGGAGCAGGAGCTCAGTGCCACCAGCGCCCAGATCGGTCTGACCCAGACCGCCTTCTTCACCGCCGCCGCCCTGTTCTCCCTCTTCCTGCCGCGCTGGGCCGATCTGATCGGGCGTCGTAAAGTTCTGGTCGGCATGATGGCGGTGCTCTTCCTCGGCTGTATCGTCGCCGCGCTGGCCCCCAATGTCACGGTGTTGTTCATCGGCCGGGTGATCCAGGGTATCGCCGGTCCGACGGTGCCGATGTGTCTGATCATGCTGCGGGTGCAGGTCCCCAATGACAAGCAGTATGCCCTGCTCATGGGTATCATCACCTCCATCAACGGTGGCATCGGCGGCGTGGATGCGCTCGCCGGTGGCTGGTTGGCGGACAACCTCGGTTTCCGTTCCATCTTCTGGGTGATGTCGGTTGTCGCCATCATCGCGCTGCTGGCGGTGCAGTTCGGCACCAGGGAATCCACCGCGGTGGAGGTCCACCCCATGGACTGGAAGGGTGTTCTGCCCATCGTGATCGCCCTGGCATCGGCCCTGATCGCCTTCAATGAGGCGGGCAAGCTGGCGGCGGCGAACTGGCTGCTGGTGATCGGTTTGCTGGTGCTGGCGGTGGTCGCCTTCATCGTGTTCTGGAAGATCGAGTCCACGGTCAAGCATCCCCTGGTCTCCACCTACTACATGAAGCAGCGTCGTACCTGGGCCCTGCTGATCACCACCCTGCTGACCATGACTGGTGTTTTCGCGGTGATGAACGGCCTGATCCCGAACCTGGGTCAGAACGTGGACGTCGGGGCGGGCATCAGCGCGGACACCGTCTCCTGGTGGACCCTGACCCCCTACGCCCTGGCTGGACTGGTGATGGGCCCCATTGCCGGCACCCTGGCCGGTAAGTTCGGATATAAGCTGGTGCTGCAGGTCGGTCTGATCGGCACCGCCATAGGCCTGGGCTTCGCCATCTTCGTGGTGGGTAACCCCGGCCCGATCTCCCTGTTGCTGATCTCCCTGTTCGTCGGTGTCACCTACGCCGGTATCTCCAACATCATGCTCAACGGCATGGGAATCGTGCTTTCCCCGGCGGATAACCCCGGTTACCTGCCGGGCATGAACGCCGCTGCCTTCAACCTGGGTGCGGGCCTGAGCTTCGCCATTCTCTTCGCGGTGTTCACCTTCTTCGCCGACACCGACGCCGCCCTGGGTTTCCGGGCCGGCATGGGTACCGGCGCCGTGATCCTGCTGCTGGCCTTCCTGACCTCCTTCCTCATCCCCCGCCCGGAGAGTCTCTCCGATGCCGTGGGTGAGGAAGCTGCAACCATCGAAAATTAAGGAACAATGGACTCATGACTCAAGCCCCCAAGAAAATCATCCTGGACTGCGATCCTGGCCATGATGATGCCGTCGCCATCATCCTGGCGGCCGGCAACCCCGCCATCGACCTGCTCGGCATCACCACCATCGGTGGAAACCAGACCCTGCCGAAGGTCACCCACAACGCTCTCACCGTGCTGACCGTGCTCGGTCAGACCTCCGTTCCGGTCTACGCGGGTTGCACCCGGCCGCTGGTACAGCCGGTTGAGGTCGCCCCGGACATCCACGGTGACTCCGGCATGGAGATCCACGGCTACCAGCTGCCCGAACCCGCCATTGACGTGGTTCCGGACGTGCATGCCGTGGACTACATCATCGACACCGTGATGAACAACGAACCGGGCACCATAACCCTGGTTCCCACCGGCCCGCTGACCAACATCGCCCTGGCGGTGCGCAAAGAACCCCGGATCGCGGAGCGCGTCAAGGAGGTCGTGCTGATGGGCGGCGGTTACCACGAGGGCAACTGGTCCGCGGTGGCGGAGTTCAACATCAAGGTTGATCCCGAGGCCGCGCACATCGTCTTCAACGAGTCCTGGCCGCTGACCATGGTCGGCCTGGACCTGACCCACCAGGCCCTGGCCACCGCGGAGGTTGAGAAGCGGCTGGTGGATCTGGACTCTGATATCGCCAACTTCGTGGTCGGACTCTTCGGCTTCTTCCGCCAGTCCTACCAGGATGCGCAGGGCTTTGATGACCCGCCGGTGCACGATCCCTGCACCGTCGCCTACCTCATTGATCCCACGGTGATGACCACCCGGAAGGTGCCGCTGGATGTGGAACTGCGGGGTGCCCTGACCGTGGGCATGACCGTCGCCGATTTCCGTTCACCCGCACCGGAGGACTGCAACACCCAGGTTGCGGTGAAGCTGGACCGGGAGAAGTTCTGGGATCTGGTGATCGATGCGGTGAAGGCGCTGAGCTGAACCGCTTGACGACGCCCCCCGCGGTGGCCCGGCTTTCCAGGCTGGGCCACCGCGGTTTTTTCTTAGCTATCCTGGGGCCAAGAAACTCCCACGACCACAGCACTGAGGAGTCCGGTATGGCGAAGTTGCTTGTGTTGGCCCGGGATCTGGACCGGATCGAGATGATCGACACGGAAAGCGGAGAACGCGAGGTCATCATCACCGACACCGGGCCGCACCCGGATGGCGTGGTCTGTGATGGCAGCACCATCTACTGGACCACGATGGGGGAGCGGACCTCCCTGGCCCCCGGTGGTGAAGCGGTGTACGGCGGGGTCGACGGTGGGGTTCACGCCATCGACGTCGACGGTGCCCATCGCCGGGACATCGTGGCCCCCGGTGGCATCACCACCGGCAAACAGGTGGCGCTCGATGCCCGGGGCAATCTCTACCTGGGTAACCGGGAAGGTTTTTCCCTGGTCACCGTCGGCACCGACGGCAGTGGATTGCGGGATCTGGTCAAACATGATGGCTCGGATGGGGAACGTGACTGGATTGTCGGGGTGGCCATCGATGAGGCCAACGGCCACATCTACTGGTCCCAAAAAGGTTCCTTCACCGGGGGAGACGGCAGAATCTTCCGTGCCGGACTGGAGATCCCGGTGGGGGAGACCGCAGAGAACCGGAGTGATATTGAAGTGCTCTGGGAGAATCTGCCGGCCCCGATTGATCTGGAACTGATCGAGGACAGGCTGCTCTGGACTGACCGTGGTTCCGGTTCCTGGCCCGGAGGTAACTCACTCAACCGGGCCAAGGTGCCGCCGGTGGGTCAGAAGGGGGAGCCTCCCACCATCCTCGGGGAGGGTTTTGGGGAGGCCATCGGCCTGGCGGTGGAGCAGCAGAAAAAGGTTGCTTATGTGGCTGATCTTTCCGGCAAGATCTGGAAGGTTCCCGCCCCGGAAGGTCTTGAGGGTGAAACCGCACTGGTGCTTGACCTGGGGTTCCCGCTGACTGGGCTGAATCTGGTGCAGTAGGGCCTGGCTGTCTGGCGGCGCTGCCCGGGCGGAGCGTCGATAAGCGTCGGGTTGGGGCGCTGAGGGCATCCAAAAGGTTGATTTTCATCCGCAGGGGGTTGCGCCCATCACATATATGGATAAGGTGAGCCTAACCATAAAATAGATGCCCAAATGAAAGTATTTGAAGGGAGGGGAGTTCATCATGCAACTCGCCATCGAAAAGTCCTTGTCCACCAGCCTTCGGGAATGCACCTCTGCCGCGCACACCGACGCCGAGCAGTCCCCGTTCATGTCCCTGCTCCTGGAGGGCAAGCTTTCCCGCGAGGCTGCGGCCGCCTATACTGGACAGCTCTGGTTCATCTACTCGGCCCTGGAGCAGGGCGTGCGCGCGGTGTCACAGCGGCCCTTCATGTCCCTCATCACTGATGTTCGTCTGGAGCGTCTGGAATCCCTGGAACATGACCTGGTGGAACTGCTGGGAGCCAGCTGGCGGGATGAATTGCAGGCCTACCCGGGCACGGTGGAATATGTTCACCGCCTGAACCGCCTGGCGGCGGCGGAGGATGATCTCGGGCTGATCGCCCACCATTATGTCCGTTATCTGGGGGATCTGGCTGGTGGCCAGGTCATCGCGCGGATCTTGAACCGCTCCTATGGCATCGGGGAGCAGGGTCTGAGCTTCTATGACTTCTCCGGCATCGGCAAAATCAAGCCCTACCGGGATGATTACCGTTCCCGCCTCGACGCACTGGAACTCAATGGGAGGCAGGTGGCGCACCTGATCGCTGAGGCCAACCGGGCCTTCGCCCTGAACCAGGGGGCTTTCCGGGACCTGGCGGAGCATTATGTTCCGGCATCGAAACTCTGACGCTCCAGCACCTGCCTGAGCTTTCGCTCTGGGCGGGCTGGGGAAGTACCCGTGGATCAGGGAAAAATATGATCAAACATGGCCTCGGGGCTCTCATGGCGGCATGGCACGGTGGGTCTTGACGAAAAATACTGAGGTGATATAGGTTAGCCTTACCTTTATTTAGGAGCCTGATGATCGCTTATACTTCTTATGCGGAAAATCTCACCCGCCGCATCCTTGCTGGTGCCGGTGGGTTGTCTCTGGTGCCCTACCGGGTTGATCCGCAAGCCTATGTCTCTGTCCTGGCACACGGGGTTGACCCCTCCGGCAGGGTCCTCGTCCTGTGCGCTGTCGAAGACGCGGAGCTGATAGGGGATACAGCGGTCCGGGTGGACAGTGTGAAGAAGGCGTTGGAATTCGATGTCGACATCACCGTCGCCAGTCTTCACGCCCTCGCACACATCAGCTGGCTGGCTGAGGGTGAAGGAGTAGCTGGCTTCGGCTACCACCCCATATCGCACCTCCGGGTCGGGGTGCTGGAGCTGGATACCATCTACGTCCGTGACCCCCACGGGACCACCAAGAGTGAATTTTCCGACCTGATGCCCGGGGTGCTGGAGGCTGGGGCCTCCTTCGATGAACTGGATGCCCGGAATGAGATTGGCCGACTCAGTTTCTCCCAGCTGTCTGGCCTGGTGGCCGGTGTCTCGATGGGGGTGCTGCCGGGATTCATTCTCTCGGACCGGGAACAATCGCTGTGCGGTGCCCACCAAAACCGGATCTGGGTCGCGGACGTCGACCGCCATGGTGTGGTTCTCTTCCGGGCCGGTGAACGCCGGATCACCACCGCGATGGTCCGCTTCCCCGAACAGGTGGATTCCCTCGCAGATCTGGCCGAGGCAGTTGCTGCCCTGGCTGAGCAGGTCTCTGTCTGACGCTGTTCATCGAGCGGCTGCTGGGGTGCCCGGCAACCAGGGAAACGCGCAGGGCCCCGTCGCCTGGGGGACCCTGCGCGTTCGTGGATGTCGGATGAAATATGGGTGAATGATCAGGGGGAATGTGCCCCCCTTTTTAGCGTGCGTTGTAGTCGGCGCACATCGCGGACTCGCCCACGATGCTGATGCTGTCGGCGGCGCACATGAGGTCCTTGTTGTGGGTGCAGTCCAGGCGGTGGCAGGCACCGACCTCGCTGTGGGCATCGGAGATCCCGGCCCGGATGTCGAGGGTGGTGAAGGTTCCGCAGGCTGCGGCATTTTCGCCGCCCACGGTGATGGCGTAGGCGTTGCAGCCGCCGTCATTGAAGGCGCAGGCGGTGGTGGTGCAGGACGAGACATTGGTGATGGTGGGTGTGGACATCGGGGATCAGCTCCTGAGTTGGTGATTGTCCTCAATGGGTGTCGCGCATCTGACACTGCCCATTATAAATCCCCTGACCTGCATAAACCACCAAGTTTAGGCTATCTATAGAAAGGCTGGCCAGGCGATTTTACCTGCCATTGGGGAAAACTCCAGCTGAACATCACCCGGTGTTTCCTTAATTCTCCCCGGCTCAGCTCTCCGGGCTCAGGGCGAAGAACCAGGTGATGTGGTGCCTTAACGCCTTCGCGGCATCCCCACCACGTCGCTCCCGGAAGGCCGCCAGGATCACCCGATGCTGTGCCTGCAGTTCATCCCGGACCTCTGCCCAATCGGGCAGCTGAGCCACCGTCTCCTGCACGTAGCTGATGGTGGCCTGGCGGAGGGAATCCATGATGGTCTCCACCACCACATTGCCGGCCAGGGAACTTAGTTTCACGTGAAACTCCGCGTCGAGGACATGGTATTCATCAGCCGGCAGATCAGGCTCATCCATCTGCGCCACCAGTTCCGCTGCCCGCTCCAGGGTGGTGGTGCGCCCCGGGGACTCCGGTGCGGTGGCCGCCTCCAGCGCGGACTGGGTCTCCAACAGCAGGCGGGCCTGCACAAGATCCCGGATCGGCAGGGAACGGGTGGCCACATGCATCCGCAGTGCCCAGGCCAGCGCCGCGGAGGGTTCGGATATTACGGTGGCGCCGGCAGTCGGGCCGGATCCGGTGGCGGAGCGGACCAGTCCCATCACATCGAGGATGCGGATCGCCTCCCGCACCGAAGCGCGGGAAATACTGAACTGTTCCGCCAGCACACGTTCACTGGGCAGTTTGTCCCCGATCGAGATCTCCCCGGAGCGCAGTGTGTCCTCGATCCAGTCAAGAACGACGTTATAGGCGCGGGGTGCGGGGGTCATGGCAATCTCCTGGGGGTGGGGGTGGGAGAGCTCAATCTTAGGCACCACCCTCCCCGGGCTGAGCGTCCAGGCCCCACCGCCGGCACCGTGGGTGGGGGACGTCGTCAAGCGGTGTGGGGCGGGGCGGTTCCGGCTCAGGGGGTGGGCAGCATGAAGGCGAGCACATTGGACTGCAGGAACACCAGGCAGCAGAGCACGAACAGCAGGCCCAGGGACCACCACATCACGGCCCGGAAGATGGCGGATTCCTTGCCTTCCATGCCCACGGCGGTGGCGGCGATGGCCAGGGACTGCGGGGAGACCATCTTGCCCACCACACCACCGGAGGTGTTGGCGGCGACCAGGAGATGAGGATCGGCTCCGATCCCCTCAGCTGCGGTCTGCTGCAGGTTGGCGAAGAGGGCATTCGCGGAGGTGTCGGAACCGGTCACCGCGGTGCCCAGCCAGCCGAGCACCGGGGAGAAGAAGGCGAAGATGGCCCCCAGGCCCGCGAACCAGGTGCCGATGGCGATGGTCTGGCCGGAAAAGTTCATCACATAGGCCAGTGCCAGCACCGCGACGATGGTCAGGGCGGCGAAACGCATCCGCCAGAAAGAGCGGCCGATCTCGGCCAGGGCATCACCGATGCCGAGCTTGAATTTACCGTTGTGGTTGAAGAAGGCGTAGATGATCGTGACCAGCAGGCCCGAGATGAGCAGCAGGGTGCCCGGGCTGGAGAGCCACTGGAAGTTATAGACGGTGCTGGTGAGAACTTCACCATCTTCCTTGAACAGGCGGCCGTCCAGGCCGGGCCAGGGGAATTTCAGGTCGGTGGTGGCCAGCGCCGCCGGCACATCCACCCCGAACCGCCACAGCTTGGCGATGGCGAAGACCACCACGACCAGCAGGTAGGGGACCAGGGCCATCCAGATCCGACCGGGGGTCAGGCCCTCAGCGGTGGGGCGGGCAGGGGCTTCGAGGCGCTCCCGAACTCCCTCGGTGTCCTTCGGCTGCCAGAAGCGCATGAGGAGAACCGCGGCACCCAGGCCCACCAGGGCGGCGACGACATCGGTGAGTTCATAGGAGAAGTAGGTGGCTGACCACCACTGGGCGATGGCGAAGGAACCGCCGATGGCCAGGGCTGCCGGCCAGGCCTGCTTCAGACCCTTCCAGCCGTCGATGATCAGCAGGAGGAAGAAGGGAACCATGACCGCGAGGAAAGGGGCCTGGTGGCCGACGACGGCACCGATATGTGCCGGGTCCAGCCCGGTGAGGGTGCCGGCGGTGGTGATGGGGATGGCGATGGCGCCGAAGGCCACCGGGGCGGTGTTGGCGATCAGCACCACCGTCGCGGTCTTCAGGGGTTTCAGGCCGAGAGCCAGGATCATGGTTGCGGTGATCGCCACCGGGGCGCCGAAACCGGCGAGGGCCTCAAGCAGGCCACCGAAACAGAAAGCGATGAGGATGGCCTGGATGCGCAGGTCACCGCCGCCGATCTGGTCGAAGATGGCGCGCATGTCCTCGAATCTTCCGGAGAGCACTGTGACCTGGTAGAACCACAGTGCCATGACCACGATCCAGACGATCGGGAAGAAGCCGAAGACCGCTCCCTGGCTGGCGGAGAGTAGGGCCAGATTCCAGGGCATCCCGAAGGCGAAGATGGCCACGAGCAGGGCCACCGCCAGGGAGGTGAGGCCGGCGACATAGGCCTTGGCCTTCACCAGGAGCAGCATCGCGAAGAAGGTGATCAGGGGGAGGGTGCCGACCAGGGCAGTCAGGGCCAGATTGCCGCCGACTGCATCGGTCAACGCGGTGTATGTGTTCACGCGTATCTCCTGAGAGGAATGGGAAGTGGTGGTTTTCTTCTCCGGGGTGGCGCCTTCGCCAGGCCCGGGCTCCGAGGGCAATCCCGGAGTGGTTGAGATTGACATGCAGCGCACATGGGGGAGGGTTGCGGACTGACCACTGTGGACTGACCACATGAGAATATATGGCGTGGATCACTACCGTCAAGAGTTTCCGCCGGAAAAGAAAAGCTTTGCGTGATCTGCCTCACTGGTTTATTATGGTCAGACCACAGTGGGGCACAGCGGGGCCAGCCCCGCCCCCGAGGTGGCCCCTCACTCCCTCCCATCCCTCCCCGCCTTCTTCCTCTCCCTCATCATCCGGAGGTCACGAATGAGAATCGCACTTTTCAGCACCTGCATCGTGGACGCGATGTACCCCAAGGTCGCGCTCGCCACGGTCCGTGTCCTCGAGCGCCTCGGCCATGAAGTCGTCTTCCCCCCAGGCCAGGGCTGTTGCTCCCAGATGCACGTCAACTCCGGCTACTTCGATGACGCCCTGCCCGTGGTCCGCAACCACGTCAAGGCCTTCAGCGCCGCCTCCTATGATGTGGCGGTGGCACCCTCCGGCTCCTGTGTGGCCTCCCTCGGCCACCAGCAGCCGATGATCGCCCGCGCCGGGGGAGATGAACACCTCGCACAGCAGGCCCAGGACATCGCCGATAACACCTATGAACTGGCACAGCTGCTCACTGATGTCCTCGGCGTCACCGATGCGGCCTCCCAGCTGGGTTCCTGGTTCCCGGAAAAGGTCACCTACCACCCCTCCTGCCATGGCATGCGTCTCCTGCGCCTGGGGGATCGGCAGAAGAACCTGGTCCAATCAGTCGGCGACATCGACTTCGTTGAGCTTCCCGACCCCGAGGAATGCTGCGGTTTCGGCGGCACCTTCTCCTTCAAGAACCCCGATGTCTCCGCCGCGATGGCCGATGAGAAGATCGGCAACATCGAAAAGACCGGAGCTGATCTGTGCACCGGTGGGGACTCCTCCTGCCTGATGCACCTCGGGGGCGCCCTGGCCCGCCGAAAATCCCCGATCCGCACCGTTCACCTGGCGGAAATCCTCGCCTCAACGAAGGAGAACCCCCTGCTGGTTGATGGTCCGGTGGAGCTGTCCATCACCGAGAACGACCTCGCCAAGACCAGCCCCTCCACCGCCAGCCCCTCCACCATCGAAGGAGCGAACCGATGAGCCCGATCTCCCTGGGCATGCCCGGCGTGCTGAGCCATGCCTCCGAATCATCCAACCTGCACGCCGATGAGTCTTTCCCTGCTGCGGCGCAGAAAGAAATGGGAAATACCCAGATGCGGGCGAATATCCGCCACGCCACCCACACCATTCGGGGCAAGCGTGCCCGGGTGGTTGATGAACTCCCGGACTGGGAGGATCTGCGTGATGCCGGTTCCGCCCTGAAACAGCAGGTCATGGCGAACCTGCCGGAACTGCTGGAGAAGTTCGAACGCAACTTCACCGCCCGCGGAGGCCACATCCACTGGGCCCGTGACGGGGAGGAGGCCAACCGGATCATCACGGAGCTGGTGCAGCAGACCGGGTCGAAGGAGGTCATCAAGATCAAGTCGATGGCCACCCAGGAGATCAACCTGGAGGAGCACCTCAATGCCCACGGCATCACCGCCACCGAAACCGACCTGGCGGAACTGATCGTCCAGCTCGGCCATGACAAGCCCTCCCACATCCTGGTCCCGGCCATCCACCGCAACCGCGATGAGATCCGCGATATCTTCCTCCGGGAAATGCCCGAGGTCCCGGCGGATCTGACAAATGACCCCAAGGTCCTGGCGGAGGCGGCCCGGGTCCACCTGCGGGAGAAATTCCTCAGCACCTCGGTGGCCATCTCCGGCGCCAACTTCGGGGTGGCTGATTCCGGCACCCTGACCATCGTCGAATCAGAGGGCAACGGCCGGATGTGTCTGACCCTGCCGGACACGTTGATCTCGGTGATGGGCATTGAGAAGCTGATCCCCACCTTCGCCGACCTGGAGGTCTTCCTCCAGCTGCTGCCCCGTTCCTCCACCGGGGAGCGGATGAACCCCTATACCTCCATGTGGACCGGAGTGACCCCGGGGGATGGCCCCCAGAACATGCACCTGGTGCTGCTGGACAACGGCCGCTCCGCGGTTCTCGACGACCCCGAGGGCCGTTCCGCGTTGCACTGCATCCGCTGCTCCGCCTGCCTGAATGTCTGCCCCGTCTATGAACAGGCCGGTGGGCATGCCTACGGCTCCACCTACCCGGGGCCGATCGGCGCGATCCTTTCACCCCAGCTCACGGGCATCACCTCCGCGGAAAACGCCTCGCTGCCCTATGCCTCCTCGCTCTGTGGCGCCTGCTTCGACGCCTGCCCGGTCAAGATCAACATCCCGGAGATCCTGGTTCACCTGCGGGATGAGGATGTGCGCACCCAGCACGGGGAGCGCGGGCCTTCAGCTGACTCCGCTGCGGCCAAGAGCCGCCTGGCCAAACTCAGGGCGAAGCTGCCACGGGTGCCCTCTGAAATGGACGTCATGATGAAGGGCGCCTCGGTGATGATGTCCTCCGGCAAGATGATGTCCCTGGCTGAACGTGCCCTGCCCTTGGGCCGCATCCTCGCCGGCAGGGACCAGGCGATCACCTGGCTGCCGGGTGTCGCCGGGGGGTGGACCGATGAACGCGATATCCCCGCCCCACCGAAGCAGTCCTTCCGTAACTGGTGGGCGGAACACGAGAATGAGACCGCAGCGCGCGTCGCCCGCGATGGCGGCCCCCGCAATCTTGGAAAGGACGAGCAATGAGCAACGCCAAGCAGGAGATCCTTGCCCGACTGCGTTCGTCGCTTGACGACGCCCCCGCAGTGTCGGAGGTACCGCGGGAATACCGTCAGACCTCGGAAAAGCCGGCCGAGCAGGTACTCGAGATGATGGAGGACCGACTGGTCGACTACAAGGCCAATGTCTTCCATGAAACATCCCTGAGCATCGCGGGAAGGATCGATGCGCTGCTCGGCAAAGACGCCACCTTCGTGATCCCCGAGGGCCTCGAACCTTCCTGGCTGCCGGAAAGCGATCACCGCACCATCATCGTGGAGTCCCGGGATGAGCGCGTCGGCATGACCTTGAGTGTGCGGGAACTCAATGATGTCGCCGCCGTCATCACCTCCTCCACGGTCTCCTGCGCCGAGACCGGCACCATCTTTCTCTCCGGGAAGACGGACGAGGGCCGTCGTGCCATCAGCCTGGTACCTGATCACCACATCTGCGTGGTGGCGGTGGACTCGGTGGTGGAACTGATCCCCGAGGCCCTGGCCAGGGTGGAGCCCACCGCCCCGATCACCATGATCTCCGGGCCCTCGGCGACCTCCGACATCGAATTGGAGAGAGTGGAGGGGGTCCATGGGCCGCGCACCCTGGACGTGATTTTACTGAGTTAGTCCGGTGGGAGAGGCTGATCTCTCCCGGGTTTCAGGCAAAATGGGTCGATCTATCCCACTGCAAACGATTGCAAATCTCGAGAGGAGGCATAGATCGACCGATTTTGCCTGTCACGGACTGTCAGGGTCAGTCGTGGCCTGGCAGAGTGGGGGTTCACGGCACCGGAACACCCTGAGGAGACCCCCTGATGAGCACCGAAACCTTCCTAACCCCGGCCGAGTTGGACATCCTCCGGGGTCTGCTCGGCCAGGAACTCAGCTCCTATGGCACTGACCTGGAGATCGATGAAGGCCTGGCAGCCTTCGATGTGTGGCTGGAGTGTGAGCAGGGTTGGGTGCACCTGGCCTATGAGGAAACCGTCGTGGATTTCGATGCCGGTTTCGAGAATGTGGAGTCCCTGCTCCGCATCCACCCCCAGGGCGGGGAGTTCCCCGGCTGGGAATCCCACGACCTGAAGGGGCGAATCACAAAAATCACCAGGATCCAGGACAAGATCACGGCCGTCGACAAGCTCGAGGAGGCCGTGGCCTGGGAATGGTGGCGGGAATCGGGCCTGCGCTTCACCCTGGACTCCGGTCAGGAGCTGATCATCCACCGTGCCGCCACCGTCAACGGTGAGGTGCGGATGCGGGCCGGGGACGCCGGCGGGGTGGAGCCGGACCCGATCCCCAAGCGGCCCTTCCAGGAGGGGCAGAAGCGGCGCTATGAATTTGAGCGCCGCGAGGTGGAACTCTAGTCGGACCTGCTCCGGTCCAGTTCCTCCTCAATGCTGGGCCACAACTGGCGCAGCATATAGTCCCAGGTGATCACACCCCGGACACTGTGGCCGTTATTCACCGAGATGACCACACCCAGCTGTTCATTCCGGGTGCGCATCTGCTCCAGCGCCTCCCGCAGGGTGGCATCCTCCGGCAGGGTCAGAGTGGGGCGGGACCACTCCAGCACGGATACCGATTTCTCGGCGCCCAGGGTGTCGCGCACATGGACCATGCGGGGAACGTCCCAGGAGGGGTCGTCGAGAAGCACCCGCAGGTGCCCGGAACGCTGCGCGGCGGCATGCACCTCCGCCACCGTCGCAGCTGCGGACAAGGTGGTGGGATCATTGTCGGGGTGGTCGATGACCTCCGCGAGGGTGGTCTTCTCCAACTCGATGACACCGGTGATCTGGGTGGCCGCAGCCTCATCCAGGGTGCCGGTGGACTGGGAATGCTTGACCAGCAGACGCAGCGTCTCGGCATCATAACCACGCGCAGCGGCACGCTCCACCGGCTCCTCCCCAGCCTTCCGGACCAGGGCGTTGGCCATCTGGTTGATCCACTTCAGCAGGGGACGGAAGATATTGATGAAACCCCGCGCCGGGAGTGCGATGGCGCGGAGCGCGGACTCCGGGTGGGCGATGGCCCAGGATTTCGGCGCCATCTCACCGACCACCAGGTGCAGGAAGGTGACCACGAAGAGCGCCAGGATGAAGGCGATGACATCAGCCACCCCCAGCGGGATTCCCAACAGCTCGAAGAGCGGCATCAGCGCATCATGCACCCAGGGTTTGGTGATCGCACCGAGTGCGAAAGTACAGACGGTGATGCCCAGCTGGGCGCCGGCGAGCATCATGGTCAGCTCATTGAGGCTGCGCAGCGCAGCACGTGAGGAGCGGGAGGTTTCCGCGGTTTCCTCCAGCCGGTTGCGTCTCGCCGCCAGCAGAGCGAACTCGATGATGACGAAGAAGGCGGAGAGGACGATCAGCAGGATCGTCGCGGGTAGTGCGACATACCATTCAGTCATGGTTTAGCGTTCCTCCTCGGTCGGCTCTTCCGATTCCTCGGAAGGAAGGATCTCAATGAGCTGGATCCGGACGCTGGTGGGCACATTGCGTTCGATCTCCTCGATGCGGATGCGCAGGATCCGCCGTGGGGACTCACCGGCCTCGATGAAGTCCTCCGGCTCCGCGGCGAGCTCGATCTCATGGATCTCACCGGCCTCGACCAATCCACCGGAGTGGGAGAAGAGCAGACCTGAGATGGTCTCGAAGTCCCCTTCGGGCAGGTCATGGCCCACCGCGCGGGCCACCTCATCAAGGGGGGTGTCACCATCGACCAGCCACTCATCCTCCCGGGTGAGGGTGATCTCCTCGGTCTGGGAGAGATCGTGCTCATCGGAGACATCCCCGAGGATCTCCTCGGCCAGGTCCTCCAGGGTGATGATGCCGATGAACCCGCCATACTCATCAATGACACAGCCCAGCTTCTCATTGCGTTCCCGCAGCTCATCAACCACATCGGGGAGTCCCATGAACTCCGAGACCACCACGGCCTCACGCATCAGCTCCGTCACCGAGGCATCCTCGGGGACCTCGGTGTCGAGCAGGTCAATGAGGTGGATGACACCGATGGGTTCATGTTCCTCATCAATGACCGGGTAGCGGGTGTGGGCGTTGGCCATCAGGTCCCGGGCCTCGGCGATGGTGGTCTCCGGGCTCACGGCATCCGCCCGGGAACGGGGGATCATCGCATGACCGACGTCATGCCCGGGGAAGTCCAGCAGCCGGTCCAGCACCAGATAGGTGTGGGCGCTGAGCTCACCGCTTTCCCGTGAGGTGGTGACGATATGCCCCAGGTCCTCGGTGGTGGCGGAGGAATCGATGTCCTCCACCGGCTCAATGCGCAGCAACCGCAGCAGGGCATTGGAGGAGAGGTCGAAGAAGCGGATCATCCAGCCGGTCAACTTCAGGTAGACCGAGGTGGAGGGGGCCAGCGCCAACGCGGACTTCAAGGGGGCCGCGATGGTGTAATTCTTCGGGAAGAGCTCACCGAAGATCATCTGCACGATCGTGGACAACCCCAGAGCCAGGATGGTTCCCACACCCACGGCCACCGCGGTGGACACACCCACCCCGCCCAGCAGCACACCCAGAGATTCACCGACCAGGGGTTCCGCGATGAAACCGACCAGCAGGCCGGTGACGGTGATGCCCAACTGGGCGCCGGAGAGCATGAAAGAGGTTTTCTCGGTGATGGCCAGGGCACGTACCGCTTTGGGGTCCCCAGTGTCTGCCCGGGCGCGGAGCTGGGTGCGGTCCACCGACATATAGGCGAATTCCTGCGCCACGAAGAAGCCGTTGAGAACGATGATCAATCCGATCACCAACAAACCCAGGAGCAGGGTGATCACAGCCGTCATCATGATTCCACCCGCCTCAGCACGTTTTGTTCTTCAGTGTGGGCGGGCCAGATAGATCGTCCGGGAGGCTCCATATGGAGTCAAAACCTCTTCTTCAATTTCAGGTGTCAAGTTCAGGTGTCAAGGGCTTAAAAACACTGTCAGTCTACAGAGAAAGATCGGCTGCGTGGGGGCCTGGATATTTCCTGGGGGGCAGCGCTGATCGGATCCCTGTCCTAGACTTTCTGATATGAGCACCAGCTTCGATCAGGTCAAGGGAACTGCCCGCCCACTGCACCGCGCCCTGGTGGCCGCCGGATACCCGGATCTCGAATCGCTTCACGACGTCCCCCATGAAAAGCTCGCCGCCCTGCACGGGGTAGGCAGTCGCGGTCTGGAGCGGATCCAGGCCGCGCTCCTGGAACGTGGTCTGAGCCTGCGCGGGGAGATCCCCACAACAGCACCGGGCGGTGCCCGGATCACGGCCGGGCACACCGGCAAGAATGCCGCCGACATCAAGACCCACCCCACCGAGGTTGATCCGGTCGAATACATCGAAAGTCTGGATACTCCGCGCCGCGTGGAACATGGACGACAGCTGCTGGAGATCTTCAACCGGGTGACCGGGGAAAAGCCGGTGATGTGGGGTCCCTCCATGATCGGTTATGGGCAGGTCCACTATGAGTCCCACACCGGCCGCGAGGGGGACTGGTTCCACCTGGGTTTCAGCCCTCGCAAAGCCAAACTCACCCTCTACGGGTTGAAGGATTCCCCGGGTTCAGAGGAACTTCTGCCGAAGCTGGGGAAGTACACCGTTGGCGCGGGGTGCATCTACCTCAACAAACCCGAGGACATCGACCTTGAGGTGCTGGCCGAGATGATCGCCGAAGCATGGCGTAACCAACCGGAGGACTGAAAGCCGGGCTGTGCGGAGATGGCTAGGGTGGGCTCAGATCACCCCAGCCGATGGAAGGACGCAGCCATGAGTGAGCTCAATGACCATCCCTATGCCCCCGCCAAGCGGGTCGCCAACCATATTTTTGTTTCCGGGGCCTTGTCGGTGGACCGGGACTATCAGCCCGTTCAAGGCCGGAACGAGGCGATGGCCGCGGCCCTGGAACGGATGCGGGAACGTCTGGCCACCGCCGGGGGAAAACTCGAGGATGTGGTGAAACTGACCTACTTCGTCACTGATGTCACCCTGCGGGAGGAGGCTAATGAGCAGTTCCGGGAGCACTTCATGGCATCCCGGCCGGCCCGCTCCTTCGTGGAGGCCTCCGCACTGCCCTATGGCGCCAGCGTGGAGATTGACGCCATCGCCATCCTGTCGGAGGAGTGAGACACCGCTACCAAGGGGGCTGCTCAGTCCTGGTAAGGGGAGCCGAAGGCCTGGTGGTAGCTGACGGATCCCTGCGGCACTGAGCTATCGCAGAGGTTCATGGCGAGCAGTTCACCGGCCGGGGCGGCGCGGTAGGCCAGGCCCTCGATGACCTCGAAACCGAAGCGCCGGTAGAAGTCCGGGTCACCGAGAGACACCACCCCACCGGCTCCGCCTTCCCGCAGCTCCTGCAATGCCTGGCCCATCAGGCTCCCTCCGATGCCGGCATTTTGCCGTTCCGGATCCACCGCCACCGGGCCGAGACCGTACCAGCCCCCGGTGCCATCGGAGATGAGGACCGGGGAGGCGGCGATATAGCCCACCACATCGAACCCCTGGATTGCGACGAGCGACAGGGAGAGGACATCAGCGTCCCGTAGACCCTCCACGATCTGTGGGGCATTATGTGCCGAGTGTCGGGCGGTTTCATAGGAACGGGCGACCAGGCGGTGGATAGAGGAAATATCCTCCTCAGCTTCACGACGAATCCATAGCTTCTCCATGGCACCGATAGTACGGGGCGCCGCTGAGAACTTGTTCCGGGGTGTTCGGATCCCTGGCTGAAATGACGAAACCCCAGGTCTATTTGACCTGGGGCTCCGAAATCTTCCCCACCACGGGGTGGGGAGCAGGGGTTTTAAGCCTGGGCGGCGGCCTTCACTGCGGCACTGACGGCCGGGGCGACGCGCGGATCGAGCGGGGAGGGCACGATGTAGCCGGCGTTGAGATCATCAGCGGCGATCTCGGCGATGGCAGCGGCGGCGGCCAGCTTCATCTCCGGGGTGATGGACTTGGCTTCAGCGGCCAGCGCACCGTGGAAGATGCCGGGGAAAGCCAGCACATTGTTGATCTGGTTCGGCAGGTCACTGCGGCCGGTGGCGACGACGCCACCATAGCGGTGGGAGAGCTCCGGGTCGATCTCCGGGGTCGGGTTGGCCAGGGTGAAAAGGATCGGCTTCGCCGCCATCAACTTCAGGGATTCCTCACCGATATTGCCGCCGGAGACACCGATGAAGGTGTCGGCGTCGGTGAAGGCTTCGTTGATGCCGCCGGTGATGCCCCGCGGGTTGGTCTTGGCCGCCAGGGTCTCCTTCACCGGGCCGAGGTTCTCACGACTCTCGTGGATGATGCCACGGGAATCCAGGACCACGATGTCCTGGGCGCCAGCACCGAGCAGCATGTCGACGATGGCGACACCGGCTGCACCGGCACCGGAGATGACGATGCGCAGGTCAGCGATCTCACGATCCAGCACCTTGGCGGCGTTGCGCAGGGCGGCAAGGGTCACGATGGCGGTACCGTGCTGGTCATCGTGCATGACCGGGATGTCCAGGCGCTCGATCAGCTTGCGCTCCACCTCGAAGCAACGCGGGGCCGAGATGTCCTCCAGGTTGATGCCACCGAAGGAAGGTGCCAGGGCTGCGATGGTGTCGACGAGTTCATCGACCTCGCGGATATTGAGCACCAGGGGGACGGCCTTCAGGCCGGCGAAGGCGTTGAAGAGCTGGGCCTTGCCCTCCATGACGGGCAGGGAAGCCTGCGGTCCGATATCTCCGAGGCCGAGGACTGCGCTGCCATCAGAGATGACGGCGATGGTGTTGCCGACACCGGTGTGGGTGCGGGCCACGGCGGGATCTTCGGCGATGGCCTGACAGACGGTGGCCACACCCGGGGTATAAGCGATGGAGAGGTCCCGCATGTTCTCCAGGGGGCGGGCGGAGGAGATGTTGAGCTTGCCACCCTCGTGGGCCTCAAAGATCTCTTTCCGGCTCAAGGGCTGGATGGACTGGGCGGTCGGAGTGGACATGATCATCATCTCGCTTTAATCGGCTGAATATATTTGTGCAGTAAACATAAGGTACAGCCCATGCCGGTGTTCACCAAGTGAAAAAGTGTGCGCTGTGTGAACTTTTTGGCTGAACTGTGTGGATAATTTTGCGAAGCCATGCTTAGCATTGAATATAAATCAACACTTATCTGTCGGTGAGGTGGTTTTGGTGGATTTAAGGCGGGCCTTGGCGTGGAATTTAATGGGCCTTAACCAACCATCTCCCTTCAACCTGTCCCCGAAAGGCGGGGCGTGGGAAGTCGGGGCTGAAAAGTTGTGTCCGCTACCTGCGGAGATGTCTGTCACAGTTGGCTGATGGCAGTTCTGAGAGGAAGGTATTTTCATTGAGTGAATTTTTGCTACCCGAATCTTAACTTTTAGCTAAATCACCACAACGGGGCCTCCGGCGAGTCACTCATACTCCATTGTTAAGGAGCCAACCCATTTTGGCGGCACCATATCGGCCATTCTTTCTCCCGCGGAGGAGGTTCACCCAGACCTGCGGAGCCGAGGCAGCGCCGTCCTCAGCGCCGGGCGAACTCAGGAATATGTTCCGGCCGAAGCCCGATGCCCACCAAGTAGGCGGGCACCACATTCAGGAAGGGGAGGTGGCGCACCAATCCCAGGATCCGATCCGGGGGAGCGCCTCTTTCACCCTGGAGTACCGGGTCGATCAGGTTCCGATGCAACAAAAGCTGCAGTCCCTGAGTCAGAAAAACCGCAGGCAACCGTCGATGGCGCACCCTGGCGCAATACTTTTCGGTGTTCTCTCCATTCCGCAACGGTGCCGCCAATAATCGGGCGGCGGCCACCGCATCCTGAATTGCCACGTTGATGCCGACCCCGCCGACCGGTGACATGGCGTGGGCGGCATCCCCCAGGCACAGCAGCCCAGGCACATGCCATTTCTTCAGGCGATTCACGCGAACATCAAGATATTTGACCTCATCCATGGTGGAGAGCTCCGCCACCTGTTCGGAGACCTCCGGCAGCAGCTCCGCGATATCCCAGCGGAAGGCCTCGATCCCACGGGCGCGCAGCTGCGCATCAGTTCCCTTCCTTCCCAGGTAGGCCACCTGGTAGTAACCCTCGCGGGGAATGGCGATGATCGCCCGCCCCTTCCCCAGACGGGGCAGCAGATTCGGGGCGATCCCAGGGCCCACCGGAACCCGGCACCACCAGACGTCCAACTGCACCGGGAAATTGCGGGGGACCAGGTTGACTTTGGGGCGCAAGGTGGACCGGCGGCCGTCGCAGGCGAGCACCAGGTCCGCAAAGATGCTTCCCTCGACCCCGGAACCTTCCCGGCGGCGGTACCTGACTCCCCTCACCATGCCCTCCGGGGAGCGGATCACCCCGGTGGCTTCGGTGTTCATCCGCAGGGTGAAGTTGGGCTCCATGGTGGCGGCGGTGGCGAGCAGGTCCAGGAGGTCCCACTGTGGAACCATCGCTATATAAGGGTGCTCAGCCTTGAGCTTGCTGAAGTCGATGATGGTGGTTGACCTGCCGGCGGAGTCCTTGAATGACATTTTCTCCACCCTGCTCTGCGGCAATTGCCTGAATTGCTCGCCCAGCCCCAGCTCATCCAGGAGCTGCAGGGTGCTCGGATGCACGGTGTCGCCGCGGAAATCCCGGAGGAAGTCCCCATGCTTTTCCAGGACGGTGACCTGGACCCCACCTCTGGCGAGGATCAGTCCCGCGAAGATGCCGGCCGGCCCACCGCCGACCACCACGCAGGTTGTCTTCTCTTCCACAGCGCACCTTCCGACCCCGCCACGCCACCAGAAATAGTTAGGATTCCCCGAACCTAACATGCGCTTTCGCCCACCTGATCTCCTTCTGATCACGGCTGCGCATCAATGCAGATCAACCTCCGAAAATTCGCTATCACGAGGAACCTGGAAGGCGATAAACCGGGTAAAGCACACACCCCGCACCCGCCTCCTAGGGAAGGAGGGCTGAGATGAAACTCCGCAGACTATCCGCCATCTGTTTCGCCGCTACCCTGGCACTTATCCCGATGGCCTGCGCCCGTCCCGGCCCCGAAGCCACACCGCCCCCGAGTAGCACCACCACAACAACTGTTTCTCCAGCACCCCGGGAAGGCAGTCAATCGGGGAGGACTTCAGTACCTCCTGGCACATCCCCGGGCACGACGTTGTCCTCCAGTACCTCCCCCACCACAAGGCCACCAACCAGCACCCCGGTTCCGATCCCGCCGGAGCCTCCGCCCACGGATTGTGAATTGGCACGCCTGGATCTGGTGGAAACGGCCTTCGGGGCCTGGCTGAACTCCCAGATCATCCCCACCACGGACGCGGGCAACAACTTCTACTTCGAGGTGGGGAATAACCAGTTCAACCCCTGCTCAGAGCTGAGCTGGGTGACCCTGGAGGGACAGAACACCAACCAGGAAGCTGCCTTGAGCACCGTACTCTTCTTCAACTATGAGGAGCTGATCAGCGATCCGCTGCCCATCCAATTCCCGGCCGTGGGGGTGGAGCGGATCAATGACAGCGCCCTGGAGGTCAGCTACAGCTATCTCATCGCTCCCCGGAATCCCGAGAAATTACCGGTGCATTACCGCATGGAAGGCGCCCGTCTGCTGGGGGACGAGCAGATCCCGGCCCAGTTCGACAACAATCCCCGCCTTGATCTCAGCCGCGCCGACCTGCCCGTGGAAGGCGATTTCCGGCCCTTCGGCAATGCCATCTACCGCCCATGGGATCAGGAGCTCCCAGTGCGGAAGCAGTACACGATCATGATGGGGGAGTCACGGATCAACTGTGATTTCCCGGCTTTCAATGGTCGGCAGTTGAGTTGCTACGCGGAGGATTCCGTACCCTGGCCGCTGCTCACCCCGGATTTCAAGGCCATCCCGGGGGAGTCCGCGAATCTGGCCCGGATGAATTTCCAGGCACCCTGGCACGTGGTGACCAGCCTGGTTGAACCACCCCAGGTGGGCGGCGAGCATGAGCTGCTGCCGGCGGAAGCCACGATCCAGGTGGGTGATTTCTTCATCCGCACCTACGGCGGGGCCATCATCATCCATGATGTCAACTGGGCTTACCGCCTGGGAGAGGGCATCGCCGAACCCGTCGAGGTCCCCAGTTTCCAGACCGATATTTCCCGCCACCCTCAGAACCTGATCCCCTGGGGGTAGCCCCTCCTTCCAGCTACGTCCCCAGCGGCGTAGGCCAGGAGCCGCGGCAGGGGAGCCGGGGTGGGGGGAGCAGGTGGCCATGATCGGGCGGGAAACCCCCACCGGCGAGAGATCTCTCCCCTCCGCGAGGAGGGGGAGGGAAGTCACCGTGGGGGAGATATTCTTGGGGTACCGGTACTGCTCCCCCTTGGGGGAGAATCAGATGGTTATGGGAAATAACATCCGATACGGGGGTAGCTTCCTCAGGGGTCGGTGATTCAGGCCTTGCGGCGGGAATCGAGGAAGAGGACGAGGGCGGTGGTGCATGCTGCAAGGGTCGCGAGGGGGGTCTGCGCAACCCAGTTATTTCTGCTGTTATGGGGTTCATCTGCTGAAACCTGCACGGCGTCAACATTCTCGAGGGTGATGGTGCTCATGGTCTGACGCTCCTTGGTTCTTCTCAATTCTTGTCTCTGTTGCTTGTTTGGCAGGCTATGCCCTCCCCATAAAACGCGCTAGGGTCTTCGCGAAGATGTTGGAAAACTCTCCTAAACGGGGGTGGAAACGGGCGTCGCCCACCCCCAATGGGGGTGAACCTGTGTTCGCAGAGCGGTCATTGCCTCTCCAGCGTGGGCGAAAAATCCTCTACCGTGCCCAAGGTCACACCTTTGGCTGGAATTTTTAGAATTACTCAACGCTTGAAGTAAATATGACTGAGAATAAGAACAACCTGCTGGCCCTTGACGAAGCCGCACAGAACCTCCTCTTCCGCGAGGCCCGCACCGCCAACGCCTTCACCGATGAGCCGGTGAGCGATGAGCAGATCAACGCCATCTTCGAACTGGTCAAGTGGGCTCCCACCGCCATGAACGCCCAGCCGCTGCGCGTCGCAGTGGTCCGCTCCGCCGAGGCCAAGACCCGCCTGCTCCCCCACATGGACGAGGGCAACCGCGCCAAGACCGAGGCTGCTCCGGCCACTGTCCTGCTCGCTGCGGATGTCGACTTCCATGATGAGCTCCCCAAGGTCTTCCCGCACTTCGAGGGCGCACGCGAGATGTTCGCCGCCAATGAAGAGGGTCGCGTGGGCATGGCTGAGCTGAACTCCGGCCTGCAGATCGGTTATGCCATCCTGGGTATTCGTGCCGCTGGCCTGGCTGCTGGCCCGATGACCGGCTTCAACGCCGAGGGCGTGTCCAAGGAATTCTTCCCGGACGGCCGCCACCGCGTCCTGGTCGCCATCAATATCGGCAAGCCGGGCGAGGGTGCCTTCTATGATCGCCTGCCGCGTCTGGCCTTCGATGAGGTTGTCCAGACCTTCTAATCAAAAACCCTGAAAGGGGTGGATGACAAAAATCCCGCTTCCCTCACGCACCGTGAGGGAAGCGGGATTTTCTGTTCCCCAAGGGGGAGTGTATTTCTAGCCGGTGGTGATGGAGCGGTCCGCGCCGGAGACAGTGAAGGAGGTGTCTCCGCTGACGCAGGTGACATCTCTGGTCTGGGACACCTCGCAGGTGGTGGCATCCACCACGAGCTTCTCTCCGGGCTGCAACTGTGCCGGGGCGGGCGGCACACCCTCAAGAATGGTGTAGTGGATGCCGCCCATGCTGGCGGATACCGCGCCGGGGCGCTGTCCGGCAAAGGGGGCGTAGGTGATGTCGGGGACATCGGCGGCAGGAACGCCGGTGCAGGTCGCGCCATCCGGAGTGAGCAGGCAGGTGCCCGTCTCGCCGCTCTGGGTGGCGTAATCGAAGACGTAGGGGCCGTCCATGGAGAACCGTGCGGGATCCACCAGGGTCGGGCCGGCGTCCGCGGTGGCATCGATGGAGGGGTTCGGGCTGCTCTCCTCCTCGACGGTGGTCTCCGGGGTGGGATCCTCCTCCGTGGTGGTGACCACGGTGGTGCTTTCGCTGCTTGTCTCCGATTCGGGGGTGCTCAGGGAGGCTGCGGTGTCGGCTGTGGTGGCGCTGTCATCCTCCGTGCTGGCGCTGCAGCCGGCGAGTCCGAGACTGAGGATGGCGAAGGCTGTCAGGGTGAATTTTCGAATCGGGATCATGTCTCGACCCTAAGACATGGGCAGGATCCGCGTCGCTTGAATCCCAAAACTTTGCCGATCTGTTGCCTCTCAGGCCTGAGAACTAGGACTGGGGCCGCAGCTCCATATTGTCGATCAGCCGGACCGGGCCGACATGAATCGCGGCCACCACCAGCGCCGGGGAACGCAAGGGTTCCCGGAGAGTGGACTCACTCACCGGCTCCAGGCTGGCGGGATCCACGATCTCCAGATGATCGAGTGTCACGCCCGTACTAGAGCGCAGCTCCTCCCGTGCCCCCTCAAGATCGATGACTTCCCCGCTGGCCACCTCATCCCGCAGGCGGTGCAACACCTGTGACAACACCAGGGCATGGGTTCGTTCCTCGGGCGCGAGCCGTTGATTCCGGCTGGATTCGGCCAATCCATCCGAGGCCCGGATGATCGGCACCGGACGGATCTCCACGGGGAAGTTCAGGTCCGCCACCATCCGCTTGATCACCGCCACCTGCTGGGCGTCCTTCTGTCCGAAGTAGGCGCGGAAGGCCAGAGCTCCGTCTGGGCGGGTCAGATGGAAGAGCTTTGCGACGACCGTGGCCACCCCGTCGAAATGCCCGGGACGGCTGGCACCCTCCAGGCGCTCACCCATCGTTCCGCTGCGCACCCAGAGCAGCGGGGTGCCATGGGGGTACATCTCCTGCTCAGTGGGGGCGAAGACGATGTCGGCGCCGGCCTCCTCCAGCAGGGCCACATCTTCGCTGAGCTGACGCGGATAGTTCCGGAAGTCATCGCAGTCCCCGAGGTTCTCAAATTGCAGGGGGTTGACGAAGATGGAGACCACCACCAGATCATTCTCTGACCTGGCCTGATTAACCAATGAGGCATGTCCATCATGGAGGGCTCCCATGGTGGGGACAAGCCCTAGGGAAGTCTTTCCTGCGCTTGCTTCCCGGATCGCGGCGCGCAGCTGCGCGATGCTGTGGGTCAGATGCATCGCTTAGTTGTCCTCATAGGATTCCGCGGCGCTGGGGAACTGCCCACCGATGACATCTTCGTGATACTGGCGGGCAGCCGCCACCAGCTGCTCACCCAGGGTGGCGTATGCACGGACGAAACGTGCCTTGTGACCCCGGTTCAGGCCGAAGGCATCCTGCCACACCAGAATCTGGCCATCTGTTCCCGCACCGGCACCGATGCCGATCACCGGGATGTTGAGCTCTGCGGTGACCTGGGCGGCGATCGCCGCGGGAGTCATCTCAATGACAACGGCGAAGGCGCCGGCCTCCTGCACAGCGAGGGCGTCGGCAAGCAGCTTTTCGGCCGCCGCGCCCCGGCCCTGGATGACCGGGCCGCCAAGGGAATGTTCGGACTGGGGGGTGAAACCGATGTGGGCGCAGACCGGGATTCCGGCATCGACGATGCGGCGGATGCTCGGGGCCACCTCCACACCACCCTCCAGCTTCACACCGGCCACCCCGGACTCCTTCATGAAACGGACGGCGGTGTCCACGGCCTGCGCGGCGGAGGTTTCATAACTGCCGAAGGGCAGGTCGACGACCACGAAGGCACGCCTGGTGGCCTCGGCCACGGAGCGGGCCATGGTGATCATCTCCTCGATGGTGACCGAAAGGGTGGTCTCCCGCCCGAGGACGACATTGGCGGCGGAGTCACCCACCAGGAGCAGATCAATGCCAGCCTCATCAAAAATGGCGGCAGTGAGCGCGTCATAGCTGGTCAGGGCGGAAATCTTGAGACCCTCGGCCTTGGCCTGGGCGAAATGGCGGGTGCGAACCCGGGAAGCATCAATACCGGACATGCGATGAGTATAGGTGCCGCGGAGCCGGCTACCCCACAATGCAAAGCCTTGATCGGTTTAGACTCCAGCCCCGGGATCCCGGCGCCAAGGCTCAGCTCTTCGGCCGGCCCCGCCTCACGCTGACCGTCTTCTCCCCCGGGATCCAGAAACGCAAGGGCGCCGCCGCATTCTTGGTGATCCCGATCCGGGGGCCACTCACCCATTCCGGTTCCACCTCACGGGGGCGTAACGCAAAATCCCCGGAACTCCCGACCGGGGAGTGGTTGTCCTCAAGTTGCAGATCCAGTGCCTGCCCGAGGTTCCCCGGCCCCTGGGCCAGGCGGGCGAAGGGGACCTCACCGCGGCGTCGATAAGCAATCTCTTCCCCGGCCACCACCTCCCCGGCACGCAGCAGACAACCCTGACCGATGCCTTCGGGGGCGCAGACGATATTGCCGGCGCGGTGGATGCCGTAGGAAAGGTAGACGTACATGTGCCCACCGGGACCGAACATGGCGGCATTGCGCTCCGTGCGACCCCGGTGGGTGTGGGCGGCCGGATCCTCGGCACCCAGGTAAGCCTCCACCTCGGTGAGACGGATGCTGACTCCGGCGTGGGTGAGTACGCAACCCAGGAGCTGCGGGGCGACGATATCGGCGGGGTCCAGGAAATTGATCATTGCTCACCAAGTCTAAGGATCGGAGCCGTGGAGGGAAAGCCATTGTCCATCACCACCCGTTGTCAGATAGGTACCCTTGAGTCAGTAGTACGACCTGCCCTAAAGGAGGCCCCATGACCAGCCTGCTCTTCGACCTCTACGGAGTCCTCATGCGGACCCAGAGTGAGGAAGCGAAACAGCGGATCGAAAGAGCAGTTCTGGGGGAGGCATCCATCTGGCCTGATTATTGGGCGCTGCGTCCCGCCTACGATGCCGGTCTGGTCAGCGATCAGAACTACTGGCATCAACTGCGGTTGCGCGCGGGGCTGGGGGATTTTGATCTCTATGAGGCGGTCGCCGCTGATGAGGAGAGCTGGTTGCATGCCGATACCAGGGTTGTGGATGAGGTGCTCAGTCTGATCGGTTCAGGCTGGCGGGCCGGTGTTCTGGCCAATATTCCAGCGGGTCTGGCGGAGCGGGTGCGGGAGAAGTACAGCTGGCTGGAGGAGTTCAATGCGGTGACCTTCTCCTCTGATATCGGCCTGGTTAAACCGGATGAGAAGGCCTTCCACGTCGCCCTGGATGCGATGGGAGCGAAAGCCGCCGACACCATTTTCTTCGATGATCATCCCGATAATGTGGAGGCGGCGGAGAAGCTCGGCATGCGGGGTGTGCTGTTCCGGGATGTCTCCCAGATCCACGCCGTCCTGGAAGGGGTGAAAGCGCGATGAGTGCGCAGCCCGGCCCCTTGCTCCTGCCCTTCGGGAATAAGCGTCCCCGGATTCATCGTTCTGCCTGGATCGCACCCACCGCCACGATCATTGGTGATGTGGAGATCGGGCCGGAGGCCTCCGTATTCTATGGTGCGGTGCTGCGTGGGGATGTGAATGCGATCAAGGTGGGGGCCAGATCCAATATCCAGGACAATTGTGTCCTACATGTGGACCGCAACGCTCCCTGCATCCTGGGTGCGGATGTCACCATCGGGCATCTGGCGCTGGTGCATGGTGCCCGGGTGGGGGATGGTTGCCTGATCGGTATGAAATCAGCCCTGCTCTCCCGCTCTGAGGTGGGTCCCGGTTCTCTGATCGCGGCTGGTGCGGTGGTGTTGGAGGGGCAGGTGATTGCCCCGCGTTCCCTGGCGGCGGGCATCCCGGCGAAGGTACGCCGGGAGCTTAGCCAGGAGCAGTCGGCGGCCTTTATCCCGCATGCGCGGCGCTATGTGGAGACCGCGGCCCAGCAGTCCGGGGAGCGCCTGCAGCTCGAGGATGTCTGGGTGGACTGAGCCCTCCAGGGCCAGTTTCAGGGAGCCAGTTTCAGGGGGTCACGCAACAGCTGATCCAGGGCTGCGGCGCGCGCCACGGCGCGGACAATTTCCCGGTGGGTGGGAATCATCCGCAGGTTCAGTTCGCTCTCCTCCAGCCCACGGACGGTTTCGGCGAAGACCCGGGGAGCGCCCGGGTCATCGGTGAAGGCGGAGCCGGCGACCACGATGGTCTGGGGCTGGTGGGCATCCACCAGATCGGCGGCAACCCGGCCGAGCAGGCGGGCGCGCTCATCCAGCAGGGAACGCACCTCAGGGTTTTTCTCTCCCTCCGCCACCGCGGTGCCCAGGTCGGGCAGATCCAGGCTCAGGTCCCGGAGGCGGCGCAGGAACCCCTGGGTGCTCAGTGCCTCCTCGGTGGCCAGGCCGGTGGTGTCCAGCACCTGGCTCTCGGTGCCAGGAAGGGTCCCGATGGAGTGGACACCCCGGTCATCGCTGACGGCTGCGCCGAGGGAGTCATCGGCGAAGAGGATCAGCACATTCTCGCTTTCGCCGGGGGCCGGCAGCTCAGCGGACTGCATTTCGGCGGCCAGCAGGGCGGGCACCGCGGCGGCCACGATCACAGGGACGGAGAACTGGTAGCGCAGGCGTTCCGCCAGGTCCAGCTCATGCCAGCCGAGGTTGGGGGCGTTGACCACGCCTTCACTGCTGACCCGCCCGGAGGTGGTCACCCCGACGCTGACCAGTGGGTTGGTGACTCCGTTGGTCAGTTGATGGAGGCCGGCGATGATGTACTCGAGGAAGTCCTCGGGGCGGGTCTCCGCCACGTTACGGTTGACGTTGCCGTCCCGGAAGGTCCGTCCCTTGGAGTCATACAGGGCCATGTAGGTGCTGGTGGTGCCGATGGCGATGCCGGCGTGCAACCAGGGACTGGGGGCCAGTTCGATCGGGATCGTGGGCCTTCCCCGTCCCCTGGCGCGGCTGAGGTCAGTGCGTTCATGAACCAGTCCGGCGCCGATCAGGGCGTTGACTGCGCGGGTGACGGTGGGTTGGGAGAGACCGGTGGCGGTGACCAGTTCACTGCGGGTGATGATCTGGCGGGTGCGGATCAGGTGGAGGCACTTCGCTGCCGGCAATTGGGGTCGACTGAAGGGCGTCGGCGCTGTTGGGCGTGCAGAAGTGGTCATGGCCTGAATAATAAGCTACATAGACAATGTAGTCTAATCAATCTCCGCCATAATTAGACCAAGCGGTCTACTCGCTCGGCTCTTCCGCAATGCCACCCGGGGGTCGTTCATAGCGTCGGAAAGCCGGCACTGCCACCACACAGAGCAGAGTCAACACCACCACCGCGGCACCACCGAGGAAGGTGGTCCATCCCGTGCCTAGCGTGCCCGCCAACCCGCCGTGCAGCACATCCGCCAGGCGGGGGCCACCCACCACGATCACAATATAGATGCCCTGGATCCTGCCCTGCACATGTTCCTGCGCGGACTGCTGCAGGATGGCGGTGCGCAGGGAGGCGGAGAACATGTCCATCGCGCCCCCGGCCACCAGCATCAGGATCACGAACCACGCCCAGGTGGTGACGGCACCGGGGCTGAGCAGCACCCCGAGCCCGGCCCCCATGACCGCCACACCCCAGGCGATGATGCAGACATAGACGGCCGCCCCCTGACGCACCACCCGGGACACCCCGCCGGAGAGCAGTCCGCCCAACACCGCGCCCGCCGCCATCGAGGAGTAGAGCAGGGCGAGCATGGTGCCACCCTCAGCGGCACCACCGAAATCAACCGCCGCGATCTCCGGGTAGAGGGCACGCGGCATGCCGAAGACCATCGCGATCAGATCCAGCAGCATCGCCACCATCAGTACCGGCTGGGTGAAAAGATAACGCAACCCATCCACCACGGAACGCAGTCCCGCCTTCATCACCTCCCCGGTGGGCAGTAGGGAAGGCAGTTTCACTACCGCGATCAGGGTGGGCAGCAGGAAGAGTACGTCCAGCAGGTAGAGCCAGATGTAACCGATCAGGGGGATCATTGCGCCGGCCAGAAGTGGTCCGATGATTGCCCCGGCCTGCATCAGCATCATGTTCAGGGAGGCACCTGCGGGGAGCAGGCCGGTCGGCAGGATCGAGCGGAACACCGCCGTCCGGGTCGGTTGATTCACCGCGAAGAAAGCCTGCTGCAGGGAGAATACCCCCAGCAGCAGCCAGACATTCTCATTATCCAGGGCGCTGAGCAGCAGGAAGAGGGCGGTGGTCAGGATCATCCCGAAGGTGGTGGTGATCAGCACCTTCCGCTTATCAAAGGCATCCGCGATGGAACCGCCATAAAGCCCGAAGATCACCAGTGGAACCAGTCCGAAAAGACCGCTCAGGCCGACATAGGCGCTGGAACCGGTGATGGCGTAGATCTGCGCGGGCACGGCGACCACCGTCAGCTGCGCACCGATCACGGTGGCGATATTGGCGGTCCACAACCGTTTATAGGCCGGAACCTTCAGCGGCCGGGTGTCGGCGAGAATGTCACGGAAGCTCACTCCGGAGATCCTAGCCCCGGCCTGGGTGGACAGGGGCCAGGGTCCGGGGCAGGGGGTATCGCCAGGTGGGGCGGTTTACCAGCGGCTGCGGTCGAGGATATTCGCCGGGCCGGAGTCGAAACCATCCTCCCGGATCTCGATGGCGGTGCCGCCGTAGATCAGACGGGGATGCTCGCCCCGGGTGTCGATCAGATAGTGGCCCACCCGGGTCAGGGTGTCCGCTTCCGCCTCGATGGCGACCGGGAGGTCCGGCATCGTCTCATCATCAAAATAGGCGGTGGCGATCGCCGCGGGCTCCAGGGAAATCCGCAGGTAATTCGCTGATTCCCCGGGTTCGGGGGGCCGCGCGGCACTATCGGTGGGTGGGGCGAAGGGGGGTTCGACATAGGGCCACTCCACTCCGTGGCCGATGCAACCCACCCAACCCCAGTTGTGGTGGTATTCAGCGAACTTCAGGACGCACAGCAGTTCACTGTCCTCGTCAATGCTGATCCGGACATTGGAGTCGGGATACTCCGCCAGCTCATGTTCCGCATCCAGGGGGCGGTGGTGAATATTGCCCAGGGGCAGCACCGGGGTTTCATCCTGGGGGGCGGGGGTGTTCAGATCCAATTCGATGACCTGCCTCGCATACTCCCGACGGAACGCCTGATCATCCCGGGTCACTACATCGCCCTCATCCTCCCAAGTCAGGGTGGTGCTGAGCAGTTCAGCGCCCTGTTCCTCCTCAGGAACCGCGAAATACTCGTAGGTCACCTCGAGTGACTCATCAGCGACCCGCTCCACCTTCGGATCCGCCATCAGCTGGATCGGCAGCGGATCCTTCAACAGTTGATCATGGTGAAAGAGTAGTAGGGCAGAGCTTTCCGTCCCCGGCGGGTCCTGGTTGGTGGAGCCGAAGAGGATGACCCAGCTCAAAGCGGCACAGGGATCAAAATGATTCTCGATATGGCTGATCTGGAAGGCGGGGGAGGTGCGCCAGAAACCACTCTGATCACGTTCGCCCTCCGGCGGAATCGTGGGCACCTGATTCAGGGCGGTGTAGGGGCCGAAGGCGGTCTCGGCCAGGTCCACCGACTCACAGCTTGCGGTGCTCTCCTCCCCGTGCGGCTCGGTTTTTGCGGCGCAGGCGGTCAGTATCAGGACACTGAGCAGTCCACCCAGCAGCAGGGCGGTCCGTCGAGGGGTCCGGTAACGCGGGAGATGACGCGAAAGCTGCATGGGACCCTCCTGACGGCCTGCTGGGGAAAGGTCCTGGCTGCGGTGGGGGTGGAAGGGTATGGGTTCCACACTGCGCCGGAGCAGGACAATGATGAGAAGTTTCTTCTCAGAGATTAAGACATGGCTGTATTGGTGTGGGTGACATTGATGCCTTCGGGGGTAAAAGCAGTTTCAGTGTGGGCTGCAGGGAGGCGCCCCTGCTCAGCCTCCGGTCACCTCTGATTCCAGCGCCGACACCAGGGCCGGAAGTGCCGTGGCGGCGGTGGCCCGCCAGGAAAATTCACAGAGCGGGGTGAGCTCACTCCTTGCCGGGGAGATCTCCAGGATCGGCACGCCCCGCTGGTGGGCCAGCAGTGGCAGGGAAGCCGCGGGCTGCACCACCCCGGAGGTTCCGATGATCACCACCAGGTCCGCCTCCCGCATCCCCAGCTCCGCCCGTTCCCATTCCCGCTGCGGGAGGGACTCTCCGAACCACACGATATCGGGGCGGATGAGATTGCCGCAGAGCGGACAGGTTGGGGGACTCAAACGTGCCACCGGCTCCGTGGGGAAGTTCACCGGACCTTTCCAGGGACGGTGGCAGATGGTGCAGCGGAAACGGAAGAGGTTGCCGTGGAGATGGGTGGTGTCTGCCATTCCACCGCGTTCATGCAGGTCATCAATGTTCTGGGTGGTCACCTGCAGCTTATCCACACCTTCCAGTCTCACCCACCGTGCAATCGCGTGGTGCCCGGCATTGGGGTTGGCCTGGGCCGCCAACCGGGCCCGCCACAGGTACCAGGCCCACATCGGCTCCGGATCCCGCGCCCAGGCGGAGATGCTCGCCATGGCCTGGGGGTCCACCTTCTCCCACACCCCGGTCTCGGCATCCCGGTAAGTGTCCAGGCCCGACTCCGCACTCATCCCCGCCCCGGTGAAGAACTCCACCCGGCGGGCATTGCGGGTCAGATCAAGGGCACGGTGAAGCTGCTTCTCCTCCATACTCTTTGACGCTAGCTGTTCAACCCTGGTCCGGCCAGGGCCTTTCCCCCGAAGGGCAGATCTTTCCCATAAGTACAGCCATGACCCGGCTGCGCTCACTAAGCTCGGGCTCATGACTCCTCCCGAATCATCTGCCATTGCCGGACTGGATCTCCGTCCGATGATCGCCGCCGACACCGGAGTACGTGGCGCCGCCGTGCTGCGCAATGTCAACCGGGTCAGCGCGCACATCACCGAGCATGACCTGGCCAGGGAACCTTGGCGGCATTACCTCGATTTCGAACCCGCCCGCGGGGACTACGGCATTGTCGCTCATCTGGCGGGACAGCCGGTGGGTGTGGTGTGGGTGGTCTTCGCCCGGGCCCTGGGTTTCATCCAGGTGGATGTCCCGGAGCTGGTGATCAGCGTGGATGAGTCCCGCCAGGGGCAGGGGATCGGGGCGATGCTGCTGGAGGTGATCCGCAACTATGGCCGGGAGGCTCGCTGGCCGGGCATCTCCCTGTCGGTGGAGGCGGAGAACCCCGCCAAACGGCTCTATGAGCGGGTCGGTTTTGAAACTGTCGCGGCGGCGGCGGAGGGCACCATGTTCCTCGCTTTCGCCGAGGGGAGCAACGCCGCTCAGATCAGCAGCTCTGACAGTAGCCTTTCCGCCACCCCGGAGATCCGTTCCGTGGCGGTCTACTGCGGTTCGCGTTCCGGTTTCGGCACCGGGTACCAGGCTGCGGCGGAAGCCCTGGGAAGTGCGCTGGCCAAGCGGGGGATCCGCCTGGTGTACGGGGGCGGCAACATCGGGCTGATGGGTTCGGTGGCCAATGCCTCCCTGGCAGATGGTGGGGAAGTGGTGGGGGTGATCCCCCAGTCCCTGGTGGACCGCGAGATGGCCCACCATGGGCTGAGCAGCCTGGAGGTGGTGGAGACTATGGCGCAGCGCAAGACCCGCATGGAGAATCTCTCCGATGCCTTCGTGGTGTTGCCGGGTGGTGCCGGCACCCTGGAGGAGACCTTCGAGGTGTTGACCATGATGCAGCTGGGGGAACTGTCCGGGCCCCTGGCGCTGGTCAACACCAACGGGTTCTGGGATCCTCTGCTGCAGATGCTGGAAAAGATGGCGGCGGAGGGATTTCTGCGCCGGAAATTCATTGATTCCCTCATCGTCGTGGAAACCCCGGCGGAGCTCTTCGAGGGTTTCCGGAATTGGCGGGCCCCGGGTGATAAATGGGCCTGAACTGGGAAACCACGGCACCCCGCCCGGTAGGGCGGGGCGTCGATAAGCACTGAGAGTGGTCTGGGCCCCTTTCCCATGGTTATCGGGGTGGACTCACTCCGGGTGGATAAGGAAAGCTTTTCGGGGCTAGACTCTGCACTCATGAGTTTAGTGAGTTCCGAACAGCGGTCTCCGTCCCTTCTGGACGCCAGCTGTGAGGTGTTCGTCCATGACCTGGCCGCCCTCGCGCCGACCGATGCCACAGCCTGGGGCATTCCGGGTTTTGAGGGGGAGCTACAGGACTTCTCCCCCGAGCACTGGGAGTCGGTGGCGGAGCGTGCCCGCGAAATGGTCGCCGACATCGACGCCTTTGATGACTGTACGGACGACAATGATGATGAGGATGACTTCGATGAAGTCGACCACGTCACCGCTGCGGTGCTGCGCGACCGGCTCAGCCTGATCGCCGATAAGCACCACCGCGGCGAGTACCTCCGCCTGCTCAACAACATTGAGTCCCCGGTTCAGACGATCCGGGACACCTTCCTCCTCATGCCCCAGGACACGGCGGAGGAAAAGGACGCGATCCGATCGCGGTTGTCCAAGGTCGCCAATTCCCTCGAGGGCTATCGCGAATCCCTCTCCGAGTCCGCCGCCCACGGCAAGGTGGCCGCGCACCGCCAGATCGATGAAGTGATCTCGCAGTGCACCGATCTCGCCGACTCCGGTTCCCTGCTGGAGAATCTCGGTCTGTCCGCCGATTCCGCTGAGGTGGTCGCCGCCAAGGAAGCCTTCGGTCTGATGGCTGATTGGCTGGGGGAGCAGCTCTCCCCGCACTCCGCCAGCGAGGATGCGGTGGGTCGGGAACGTTATGAGCTCTTCTCCCGCGAATTCATCGGCGACACCGTCGACCTGGATGAGGCCTACACCTGGGGTCTGGAGCAGCTGCGGGAGATCACCTCCCGGCAGCAGCGGATCGCCAATCAGCTCTACGGCGAAGGCACCCCCGTCAAGCAGGCCTTCCGCAACCTCAACAATGAGGAACGCTACAACATCGAGGGCACCGCAGCGCTGCAGCAGTGGATGCAGAAAACCGCGGACCGCGTGATCGCGGAGCTCGACGGCACCCACTTCGACATTCCTGAAGCGGTCAAGACCATCGAGGCCTGCATCGATCCGGCCGGCACCGGCGGCATCTTCTACACCCCGCCCTCCGATGACTTCTCCCGACCGGGCCGGATGTGGTGGTCCGTGCCGGAAGGCCAGCACATCTTCCACACCTGGCAGGAACTGACCACCGTCTTCCACGAGTCGGTACCCGGCCACCACCTGCAGCTGGGACAGACCCTCGCCGAGAGCGAAAAGCTCAACCTGTGGCGCCGTGTGGCCTGCTGGAACTCCGGCCACGGTGAAGGCTGGGCGCTCTACGCGGAGTCCCTCATGGAGGAACTGGGTTATCACGAGGACCCGGGCACCAGGATGGGGCTTCTCGACGCCCAGCGGCTCCGCGCCGCCCGCGTCGTCCTCGACATCGGTGTCCACCTGGGCAAGAAAACCCCGGAGGGCAGCGGCATCTGGGATGCCTCCTACGCCAAGACCTTCCTGCGGGAGAACACCGCCATGGATGAGGCGGTCCTCGCCTTCGAGCTCAACCGCTACCTGGGATGGCCCGGCCAGGCACCCTCCTATGCACTCGGCCAGCGGCTGTGGATGCAGCTGCGGGAAGATGCTCTCACCCAGGGCATGGATCTGCGTCAGTTCCACAGTGCGGCACTGAACTACGGTTCCATCCCCATGTCCATCCTCCGTGAGGAGTTGCTGGACTAGAGGGGGTTCTTCCCGGACCCTGATCTGCGCCCCGGGGCAGGGGGCGCTGCGGCGGGAAAGCGCTGCGGCGTCCCCTCGAGGTTTTCGGGGTTCTCGCGGTGGTGCTAGTCCAGGGTGCCGCGGTGGAACTTTCTCTCCATCGCCTGATAGTGGGCCTCAATGTCGAGCTCGCCCGGTTCCTGGGCGGCGCGGTACTCCTCGGGGCGCAGTCCCGAGTTCAGGTAGACCAATCTTGAGGCCACGTTCACACAGTGGTCGGCGTAGCGCTCATAGAAGCGGCTGAGCAGCGCGGCATCCACTGCTTCCCGGGCGGAGTGCGACCATTCCGGCTGGGTCAGCTGGACCATCAGGGCATTGTGGAGCTCATCGACCGCATCATCTTCCTCCGCCAGGGTCAGCGCCAGCTCGGTATCAGGGGAGATCAGGAGGTTCCGGGTCTGTTCCGTCATGTCCCGGGTCAGGCGGATGAACTCCTCGAACTGGCCCTTGATCTCTTCGGGGACGACCTGATCCGGGTGTCGGCGGCGGGCGGAGCGGGCGATGTGCATGGCCAGGGCGCCCATCCGGTCGAAGTCATCGACGATGTAGATGGAGGAGACCACCTGGCGCAGATCGCGGGCGATGGGGCCCTGCAGTGCCAGCAGCTGCATGGCACGCTGGTCGCACCGGCTCCGGAGCTCCCTGAGGTCCTCGGTGTGGGAGAGGGCATCTTCAGCGGAATCCAGCGAACCCCGGATGAGCGCATCTGAGGCCTCGGCCATGATCTCACGCACCATGTCGAACATGATGATCAGATCATGGGAGAAGTCATCGAGATCTTCGCGGAAGGTGGGGCGCATGGGGAACACTATAGGAATAGAATCAGGTTTCTGCAGTTTGAGTGACGTGTAGTACACCCGTATCAGTTCTTCGGGCAGGGACAGAAAACCCCCTGGGAAGGGGGCGAAACATGTCCCGGAATGAAAGACCCCCCGGGACCCCTACCAGGAAGCGGTGGGATTCGGAGGGGGGTGCGGGCTTTAAAAGCTCAGGGCCGCTCGGTCTCTGTGGGTGCCGAGGCGGTGGCTTCATTCGCTGTCGTCGCCCCGGTGGCTTCCTCGGGGTTTTCATCCTCGGGACTGTTGCCCCCCGACTTCTGTTCCCTGCGCCGCCGCACGGACCGGGTCAGCAGGAGGACAAACACCACGAGCAACACCAGCGCGATGGCGAGGTAGATGATGGTGGAATACTGGTCCACATAGTGGGCCACCAGCTCATAGCGTGCACCCAGCCACATGCCCAGGCCGATCAGCACCGCATTCCACAGGCCGGATCCCACCAGGGTCATCAGTCCGAACTTCACCAGGTTCATCCGGTCGATACCCGCCGGGATGGAGATCAGCGAACGGATGCCCGGGATGAGCCGGCCGAAGAAGATGGACCATTGGCCGTACTTGTCGAACCATCCCAGGGACTTGTCCACGTCCTCGGGTTCCACCAGCCACATCCAGTCCGCGATGCGGCGCAGACGTTGGGCTCCCACGGCCGCACCCACCCAGTAGAGGAAGTAAGCACCGACCAGGGAACCCAGGGTGGCCCAGAGGAACACCGCAATGACATTGAGTTCGCCGGTGGCGACGGTGAAGCCGGCCAGAGGCAGCACCACTTCGGAGGGGATGGGCGGGAAGAGGTTCTCCAGCAGGATGGCGATGCCGACACCCGGAGCGCCGAGCAGCTCCATGAGCGAGATCACCCATTCGATGACGGAGTTAAGCAAGCGGAGGGTCCTTCCGGAAGATGAGTGGAGAATCAGACACAGGTACAGCTTGGTATTGTGCTCCTGCTACCTGTCAGAATCACAGGAATTACCTAGGGTTTGGATGTTAGTTCGCCGCCCCTCTCCCCACAGGATGACCTTCCGGGGTCCCTGAGCTGCGTTTTTATCCGCACCCCGGTAGCTTTCACCGCAGGCTGTGACCTTCATGACTCTATACCTGTTTTAAGCCCCGTGACCGCGGTGGAAGAGGCGGATGATCAACCGGATCACGGCGGGCAGGTGGCTGGCGAGGATGATGACACAGAGCAGTCGCACCATCTGGATGGTCACCACCACCGGCCCCGCCCCACCTTCATTGGACAGGGCCAGCACGGTGTCCAGGGCCCCGGGGCTGCTGGCCAGGTAGGCCTCAAAATAACTGATGTCCAGCCAGAAGGTCAGCGGGATGGCGCTGAGGGCACAACCTCCCATGAGCACCGCAATGAAAAGCAGGGTGGCGGGCAGCTGCCTGGCGAAGACCTTCAGGGCGGCCAGGGAGAGACTGCCGCCGCAGATCCAGCCGATGCTGAGGAAAGCGAAGGTACGCAGGGCCTCCGGTGGCAGCATACTCAGCTGACCGGGCAGCAGGAGGCCGATGATCACGGTCAGCAGCAGCGGGCCGATCACGGTGGGTGCGGGTAGTTTGATGAGCCGACCGAGCTTCTCCCCGAAGACCGCCACCAGGATGATCATCCCCAGCACCAGCCAACTGAACTCACTGCCCTCATCGCTGTGGTGGGCGGCGTTGCCGGGTGGGGTGAAGAGCACCGCCACCAGGGGCAGGGTGACGGAGACGATGCTCATCCGCAGGTACTGGGAGAGGGCGACGTAGCGGTAGTCCGCGCCCAGTTCCATGGCCAGCGGCGGCATGAGGGAGGCCCCGCCGGCGAGCATGGACAGGATGCCGGTCTCGGGGCTGATCTCCTGCTGTGCCCTGGCCAGCAGCATCCCACCCATGATGCCGATGGCCAGGGTGATGAAGGTGACCAACAGCCCGGGCAGCAGGTAGCCGGCGAGCTGCCCTGGGGGCACCCCGATCAAGGGGAGCCCGGCGAGGATGCCGATGACACCCCGGGCGCTGACACTGATATGCCGGTTGAGGTTCAGTTCCTTGCCGGAGACCAGGGCGCTGGCCCCGGCGGTGAAGATGCCGGCCAGGATCCAGGCGGCGGGCACATTCAGACGGTTCAGTCCCCAGCCGAGCAACAGGGAGAAGATGGCGACCAGTACCCAGCGGAGGGGAAGCCACCGGTCCTGTGCTGTCTCCGTCATCTGCTGTTCCGCCGCTTCCCTGGGTTCTGGTTCTGGACGTGTCTGAGTTTAGGCCTTCCTGCCCCGTGACCCTGCAGGTACCGAAAGGCGGACCCAACTAGAGGGCCCAGCTAGATGGCCAGCTAGACGCCCAGCGGGATGGCCCCGCCGAGAATACCGACCCCCAGCATGACCAGGGAGACGATCGTGGCCCGCCAGAGCACCTTCTTGTGGTGCTCCCCGAGGTTGACCTTGGCCAGGGAGACCAGCAGCAGGATGGCCGGGACCAGCGGGGACTGCATGTGCACCGGCTGGCCGGTGATGGAGGCCCGGGCCATCTCCACCGGTTCGATCCCGAAGTGGAGGGCGCTTTCGGAGAGCACCGGGAGGATCCCGAAGTAGAAGGCGTCATTGGACATGAAGAAGGTCATCGGAATGGAGAGCAGGCCGGTGATCACGGCCAGGTAGGGGCCCATGGAGTTGGGGATGACCTGGGTGATCCAGGCGGCCATCGCCTCCACCATCCCGGTGCCGTTGAAGACGCCGACCAGCACGCCGGCGGCCAGGACCATGGAGACCACCCCGACGATGGAGGAGGAGTGGGCCAGCATCTCAGTGGCCTGATCCTTGACCCGGGGGAAGTTCACGGCCAGGGCCAGGGCGGTGCCGCCCATGAAGATGAAGGCCAGGGGGAAGATATCGGCGACCAGCAGCACCATGACCACCAGGGTCAGGGCCAGGTTGAACCAGATCAGTTTGGGTCGCAGGCTGGGGCGGTGGGGATCCAGCATGGTGTCGGCCATGGTGGCCTCTGTTTCCGCATCCTGGGAAACCTCAGCCAGAACCTTCCTTGGGGTGCCACGCTCCTTAAGAAGCAGCCCACCATCACCGGTGGGTGCTGCGCCACGTCCACCCCCACCGCCCCGGGGTTCCTCGAAGCGGGAGGTGTCCACGACCCCACCCAGGCGACGGCGCTCCGCCATGCCGAGGGTCCAGGCGAAGACGAAGACCACCACGATGCCGACGGCGAGGGAGGGCAGCATGGGCACGAAGATATCGGAGGGGTCCACGCCCAGAGCGGCGGCGGCACGCACCGTGGGGCCACCCCAGGGGACGATGTTCATGGTGCCGTTGATCAGGCCGGCGACCACGGTCAGCACCACCGGGTTCATGCCCAGCCGCAGATAGATCGGCAGCATGGCGGAGGTGGTGATGATGAAGGTGGTGGAACCATCACCGTCGAGGGAGACCACACCGGCCAGCACCGCGGTACCCAGCACCACCTTGGCGGGGTCGTCGCCAAGCGTGCGGGTGATCACCCGGATCAGCGGGTCGAAGAGACCGACATTGATCATGATCCCGAAGAACATGATCGCGAACATCAGCAGGGCGGCGGTGGGGGCCATGTCGCCGATCGCGTCCAGCACCATGTCGCCGAGCCCGAGACCCGCGCCGGCGATCAGGCCGAAGACGGTGGGCACCAGGATCAGGGCGACCAGGGGGGTGACCCGGCCCAGCATGATCAGGGCCATGAAGGTGAGGATCATGGTGAATCCCAGGACGACGAGAACGCCGTCAGAAAGGGTGTGGCTCATCGCGTAATCCGCGGCGAGCAGCACATCGGTGGGTGGGTACATGCTGGACTCCTGATTTCCTTGGCTCAACAGAGTGTTCTGGAATGCAGGAGTCAGGCTAGAGTGTCCTGAATCACGTGCCTAGTCTTCTGTGCGTTACTTTCCCAGAGGTGCATAAATGTCCTTTTGCGCATTTAGTGCAGATTCTTGGCTGATTGGAATACCCCATGCTCAAATGTACTTTCACGAGGTTTCCACACCACGTGACCACATGTTCAGGGAAAGGGGGCGGCGGGGAGTGAAGAGAATGCGTTTCACCACCAGGGTGCTGCTGCTCCAGCTGGCCACCGTGGTGGCCGTGGTGGCGGTGAGCACCGGGGTGTTCACCCTGCTGGCCGTGGAACAACTCAAGGCAGAGAGTGAGTCCGCAGCGCTGTCCATCGCCCGCACCGTCGCCACCGCACCCCTGGTCCGCAACGAGGTGACCCTGGAAACCACCCGGCAGATCAACCCCTCCGCCGCAGAACTCGCCACCGGCCCCCTCCAGTCCTACGCAGGGGAGGTCACCCGGCGCACTGACGCACTCTTCGTGGTGATCACCGATGGGGAGGGGATACGCCTGGCACACCCCGACCCCGGCCAACTGGACCGTGAGGTGAGCACCTCCTTCGATGCCGCCCTGCGTGGTGAGGAGGTCATCGCCTGGGAACACGGCACCCTGGGGGAGTCCGCCCGGGCGAAGGTGCCCATCTTCGCCCCCGCCAGCCGACAACCGGTGGGGGAGGTCAGCGTCGGTTTTGAAAGGGCCAGCGTCTTCGACCAGCTGCCCCGCCTCCTGCTGAGCGTGGGCGCGGCCGCCGCCCTGGCACTCCTGATCGGGATTGGTGCTGCCCTGCTGTTGCGCCGCCGGTGGGAACAGCTCACCCTGGGTCTGCAACCGGAGGAACTGGTCACCCTGGTCCAGAACCAGGCCGCGGTCCTGGATGGCGTGGGGGAGGGGGTCATCGCCCTGGATGAGGGGGGCATCATCCGGGTCTCCAATGAGGTGGCGAAGCAGATCTTCCACCGGACGGATGTGGAAGGCCTCAGTCTGAAAAAACTGAACCTGCCCGCGGATGTCATCGCCTCCCTGCAGCAGGGTGAAGCCCGGGACGGGGTGGTCGTCGGTGAGCGGGTGCTCTACCTCGATTCCCGAGAGGTGGACCGTGGTGGCCAACGCCTCGGATCGGTGATCATCGTCCGGGACCGCACTGACATGATGGCGTTGAGCACGCGTCTCGACTCGGTTCGGGCGATGACCTCCGCCCTACGCGTGCAACGCCATGAATTCGCCAACCGCATCCATGTGGCCGCCGGCCTGGTTGAGGCGGGGCGCAACACCGAGGCCACCGAATTCCTGCGCACCATGCAGCACCGCGGGCCGGTGGACTACCCCCTGGTCGGTGCGGAACTGCTCTCCGAACCCTTCCTCCAGTCCTTCCTGGGGGCAAGATCCCTGGCCGCCGCCGAACGTGGGGTGCAGCTGCAGATCAAGGAGGACTCCCTGGTCCTGGGCACCCTCCAGGGCGTGTCCGCAGTGGAGGACACCGCCACCGTCCTGGGTAACCTGCTCGACAATGCGATCAACGCGGCCCTGCACGGCCCGGAACCCCGCCGGGTGGAACTCACCCTGCTTGACGACGGCCCCGAACTGGTTCTGGTGGTCGCCGACTCCGGCCCCGGCATCCCCGCCGGAACCGAGGTCTTCAACTCCCCCACACCGGAACCGGAACGGGACCAGGTCCACGGCCACGGCATTGGCCTGACCCTCTGCCGGGATCTGGTGCGACGCCGCGGCGGTGAACTCTGGATCATCGACCCCGGTGGTGGGGACAATGGGCGGGGAGCGGTCTTCGCGGCCCGGCTCCCCGATGTCATGGCCACAGAAGTTGAAACCCCCCGGGAAGGATGAGAACTGATGGAGAAAACCTGGTCCGTGCTGGTGGTCGATGATGACTTCCGGGTCGCTGGCATCCACGCTGAAATCGTCGAGGCCGCGCCGGGTTTCCGGGTGCAGGATTCGGTGCGCAGCATCGCCGAGGCCCATCAGGTCCTGGCGGGCACCCAGCCGGATCTGATGCTGGTGGATGTCTACCTCCCGGATGGGGATGGCATTGAACTGGTCCGCAGCACCGGTATCGATGCCTTCATCCTCAGCGCCGCTGATGAGGCGGCCACGGTGCGCCGCGCCCTGCACGCCGGGGCCCTGGGATACCTGCTCAAACCCTTCCAACGCCAGGTTCTCACTGAGCGGCTGGACCGTTACGCCCGCTACCGGCATGTGCTTTCCGGGCAGCGGGGACTGCGCCAGGAGAAGATCGACCAGGCACTGTCCATCCTCCACGGCCCGCCCCCGGGGACGGCGGTCTCACGTTCCACCACCGAGCAGCTGCTTCTCGACGCCCTGGGCCGGGGTGAACTCTCCGCCGCAGAGGCGGCCGAAGCCGCCGGTGTCTCCCGTGCCACCGCACAGCGGCGCCTGGCGACGATGGCCAGTCAGGGAGTGGTGCAGGTCCGGCTGCGTTATGGCACCTCCGGACGCCCCGAGCATCTCTATTCAAAATTGCGCTGAGCGGCCCATCAACGCCACCGGGCAAGTGCCTCATCCCGGAGGAATTCCCCGCTGAGCTCCACCGCGGGTGTGGAGGAACCGGAACCCTCGATGAAGGTGGCGAAGGCCAGGTCACCGAGCACCCCGACGAACCAGCCGTGGGCCGGACCGTTGCCCGTTTCTGCGGTGCCGGTCTTGCCACCCAGCCCCGTAATGTCCTGCAGTGCGGTGGCGGTGCCGGAGTTCACGGTTTCGGCCATCATGGCGCGCAGCTGCCCCACCACCTCCGGATCCAGGGGTTCGGGCTGTTGATCAGGGGTGGTTTCATTTCCCTGGATCAGGGTGGGCAGCACCATCTGGCCCCCATTTCCCAGGGAGGCCTCCATCACGGCCAGTCCGAAGGGGGAGGCCAGCACCTCGCCCTGGCCGATGGCTGCCTCCACCCGGGCGGCGCCGGGTTCGGTGACGGGGACGGAACCGGTCACCGTGGTCATGCCCGGTACCTCGAAATCCACCCCCAGGCCGAGGCTGGCGGCGGTGTTTTTCATGTCCGCGGGGTCCAGCTCCTGGGAGATGAATCCCTGGGTGGTGTTGCAGGACTGAGCGAAGGCTTCGGTCATGGTGACCTCACCCAATTCGAAATCATTGTCATTGGGGATGCGGCGGCCCTCGATGGTCGCCGAGGCCGGGCACGGCACCAGGGCATCCGGGGTGATGATTCCCCGGGACAGCGCTGCAGCGGTGGTCACCGTCTTGAAGGTTGAACCCGGCGGGTAGAGGCCCGTCAGGGAGATCGCCCCCTGGGCATCTGCGGCCTCATTCTGGGCCACTGCAACCACCCCGCCGCTGGTGTCCACTGCCACGATGGTGGCGGGTTCACTGATGGATTCCAATGCCCGGTTCGCCGCGGACTGCACCCCCAGATCCAGGGTGGTCCGGATCGGCTCGGTGGCGCGGGGTGTGTTCTGGCCGAGCAGGATCTCCGTGGTGGGGGAGGTGGCGCGTAGCGTCCAGCCGGCATCGGCGCTGATCTTTTCCTCCCACTGTTCGCGCAGCCCATTGTCCAGGATGGATGAGGCTTCGCGTGCCTGGGTGAGCAGGCGTCCCTCCTCCCGGAAACTCAGGCCCTCAATGGCCGCCAGTTCCTCCCCCACCTGAGTGAAGTCCTCTTCCCGCAGGGTGTAGAGCGCCACTGGGTCGCCCTCACCGGCCTCAATCGCGGCACTGACGTTTTCCGAGGTGGCTTCCGGGACCACCGGGGAGATGGCGGCGGCAATCTCTGCGCCCCGGGGTGCCAGCTCCGGGCTGGCGGTGACGACGGTGACCGGACCCCAGGCCAGGACCTGGGTGCCGTTGCGGTCCAGGACCGGGACGCTGAAATCGCGGTCATCAGAATAGAGAAAGGTGGAGTCCGCATCGAGTTCAGCGGCGAAGATCTGCTTGTCCCAGTCGATGAGTGCGGCATCCTGCCCCGAGACCAGCATCTGACCCTGACTTTCCACACTTTCCCCATTGGGAACGGTCCAGGTGGCGGTGACAGCGGTGACTCCCTCCACCTCATCGCCCTCGGCCAGCTGGACCTGGGTGGCACCGATCCCGGCGCGCAGGGCCGCGAGATCGGCGGTGGCCCGGGCGGGGTCGTCGGAAAGCGTGGCGACGGCCGCATCATCCCCGGCGTTGAAAGCGGAGATGAACTCCTCGACGGGGTCGGTGCTCCAGGGTGGGGAGCAGGCTGTAAGGGCCAGCCCCAAAAGACTCAGGGCGGCCAGGGTGGCGGTGCTGCGGGTTCGGGTGAGGTGGTTCATGTTCCCAACCTAGGTGCTTCCTATTGGCTGAGCACCTGGTAGGAATCCGGGGTGATCAGGATGCCGCCTTGTTCGGTGCTGATGGTCACCTGGTTGGGTTGGTTCAGATCCACCAGGGCGCCCCCGATCTGGAGGGTGGTTCCGCCCTGTACCGCGCCGTATTCTTCGGCCTGGCTGTGGGTGAGGGCGGGGTCGGCGGTGCCGCGGGCGTAGGAGGGGTTCTCGGTGTAGATGATGCGGTTGGCCTGGGGGCGGAGGTTGCTGTTCATTTTCCAGGTGGTGGGGAAGTCTGCGTAGCAGTCGACGAGGGGGCCTTCCGGCTGGTCGATGTCGCAGAGCAGGTGCTGGTAATCGTTGATGGGCAGGCGGTAGCGTCCGGCGGCCAGGGTCTGGTCGATGGTGCTGTCGTTCGGGTCCGGGGTGAGTGCCGGGGCGGTGAGGTCGATCAGGGTGGGGTTTTCCCTCAGTTGGGGCGGCAGCTGGGAGAGATCTGATTCCAGCTGCCCATTCACCACCCGGTGGGTGCTGGTGGAGGTGTTGTTTCCGCGGTGGCTCACCTGCAGGGTGTGATCGTCGAGCTTTTCAACCTGCTCCACGGGGGTGCTGAGGAAGGGGGCGGGTTGGGTGATCAGTTGGCCGGCGTGGAAGAAGATCAGGCTTTCCATCTTGTCGCCCCCCTCGAGGGAGCCGCTGAGCAGCAGATAGCTCAGTTCGGCGCAGGGGTCGAAGTGATCTTCCTTGATCTCGAAGCTGAAGAAGGTGTCCCCGGTTCCGGCCACCGGGATGCGGTTCATCACCAGGTGACGGCCGAACTCGGTGTCGATGAGGTGGCGGCGGGGATGCTCGCACTCCTGTTCCGGTGTGGTGCTCAGGGGGCTGGAGGAGGTTTCGGCCTGCACCACCGTGGTTTCCGGGGGTGCTGTCGCCAAGGTGCTCGGGTCCGGGTCCTGATCCGGCGCGGCGGCGATGGGGGCCCGGCGCAGGTCTGATTCTCCGGCGGAGTCGGAGGTGAGGATGTTTTCCGTGGTGGGGGTGGCATCCGTGGACAGGGGGGAAGTGCCGGAGCAGGCGCCGAGGAGCACAACGGAAAGGGCCGCTGCCAGGGTGGCCAGGGGGCGGGATCTTCTTGTGTGCAATGTTGCTCCCTCAGATTTGCCTGTTTGTGCGCAAGCGGGTCCCGTCTTGAGTGCCAGTTATGTTCGTTCAGGATACCGTGTCCGGCTGAAGAGAACATGTGGAATAGTCGGAAATAATTCCTGGGGGAAAATCAGGATTCATTGAGTTTCCGCCTCTTATCCCCGGGGCGGGGCAGGGTCCGGTTGGCGTGTTGCGAAGGGTGGTGGGGTGGGGATGGTGGAATTGGAAGTGGGCGGCTGGGCGATCCTGATTTTCGGGGCGCTGCTCGCCGGCTGGGTGGATGCGGTCATCGGTGGTGGTGGCCTGGTGCTCATTCCGCTGCTGTTGGCGGTGGCGCCCGGCCTGGCCCCGGCGAGTGCCCTGGCCACCAATAAACTGGCTGCCGTCTTCGGTACCGCCTCGGCGGCTTTCACACTGATGCGCCGCATCCGCCCCTCCCGGGCACTGTTGCTGGGCTATATTCCGCTGGCGGTGGTGTGTGCTGGTGGGGGTGCCCTGGCGGCGAGTCTGATCCAGGCTTCGGTGATGCGCCCGGTGATCATCGTGTTGATGCTGGCGGTGGGGATCTTCGTGGCTTTCCGGCCCAGCTTCGGTGGCGGGGAAAGTGGGGAGCTGCCTGCCCGGGGTTGGCGGCGGTGGGTGGCGCTGGGTGGGGTGGGTCTGGTGGCCGCCTATGACGGGGTGTTCGGTCCGGGGACCGGCATGTTCCTGATCATGCTTTTCACCTCTGTGCTCTCCCAGAATTTCCTCTCCTCGGCGGCGATGGCGAAGGTTGTCAATACCGCGACCAACTTCGGGGCGCTGTTGATTTTCGCCCTGAACGGGCATGTGTGGTGGACGCTGGGCCTGGTTTTGGCGGTGGCGAATATCGCAGGTGCCCAAATGGGGGCGAAAACTGTTCTGGGGGGAGGAATTAGATTCATTCGTGTGGCACTGCTCACGATGGTGGTTGTCATGGGTGTATATCTCAGTTACCAGCAGTTTTCCCTGGGATAGCAGCTCAAACACCTTACTTAGGGTATACAAAGCTGTCTATTCACAGTGTTCTTTCAGGGAGTTTTCCAGCCAACTCCAGACGCAGGGGTTAGGCTGAAAATCATGATGACAATGAACCTCCAGGGCCCTGAGCCCCTCGAATCGGAGCCTGAAAGTATCTGCACCAGCGGTGTCCCGGCAATGGATTCCGCTATTGTCGTGACCCTTCCCGACGCAGCGATGGAACACGGGGAACTGGTGGAACTGATCAGCGGTGCCGTGTCCGCTTCCCATCTCCTGGGGCTTCCCGAGCTGCTCCTCTATGCCTCGGCCGTGCAGCTGCCCGGACTGGCGGTGGCCGCCGCTGAGGTCAGCGAAATTCCGGAGGGTTTCCAGCTCCGCCAGATTGACGCCGAAAGCGGCGAGCTCAGCGATCTGCCGGCCAATGCCACCCAGCTCTCCGTGGATTCCCTGCTCGGCCTGGACCGGGCCTGCCAGGCGGCCTGAAAAGCACCCTGCCAACGCTAAATAAGGCCAAGGTTAAATAAGAGCGGATCCCCGGAAATCCCCCTGGGAGGTCCGCTTCATTCATCTCCACCCCCCTGGGAACTTAAATCACGGAACTTGAATCACATCCGCCGCTTGGTTTTTGCGGTGGCCTGCGCCGACCAGGGATCCTCCGGCCAGGGATGCCGCGGGTAACGGCCCCGCATCTCGGCACGCACCTGCACATAGGGGCCGGACCAGAAACTGCTCAGATCATCGGTGACCGCCAAGGGCCGGGCCGCGGGGGAGAGCAGGTGGAACTGCACCGCCACCCCGGCCAGCTCCGGAGAGGATGCCAGACCGAAACACTCCTGCAATTTCACCGCCACCACCGGCCGCCCGGTGGCGTAGTCCACCCGGTGACTGTTACCGCTGGGCACCTGCAGCCTTTCCGGGGCCAGTTCCGCAAGTTTCGTGGCCTCCGGCCACGGCAGCAGGCGCTGCAACGCGGGGTACATGTCGATCTTGTTGATCGGACCCCCACCAGCCAGGGAACGCAACTCCGGACCCAGCCACTCCAGGGGATCCGCCGCCGTCGGATCCGGCCAGGGATCACCCAGTTGGGTGTGCAGGAACTCCAGGCGTTGCAGCAGGCCGGCGGCCTTCTCCGAGAAGTGGAACATGCCCAACCCCTGCTGACGCACCCCATCCGCCAGCGCCCCAGCGGCCTGCTCCGCCGTCACCTTCACCGGGGTGGCGGAAAGCTCAATGGCCCCGGCCCGCCGGATCTCCCGGCCCCGCACCCTACCTGACACCACGCTGGCGGAAAGCACCTTCTCCACCCCGATGGCCGCCAGGGCATCCTCCTCAGACACCCTCGCCGCCGCCCGGATGATCGCCCGCGAACCAGCCCGGGTAACCTCTGCCACCGCCAACCAGGGCGCCCCGGAAAGCCCCAGGTCCGTAGGTAACTCGGCACGCGTCCCACTGGCCAGCAGATACTCCTGCTTGGTGGGATCCTCCAGGCGGGCCACCTGTCCGGGGAAAGCAGTGGCCACCGCCCGACCCGGATCCACCACCCCACGATCCGCCCCCGCCAGGCGCCGCAGGCGCTTCACCTCACGTTCGAAACTGCGCTGCCCCCTCAAGGCGCGCAGCTGCACCGTGATATCCCCCCGGGGATCCTCCGCCAGACAGGCCGCCACTTCCGCGGCACCCGCCCCATGCTCCAACAGGGCGGCCCCCAGCGGCGGGGACACCGGCATCGAGGCCAAACTACGGCCCCGCCGGGTCACCGCCCCCTGCTTATCGATGGCCCCGAGGCCCCGCAGCACCTCCTCTGCATCCCGCATCGCGGGGGCGGGCGGGGCGTCGAGAAGCGGCAGACCCTCACCCCGCGGAGTGCCCCAGCAGGCCAGCTGCAGGGCCGCCTGGGTGAGATCGGAGGTGCGGATCTCCGGGGTGATGTGGGAACTCAGGTGCCGGAAATCAGCCTCGCTAAAAGCCCGGATCACCAGACCCGGCCCTTCACGGCCGGCACGACCCGCCCGCTGCTCCGCGGTGGACCGAGCCTCAGAGACCGTAACCAGTCCGGACATACCGCGGGCCGCGTCCCGGCGCGGCACCCGGGAAAGCCCCGAATCAACCACCACCCGGACACCCGGGACAGTCAGCGAACTTTCCGCCAGGGACGTGGACACCACAATCCGGGCCCCCTCGGCGGGACTCAACGCAGCATCCTGCTCCCGGGAACTCAACCGGCCATGCAGGGGCAGCACCGCCAGGTTGGTGAGCCCGGCGGCACTCCGGCAGACCCGTTCCACTTCCCGCACCCCAGGGACGAAGACCAGCACCGAATCCCCGGTACGCTCCGCCGCGGACACCGCGCGCCGTGCCAGATGATCCAGGAAACCCCACTCCACACCCCGCTGGCTGAGCCTGCCCTCCGCTGGGGCGTACTCCACCTCCAAGGGGTGGATCACCGCCGGGGTGGCCAGGACGGGGCCACCGAGCAACTCGGAATAACGCTGCGCGTCCAGGGTCGCGGACATCGCCGCCAGCTGCAGATCATCACGAAGTTCCCGCAACTCGATGAGCATGCCCAGCACCAGATCGGTGTCCAGCTGACGTTCATGAACCTCATCGACGGCCACCGCACTGACCCCCTCCAGGGAGGGATCGTTGAGCAGGCGGCGCAGCAGCACACCCGGGGTGAGGAACTCCACCATCGAACCGGGGTGGTGTTCGCCCCGGACCGAAAACCCCACCCGCTCACCCAGGCGGGAACCATCCAGCTGTGCCAGTCGGCGCGCCGCGGCCCGCACCGCCACGCGCCGGGGTGCGGTGACCAGGACCTTTCCCCCAGTGTGGTTGGCCAGGGCAGGCGGGATGAGGGTGGTTTTACCGGTGCCGGGCGGGGCCTGGATCACCACCGCCCCGGATTCGTGGAGAAGACCGGTCAGCTGGTCGATGGTGTCGGCGACGGGGAGACCCGTGCCGATGCGCTCAAGATTGAAAGGTGCGGTGTTCATGTCGGGTTCAAGGGTATCCCGCCCACCAAAATTGTGAGGCCCACCATCCTTGTTCAATAGCGTCTCTACAGTGGGAGGTGCCGGCACCCCTCGGGGGAGCGCAGCGAGACCATCACGTCCTCCCAAGACAACAATTTTTTCGAAGGAACGTCAAGGAATCAGCATGAGCACACCACCGAAGATTCGCACTGAACAAGCCCTGAACCTACTCAAACACGGTTATCTCTTCACCTCCCGGGTGCGCCGCAAAGCCGGGGCCCACCCCAACGCCGACACCCCGGTGAATCTGACCCTGATGGGCAAACGTGCCACCCTGCTCCGTGGGGAAGAGGGGGTCAAACTCTTCTATGACACCGACAAGGTCAAACGCGCCGGTGCGATGCCTAAATTCATCCAGGTACCGCTCTTCGGCAGTGGCGCGGTGCATACCCTTGATGGGGAAGCCCACCGGGTGCGTAAGAATGCCCTGGCCGATCAGGTCTACGAGGATGAACCGGTGGCCCGCTTCAAGACCCTGGTCGCCGAAGAGGTGCAGACCACCCTGGACCGTTGGCGGCAGCAACCGGGCAATGTCTACGACGACTTCGCCCTGGCCTATGGTCGGGCAGCATTTCGTTGGGCGGGGATCTCCGTGTCCACCCCCGAGATGGAACGCCAGGCCCGCAGCCTGAGTCGCCTGCTGGACAACTTCGGCACCCCGAAGGGCAATCCCGTGGCCTGGGTGGAACGGTGGCGCGCGGACCGTTGGTACCGCAGCCTGATCGCCGGGGTGCGCGCAGGTGAGATCAACGCCCCCGCCAGCTCTGCCCTGGCCAGCATGGCGGAACTACGCGATGAACACGGTGAGCTGGTGGATGAGCACACCGCCGGAGTGGAACTGCAGAACCTGACCCGGCCGACGATCGCGGTCTCCCGCTTCGCGGCTTTTGCCGCGGTGTCCCTGGTGGAGCACCCCGAGTGGGCGGAAAGGATCCGGGTAGCCGCCGGGGAAGAACTCATCGACATCCCCGAGGCCACCGCCTTCGCCCAGGAGGTCCGCCGCACCTACCCCTTCGTGCCGATGCTGCCGGCCCTGGCCACCACTGACACCGAGATCAAGGGGTGCCCCATCCGCCGTGGCCAGCGCATCCTCCTCGACATCCTGGGCACCAACACCGCCCACACCGAATGGGAGGATGCCGACACCTTCGACCCGGCGCGCTTCCTGGATGCTGGGGATGCGGAGCAGTTGGGGGCCTTCATTCCGCAGGGTGGTGGGGAGGTCCGGAGTGGCCACCGCTGCCCGGGGGAGAAGATCGCGGTCACCGCGCTTTCGGTGGGGGTGGCCGCACTCGCCCGTTCGGAGGTGCAGGTCTCCCGGGAGACGGAGGACCAGACCTTCTCCTGGACCCAGTTCCTCACCCGCCCGGCCACCGGGGTCAGGGTGCACCTGGCGGGCTGAGCCACCTGGCTCAGTTCCGTGCCCCCCGGCGTCGGATGAGCTTGTCCAGCTCCACCACCAGGAAGATCACCACTCCCACCAGCAGCGGCAGCAGCCACCATTGCAGTGGGACGGCGGTGGTGTCGAAGGCGGCCTGCATGAAGGGCAGGTAGCCGAAGGCCAGCTGCAGCAGGATCATCAGCCCCACGCAGACCCAGGAGATGGGGTTGGTGCTGAACAGTTCCTTGCGTACCGAGCTGACCTTGGAGAAGCGGCTGGCGAAGAGGTAGAAGATCTGTCCGACCACGAGGGTGTGCACCGCAATGGTTCGGGAGGCGGCTAGTTCCACCCCACCCCCCTGGGCCAGCAGGAAGGCGGCGATGGTGGCCCCACCGATCAACAGGGAGGTGTAGATGATGCGGATGATCGCCTCCGAATCCAGGATCGGGGTTTTCGGGTCCCGGGGTTTGCGGTCCATCACATCCGGTTCGGAGGGTTCAAAACTCAACGCCAGGGAGAGGGTGACCGCGGTGATCAGGTTGACCCAGAGCACCTGCAGCGGGGTGATCGGCAGGGTCATGCCGATCAGCATGGCCACCAGAATGACCAGACCCTGGGCACCATTGGTGGGCAGCATGAAGACGATCGCCTTGCGCAGGTTGTCGTAGATGGTGCGGCCCATCTTCACCGCGGCCCCGATGGTGGCGAAGTTATCATCCGCCAGCACCACATCCGCCGCCTCCTTGGTGGCCTCGGTGCCCTTGATTCCCATGGCCACACCAATATCTGCCTGTTTGAGGGAGGGGGCGTCATTGACCCCGTCACCGGTCATGGAGACCACCTCCCCATTGGCCTGCAGGGCCTGCACCAGGCGCAGTTTATGCTCCGGGCTGGTACGCGCGTAGACATCATATTCCCGCACGATCTCCCGCATCTGCTCATCCGAGGCGGCCTCCAGTTCGGGGCCGGTGATGGCGCGCTCCGCGGGGATGCCGATCTCCCGGGCGATGGCGGTGGCGGTGGCGGCATGGTCACCGGTGATCATCTTGACGTTGACCCCGGCGCGGTGGAAGGTGGCCACCGCCTCGATGGCCTCATCCCGGGGTGGGTCGATGATGCCGTAGAGGCCGAGGAAACTGAAACCTCCGGCATCGATGTCCTGGGTGCTGATCTCCCGGGTGTCCGCCGGGACCTTCAGCTCTGCCGCGGCCAGCACCCGCATGCCTTCGGCACCGAGTCTCTCGATCTCGGCGTCCCAGTGGTCGCGCTTCAAGGGCCGGGTGCCACCATCCGCGACTCTTTCCGTGGAACAGCGCTCCAGGAGACGGTCCGGGGCGCCCTTGAGGTGGATGACCAGGCCTTCACGGTCCGCGTGGGTGTCAAGGGTGGCCATGTATTTGTGGGTGGAGTCGAAAGGTACGGCGGCGATGCGCCTGCCCTCATAGGCCACCCCGGTTTTCATGGCGAAGGTGCGGATGCCACCGTCGGTGGGTTCCCCGATCAGGGTCCAGCCGTCCGCGCGCTTCTCGACGTCCGAGTCATTGGCGTAGGCGGCGACCTTGGCGATCCGCAGCAGATCGCGGTGCCCCTCCTGATCCGCGGTGACCTTCCCACCCTGCCCGGCAAGTTCGACATGACCCTCGGGGGCATAACCGGTGCCGCTGACGCGGTAGCGGTGGGAGGGGGTGACCACCTCCCGGACGGTCATCTCATTCCGGGTCAGCGTTCCGGTCTTGTCGGAACAGATGGTGGTCACCGAACCGAGGGTTTCCACGGAGTTCAGGCGGCGGGTGATGGCCTTGCGTCCCGCCATCTTCTGCACCCCCAGGGCCAGGGTGATGGCCATGACGGCGGGCAGGCCCTCGGGGATGGCGGCCACGGCGAAACCGATGGCGGACATCATCAGCTCACCGAATTCGGTCCGGTAGAGCACCCCGGAGACCACCACCATGAGCACCGCCAGGATCACGGCGATCACGGCGAGCAGGGAGGAGAACTTCGACATCGCCCGGGTCAGGGGGGTCGCCACCTCCTCCACCTCCTCCAGCATGGTGGTGATGTGACCGATCTCGGTGTCAGAGGCGGTCCCGGTGACCAGGCCCAACCCGGAACCGGCGGTGATGGTGGTGCCCGAGAACGCCATGTTGCTGCGGTCCCCCAGGGGGGAATCAACGTCCACGGTGCCCAGCTCCTTGGACACCGGCACGGACTCACCCGTGAGCGCGGACTCCTCGATCTGCAGGCTCTGCTGCTCGATCAGACGCAGATCCGCCGGCACCTTATCCCCGGCACGCAGCCGGACGACATCACCGGGCACGAGCTCCTCGGCGGGCACATTGCCCCACCGCCCATCGCGGAGCGCCGCGGATTCCAGGGAGAGCATATTCCGGATCCCCTCCATCGCATCCGCCGCCCTGCCCTCCTGGAAGAAACCGACCAGGGCGTTGATCAGCACCACCGCCGCGATGACGATGGTGTCCACCACCTCACCCAGGATGGCGGTGAAGACAGCCGCCGCGATCAGCACATAGATCATCGGATCCCGGAACTGGCGGAGCAGGCGCTGCAGCGACGACTCCGGCCTGGTGGTCGGCAGCGCATTGGGGCCATACTCATCCCACCGCTGCTGCACCTGGGCCAGGCTCAGCCCGGCTTCGCCACTGTCGAAGCGGGCGAATACCTCCGGTAGGTCCAGGGCATGGGGCGCGGACGGCGTTTCGGTACCGGCTGCAGGGCCGGATCTGGAGGGGTCCGGTGCGGTCATCACTTCACCTCAGGGTTCTTCCGGAGTGGGAACAGCCCCCACTCTAAGACCCGAACTACAGCTGTGCCCGGTTAATGAGCAGGTCCGTGCTCAGAACAGCTCCCCCGGCCGGGGCACCACCGGTGCCCCCTCGGGCAGCTGATCTCGTTCCCTGCGCGCCGGCGGGTCCAGCTGGCGGACCACCTTGGCCGGGGCTCCCATCGCCAGGCAGTCCGCTGGGATGTCCTTGGTCACCAGGGAACCGGCACCGATCACGGAGCGATCCCCGATGGTGACCCCGGGGAAGATGATCACCCCGGCGGCGATCCACACATCCGCGCCGATATGGATCGGCTGGGCACGTTCCCAACCGCCGCGTCGCATCGCCACATCATCCACGGGGTGGCCGACGGTGATCAGCTGGCAGTTCGGGGCGATTCCGCTACGGTCCCCGATGTGCACCTCCGCGGAATCCAGGATGGTCACCCCGAAATTGAGGAAGACATCCCGCCCCAGGAAGGTGTTCACCCCGTACTCGATGGCGGCGGGTGCCATGACGGTGGCACTGCCATCAGAATTGAGCAGTTCGGCCACCAGTTGGCGGGCACGTTCGGGTTCGGTGTTGGCCAGGTCATTGAGTTCCTTGAGTTTCCGGGCGGTGGCCAGGCGTTGCGCGGCGGCTTCCGGATGCCCGGGCTGGTGCCACTGCTGTTCCCGCATCTGATCCAGGACGCCGGGCTTGTTAAGGTCGAAGTCGCTCATACCAGCCCATTCTGGTGGAAGGGTTCCCCACGTGCCATCCCTTTTCGACGCCCCGGACCTCCCGCGCCCCGCCCGGGAAATCGCCCCCGGGGTGGTCCACCTGCCCGGGGCCCTGGACCTGCCGCAGCAGGAGAGCCTGGTTTCCCAGGCCCGGGATATCACCCGCAGCGTGGCCGGCACCCCGGTGGGGATGCGCCGCCCCCTGATCGGTGGTGGGCAGATGAGCGTGCACGTGCTCAGCCTCGGTCATCACTGGGCCACCAACCCCTACCGGCTGGTCCGTCAGGTTGCGGGGCATGCGGTTCCGGGGGTGCCTGGGAACTACCAGCAGCTGGCGGTGGAGTTTCTGCGGCAGGCGGCGGCAATCTCCCCGGCACTGGCCCCCTGGTCCGAGGGGTTCCGGGCCGAGGGTGGACTGGTGAACTATTACCCACCGGATGCCCGGATGGGGATGCATGTGGATGCCGATGAACCTTCCGGGGCGCCGGTGATCTCCCTGTCCATCGGTGACACCGCCCTCTTCCGGATGGGTAACACCTTGAACCGTCATAAACCCTGGGTGGATGTCTCCCTGCTCTCCGGGGACGTGATCATCTTCGGGGGTCCCTCCCGCCGCGCCTACCACGGGGTACCTGGGGTGCAGCCGGGAACCGCACCGGAGGGGTGTGGCCTGCGGGAGGGGAGGATAAACATCACCATCCGTCAGGTCGGGGAGTGAACAGGGGGGGGGAGATCGTGCGCTTGTCGAACATCCCCCAAGGCTCCGGGGTTCCCTTCTGATCAGGGTTTTTGCCGGGCTTTCGGGGGTATGGAAACGCCGGAGCGGGGGTATCTTTCCCCTATTCCCCCTCAGCAAATAGTGGCCCTTGCCACACTATGGGGCATGGCACAGACTGAGAACTCCCAGAAAACAGCAATCGTCACCGGCGCCTCCTCGGGCATCGGTGCAGCCACCGCGGCCGCCCTGGCCAAGGACGGCTGGAAGGTCATCGTGGCGGCACGCCGCAAGGACAAGATCGAGGAGGTGGCCGCCGAGATCGGGGGCATCCCCATCGAGCTGGATGTCACCTCTGAGGAATCCGTCGCCAACCTGGTGGCCCAGGTGGGGGAGGTGGACCTGCTGGTCAACAACGCCGGTGGTGCCAAGGGACTGGACTCCCTAGCGGAGGCGAATCTGGATGATTGGCGTTGGATGTACGAGACCAACGTGCTCGGCACCGTGCGGGTGACCAAGGCGCTGCTGGACAAGCTCGTCGCGGCGGAAGGGCATGTCGTCAACGTCGTCTCCGTCGCCTCCTTCTTCATCTACCCGGGTGGTGCCGGTTATAACGCCGCCAAGTTCGCCGAAAGCGCACTGAGCCAGGTGCTGCGCCTGGAACACCACCAGGAGAACCCCATCCGGGTCACCCAGATCGACCCGGGCCGCGTGGACACCGACTTCTCCCTGGTCCGCTTCAAGGGCGACCAGAGCAAGGCGGAGGCCGTCTACGCCGACAAGCTCAACCTCACCGCGGAGGATGTGGCCGAGTCGATCCGTTGGGTGGCGGCCCAGCCCAAGCACGTCAACATCGACCGCATCATCATGAAGCCACGCGACCAGGCCTAAACTTCCCCGGGTGAACATTTCGACACTGCTCGCCCTGGTTGCCGTGTGGATCGCGGCGATCGCCTCCCCCGGCCCTGATCTCCTGCAGATCACCAGGGTGGGTTCCCGGAGCCGTCCCGCCGGAGTGTGGTGTGCCCTGGGGATCATGGTGGGTAACACCATCTGGATCCTGGCCAGCCTGGCGGGACTGTCCGCCCTGATCAACGCCCAACCCGCCATCCTGCATCTCCTCCAGCTGGTCGGGGGTGCCTTCCTGATGTGGATGGGTTATTCCTCGGTGCGGGGTGGGCTGGCCACACGCCGTCAACCCGCCCGGATCGTCGGGGAAAGTGCGGCGGGGGAGAGCACGACGTCGATAAGCACCGCAGTGGAGATGACCGCCGGGCAGGCCCTGCGCACCGGCATCCTGACCAACCTGGCCAATCCGAAGGCGGTGCTCTTCTTCGGTGCTGTCTTCACCCAGTTCATCCGCCCCGACATGGGGTTGGGTGCCAGCGCCCTGGTGGCGGTGCTGCTGATCCTGATCGGGGTGGCCTGGTTCGTCGGGGTGGCCCTGGCGGTCGGTTCCCTGGCGAAGAGTCTGCTGCGTAACTCCGCGCTGCTCGACATCATCGCCGGAATCATCTTCATGCTGCTGGCAGCCTTCATGATCTATGAGGGTGTGGCCGGGTTCCTCTGAAGTGGCTGATTTTTCCCCGCAACCATCCCCGGGAACGCCGCAGGGTGGGAGCGTCGATAGACTGGGCCGCATGCAGAGTGAGGACATCGCCATCAAGGGCGAGAATATCAAGCTCGGACAGTTCATCAAGCTGGCCAACCTGGCCGCCACCGGTGGTGAAGCGAAGGCCCTGATCAACGAGGGACAGGTCACCGTCAACGGTGAGGTGGACACCCGCCGGGGTGCCACCCTCAAGATCGGTGACCTGGTGTGCATCGGGGAGAACTGCGCCCGCGTCGCCACCGATGCGGGCGGGGACGACGACTACTTCGATGAAGCCACCGCCAATGATGACTTCGACCCCGAAAAGTGGAGGAATATTTAATGCCCGCGTTCCAAGCCGAAGCCGGTATGCCCTATTGGCTCGACCTGACCACCTCCAACCCGGCGAAGTCCGCCCACTTCTACTCCCAGCTGCTGGGCTGGGACATCAAGGAGGAGGTGGCGGACTCCGACTACCGCATCGCCCGCGTTCAGGGTCTGCCCGTCGCCGGTTTCATCCGCCAGGCGGAACAGGCACCCTTCCCGGACACCTTCATCACCTACTTCCTGGCCCCGGACCTGGATGAAACCCTGGCGGCCATCAAGGCCAAGGGGGGCCGCGTGCTCGGGGAACCCACCGAAGCACAGCTGGGCCGCATGGCCATCGTGGTGGACACCGCCGGCTCCATGTTCGGCCTGATCGCCCCGCGCGGTGAGGAATCCTTCGTCGCCGCCGGCGAACCAGGCACCCCGGTATGGCATGAAAACACCGTGGTCAGCAACTATGAGCAGACCGTGGACTTCTACCGCGAGGTCTTCGAATGGGACACCGCCACCATGGCCCAGGAAGACGACTTCCAGTACACCACCGCCATGGCCGGGGGCGGCGCCTTCGCCGGCCTCTTTGGAGCCGAAGGTCAGTTCCCACCCCAGGTCCCCAGCTTCTGGCAGTCCTACCTCGGGGTGCTCAACGTCGATGAAGCAGTGGCCAAGGTACCGGAACTCGGTGGCGAGATCATCCGCGAACCCTGGGACTCCCAGTTCGGCCGCATGGCCATCATCGCGGACTCCACCAACGCCACCCTGACCCTCTGCGAGGTGGCTGAACCGGTCGAAGAAGGCGATGAAGCGGACTCCCTGCTGGACATCGACCTCAGCCAGTTCAAGTAACCCCACCCCGGGCAGCAAACAGTGGGGGAGCGGAAAGACCCGGAACTGCAGCTCGATGCGCTCAGCTCCCGGGTCCTCGACCTGGTGGAACTCATCCCACCGGGCCGGGTCAGCACCTACGGTGATATCGCCGCCCAGGTGAACAGTAACCCCCGCCAGATCGGAAAAATCCTGGCCACCCTCGGTCACCTGGTGCCCTGGTGGCGGGTGGTGCGCGCCGACGGCAGCTCCGCGGTGGCAGCGCGTGCCCAGGAACACTGGGCAGCCGAAAACATCCCCCACCGCACCGCCGGCGACACCTGGAAAGTGGAGCTGCGGGCCTGTCGCTGGGAACTGGGATGAGCGCAGGGGGCGTCGAAAAGCACTGCGCCGCACCGCCCAGATGATTAGCCTGGGGTGCATGACCGCTCCGAAGTTGACTGCACACCTGAACGAAACCACCACCACCCGAGCCTGGGGCTGCACCACCGCAGGTGGTGACCTGGAACCGCTGAACATTGAGCGACGTGCGCTGCGTGAAAATGACGTCCGCATCGCCATCGAATACTCCGGCATCTGCCACTCCGACATCCACACCGTCCGAGGTGACTGGGGCGAGCGGAAGTACCCCCTGGTCCCGGGACATGAAATTATCGGCCGGGTGGAAGCCGTGGGCGCGGCAGTGGAAAAACACCGCGTCGGCGACCGGGTGGGCGTGGGCTGCTTCATCAACTCCTGTGGTGACTGCGAGGCCTGCCGCGCCGGGGAGGAGAGCTACTGCGCCAACGGTGCCGTCCTCACCTACGGTTCCCAGGACCGGTACACCGACCACGAGTACAGTCAGGGTGGTTATTCCCAGCAGATCGTGGTGCAGGAATCCTTCGTGGTCAGCGTGCCCGAATCCCTGGACCCGGCGGCCGCCACCCCACTGCTCTGCGCCGGCATCACCACCTACTCCCCGCTGAAGCGCTGGGGTGCGGGCCCCGGCAAGAAGGTCGCCATCATCGGCCTGGGTGGGTTGGGGCATGTGGCGGTGAAGATTGCGGTGGCGATGGGTGCGGAAGTCACCGTATTCTCCCACTCCACCGCCAAGCGGGAGGATGCGCTGCGTTTCGGTGCCCATGAGCATGTCTCCACCGCCGATGAGAGCTTCGCCGCGACCCACCGCGAAAGCTTCGACCTGATCCTCAACACCGTCTCCGTCGACCTGGACATCGACGCCTACCTCAACCTGCTGCGTCTCGACGGTGCGCTGGTGCTGCTCGGCCTGCCGGCCAAGCCGCTGTCCGCGAAAACCCGTACCTTCACCGGCCGTCGCCGCGTGCTCACCGGCTCCCTGGTCGGCGGCATCCCCGAAACCCAGGAAATGCTCGACTTCTGCGCCGCGCACGGGGTCACCGCCGAAATTGAGCTTATCGACGCCGCCGAGATCAACGATGCCTACCAGCGCACCGTGGACTCCCAGGTGCGTTACCGCTTCGTCATCGACGCCACCACCTTCTAGCAACACTTCAGGGGTGGGTTGTGTCAGGATGAAAACGTGGTGCAACCCCGGGAACACATCGATGCGACCCTGATCGCCGCCGACCCCTCAGAGCAGACACCGGAGAAACTCCGGAACCTGCGTCGGGTCGGTTGGCGCTATGCCTTCAAAAGAGTCGCCCGGGACTTCCTCGCGGAAAGCCTGCCTGACCTCGCCGCCCTGCTCACCTACTACTCAGTGCTTTCCCTGGCACCTGCACTGCTGGTGGTCTACTCCCTGATCACCCTGGTGCTGGCCAGCGACGCCTTCGAGATCATCAGCCGGGTGGAAGAATTTGTGCTCCGGAATGTGCCGCAGGAACAGCAGGAGCTGGCCTTGAGTGTGGTTGCTGCGGTGGCAGGTTCCGCCGCTGGTGGCCGGGTCGCCCTGATCATCGGTGTGCTGGTGGCGATGTGGACCTCCTCCACCTATGTCCGGGCCTTCAGCCGCTGTGCCAATACCATCTACAACCGGGTGGAGGGCCGCGGACTGATCCGCCAGGCCCTGGAAATGCTGCTGACCAACATCGGGCTGCTCATCGGCACCGTCCTGATCCTGGTGTCCCTGGTCATCAATGACACCCTGGTGGATCGGTTGCTTGCCCCCATCGCAGAACCCCTGCGGCTGGTGTGGCTGGTGAATTATCTCAGCGAAACCTTCCTGCCGATCTGGGTATGGGCGAAATGGCCGGTCATTCTGGTGCTGCTCATCGGCCTGGTCGCCGTCCTCTACCACTTCGCACCCAATGTTAAACCGGTACGTTTCCGCTTGTTGAGTGGCGGTTCAGGCACCGCCGTCCTCGGTGTCCTCTTGGTGGGTGTGCTGGTGAACATCTACTTCAACCACTTCGCCAGCTACAACTCCTATGGTGCAGTCGGTTCCGTGATGGCACTGCTGATCGGCATCTGGCTGATGAATCTGATGCTGCTGCTCGGGGTGAAGATCGACGCCGAAATCAGTCGGGCCCGGCAACTGCAGGCCGGGATCCCCGCCGAGGTCCACAACCTGACGCCGCCCCGCTCCATCACCCGGATCACCGGAATGAAACTCGCCCAGCAGAAGTTGACCGCCGAGGGCCGGGAATTCCGGGAAGCGGCAGGGGAGGAACGAGAAGCAGAGGAAGCGGAGGAGGATCTGCATTAGGGTGCTGGGTATGAGGAAAATAGCCGCCGCCCTGCTCAGCTTCACGCTCGCTCTCTCCGCTGCCCCGGCAGCCGCCGCGATCACCCTGAATCCCGGTGCCGTCCCATCCCGCACCCAGATCACCCTGCAGATCGGTGGCCAGCAGTTCTCCACCCCGAACTCCGGGGAGTCCCGCCCCGCGCTTTCCCTCTCCAAGCTCTACCTCGGCCACTGGGTGCTGCACCATGGCGCACCGGAGGATAAGGCGAAGGTGGAGCACATGATCCGGGTTTCCGATGATGGAGTGGCCAGCCAGTTGGAACGCACGTACCCCAGTGCCATCCCCGACACCATCGCCGCTTTCGGACTGGGGCAGACCCGCCATAACGGTTATTGGGGAAACACCTCCACCAGCAGCAATGATGTGGCACGCTTCGTGGCGGAAACTCGCAATGATCCGGTCTCCGCGCCGCTGTTCAACGGCATGGCCACGGCTTCCCCGGTGGCCGCTGACGGGTATGCCCAGGACTTCGGGACAGCTCGGGTGGCGGGGGTGCAGGGCACTAAGTTCGGCTGGTCCGATGACCGCAACGTCCACGCCACCGTCTCCTACGGCCCCGGTTTCACCATCGCGGCGAACACCTACGGCACCCCGGCGGCCCACACCGCAGATGTGCTGGGTGCGATCATCGGGGCACCGGTGATCCCCACATCACCGGGGGCTCCCAGCTCCCCGGGCACCCGGGAACTGTACCTGGGCTCCACCAGTATTCCGGCCATCACCGGAGCCGAGCTTAAGGCGAAGGTGGCCTGCCAGGATCCGCATAACCTGCGCCAGGTGATCCCGAATGAGCTGCTGGTGCCCACGGCCCTCAGTGATGCGGTGCCCGCCTGCTGATCAGCCGCGGAGGAACTCGGCGATATCGCGGACCTTCTCCCGGGCCACCGCGGGCGTCGATACGCGGTGCCTGGACACATACTCCGCGACGGTGACCTGCTCAGCCCCCGCCAACCCCTCAGGTCGGGCGGCGATCTCATCCTGCAGGGCGATCTGCACCAGGGTGCGCGGCCACTCACCGACCTCCGGGATGGCATGGTCGCCGCGGATCTCCTCGGGTAGCTTCGCCACGGAACCCAGATCCGGGAAGGTCAGCACCAGGGAATCAAAATGCTTCGCCGCCAGGACGGCAAGTGCCGCACCAGAGGAATAACCCCAACCGGCCAGGCTGCTGGCGTTATGGTGATGGGCGAAACCCACCGCCTTCGCCACGGATTCCAGCATCGCATCAATGTTGTGACCCGGGGCCAGCGGATGATCCAGGTCCAGGATGGTGGTGCCGGAAAGCTCCGCGGCGGCGGCCACCTCCGGACGCCAGGAGAACTCGAGGGCATCCCCGGAGCCACGCCACCAACCACCACTGTGGAAAGAAATTGCCCAGGCACCACTCGGGTTGGAGGGAATGAACTTCCGGGCCCCGATCTCCGGAACCTCAGCGACATCCACATCCCCGATGTAGGCCACACCCGGCATGGTGTGGTCCACTGCAGAACCCAACATCAGCATGGCGGTGTGGGTGATACGGTCCGGCAGCCTGGCGATATAGGAGTCCGCCGGATCAGGGTCTCCGGCACCACCGGCCCAGGGCGGGGTGAAATCAGGCAGCTCATAGTGGGCATCGAGATAGGACGCGATCTGCTCCAGCTGCTGTTCGGGGGAAAGCTCACCCTCGTGGCCACCGACCCGGAATTCTTCACGACTTTGACTCTGCGGGGTATTTTCGCTCATGCCCCCAGCCTAGTGATCCCCGGTAGCCGGGGGAGACCACTTTCCGGCTGCTTCAGTGCCCAGGGGAAAGGGGGGCCGCGCCGCAGGGGAAATGTCATTAGTCTGGGGTCTGAGGCCGGTCATGAGATGCCGGATCTGGAACTGCTGAAGGAGTACCGACGTGAGCGGAATTGCCGAGATCTTTGATGCGCAACTGAATCCCGGGAAAGAGGAGGTCGCCCGCATCTATGGTGGTCTGAACACCCTCCTCGGGTCCTACCGGCTGGTGGACACCGTTGATGGTGAAGTTGGTATTGAGGTGCTGATCGGCCGCGACATCGACAACCGCCTGGTGCAGATGCCGTTGAGCTACCGCCCCGCCGAACTCGCCCCGGAACACACGCTCACCGAGATAGAGCACAGCGTGCTCGGCCGCCGCTGGGTCAGCAATGCCCTCGGTGATCCGGTGGCGGTCCGTGAATTCATCCGCACCATCCTCACCGGTGACGATGGCGCGACCTACAGCAATGGGACGACCCCCCTGGTCGACATCCGGGGAGCTGGCTCCTACTACGCCCCGGAAGCCCGGATCGGAGAGGTGAAACTCGAGGAAGTCACCCGTCAGCGTGCCGTGGGCACCGTGGTGATCAATGATCTGGTCCGTTCCTTTGTCCTGCGCCTGCCCGGAATCCTGGGTGAGAAGAAGTCCAGCGGCGTGGATTATGATGCCGCCCGCATGCACCTCAGGGGCACCAGTGAAGAGGCCCCGGAGAAGGTGCTACGGGTGGCGGAACTCTTCTGGCGGGATATGGAGCGCTAAAACCGCTGGTGCTACTCGAACACCCTGGTGGGTTTCTAGGTCCTGTTACGAAAGTCGTTTGAGCCAGCGATCGATGTTCGCGATCCGGACGGTGGCTTCGAACCGGACAGCGAGTTTGTCGTACCGGGTGGCTACCCCACGTTTGTGCTTGAGCGCATTGAAACACCGCTCCACCACATTCCGGGCTTTGTAGATTTCGGCATCAAACGCCGGGGGTCGTCCACCCCGGTGACCACGGTCTTTACGGTGTTTGACCTGGTCATCCTTGACCGGGATCGTGGTCTTGATGCCCCTACGGCGCAGATGCGCCCTAATCGCCCGGGAGGAATAGGCCTTGTCCGCCATCACCCGGTTCGGTCGCGTTCGCGGCCGGCCCCGTCCGGGCCTGTTGACCTTAACCCGGCCCAGTACCTCGGTCAGTTGCGGGGCATCCCCGGCTTGTCCTGCGGTGATAGTAAATGATACTGACTGCAGGTAGCGATCGCAGGCCAGGTGAATCTTGGTGGAAAACCCACCGCGGGACCGGCCCAACGCGTGATCAGCGGGTTCACCCTCAACGCGCTCGAATGAGTCACGCCGTGCCCCGGCGGCATGGACATGCGCCCTGCTGGTGGTGGAGTCAACGGCCAGATCCCAGCCGAATTTGCCCTGCTCATCGGCCTTCGACTGGAGCTGTTCCTCAATACACAACCATGTTCCGGACAGCTGCCAGGACCGAAACAATGCGTAGACCCGCCACCACGGGCCGTAACGGTCGGGGACGTCCCGCCAGGGACAACCGATACGGATCCGGTGTCGAATGCCGTTGATCAGGTCGCGCAGTCGATAGCGACACGGCCGACCCTGGCGTGTTGGTGCTGGTAGTAGAGGTTTCAGTACATTCCATTGGCGTCGGTGAGGTCGTGGCGGGTTTCAACGTTTAGGGTAGACAAGTAGAGCTCCTGTGGCAGCGAGATTGGGTTGGTACCTTCTTCGCTACACGGGAGTTCCCTTATTGTGTGTCACCGCCACACCCTTCAGCACCGACTTTCGTAACAGGACCTAGTCGTAGTTACCAAGATTATTTTTCACTGATCGTACTGGTAGATGGCAGTCCCCCGTGCCCCCGCAAGTCAGTTCCACCCGGAGGCGAGGTTTCAGGTGCTGGACCTCCGGCCTCACCTGGCCTCTAGTCCAGGCAGGTCGGCCAGGCAGGAAATCCATACTTGGAGGTACCTTCGACTAAGGGCCCTCCAGGGATATGGGTGGCCCGTTACCCAACGAGCGGCCCCACACGCCCCCTATACTGCACTAGTATCTCAAATAGATAGTTTTGAAGCACAATAATATCTATAATTACTTCAATAATATCAACATATGCAATAATTGAATCATGAAGATCGTACAAGCCACGGAGATCGTGATGGATCTCGCCGCCCAGCAATGGGGCTTGGTCACCAGCGCCCAGGCAGGAGCCGAAGGCGTTAACGCGGTCCTACTAGGCCGTCTCGTCGATAGAGCAGTACTCACCCGCATCCGGTCCGGCGTGTACGCTGCCGAGGCCACCCCCTGGTCCCCGGCCACCAATATCAGGGCCCAGTGGCTGGCCCTGGAACCGAAAACCATGGCAGCCGACCGGGCATCAGACACTCCGCTAGCGGTGGTCTCGCATGAATCAGCGGCAGAGCTCCATGGGATCGGTGACCTTGACAGCAACGGCATTCACTTCACTGTGGCCACCAGGCGCCAGACCCGCCAGCCGGAGGTCGTATTCCACCTCGACGCCCTGGACAGTAAGGACTGGGTAATGGTGGATGGTCTGCCGGTCACCACACCGGTGCGGACCGTGCTCGACCTGGCAAATGCCGGTCATGAACCAGATCATCTGGTCGATATGATCGGCAACATCCTCCAGGAACGTCTCGCTACCCGCGCTGAGATCCTTGATGGCCTGGCCGGCAACCCTGAGGTCCCCGGCCAGAGCTTCGGCACCAAGGCTGACCTGGAGTCGTGGCTGGATGAGCGGTTCCCTCCCCAGGAGAGCTCAGAGGAGCAGATCCTGCGGCAACGGATAGACGCAGCATTGGGCCCAGCCCTAAAGCAGATGCGCACCCTAGTCGAGCAGATGACCCCCAGCGCGACACTGGTGGCCTTGGCCCAGGAGATAGTCCGCAACTCCCACCTCTATTCGCAGGGGAACACATCGCGTCCGGGAACAATACGAAGCGAGGACTGGGCGTCGATGGCCGCAAAAATAATGGAGCACAACGGCACGTTCTCGGACCTGCCCCAGTCGTGGGCAGCTATCGGCAACGACCTGGGGGAATCCCTGACCGCGCCCCCTGACCTTGAAGGACAGCTGCGCAAGGAAGACGACAAAGACACAGGAGATTCTAGGTGAGTGAGCCGAAAAGCCGGCATGGGCAAATCAAGCACGGGCTACAGAAGGACAGTCGCGACCACGGCTTGGCGATGAATGATGTCTACAACCGCTTCTTCCGGGAACTGTTCCTCGGCAAACTAGGATCTCGTGACCAGGGCTGGGTGCTTAAAGGCGGCACGAACCTGCACTGCCGGATCCCCGATGCCCGGACCACCCGGGATTTAGATCTCTACCGCCAGGATGACCCCACCTCCTACCGGGATGCCGCGAAAGATCTGATCGAGAGCATGGACGGGACCAAGATCGGCCCCTACCTCTTCCAGGTCACCGAACCGAAGAGGCAAACAGTCTCTGGGACCATCGACAGTATCCAGCTGACCGTTCATGTCTTCCAGGGCGTGAGCAAACTCCTGCAGTTTCATATTGATGTCAGCGGTGACCTGCGGGTCCCGGCCGTGACCGAGACGATCACGGTGGAACGCTCGGACAGTCTCGACCTGGCATTTATAGGCCGGGAGTACACGATCCGGTCCTATCCGATCGAAAACCAGGTCGCTGACAAGGTCTGCGCGATGTATAAGATCCACGACTTGGGGGTCTCGACCCGGTACCGCGATCTCTACGACATTGCCCTGATCGCCCTCTCTCTCGAGGTCAAGGGGGAAGAACTTGCCCAGGCGCTGCGAGCCCAGGAGAAGATCCGGGGCATTTCCCTGCCACAGGCAATGCATCTGCCCGGGCCTAAATGGGAGAAGGGATATGCGGGGTTGAACAAGAACTCCCCGTACCTGCGCGCAGAGATCACCGCGGTGGCAGATGCCCTACAGGTTGCCAAGGCCCTGGTTGACCCGATGTTGTCCGCCACGAACGCAGTTATGGGCACCTGGTCGCCGGAGCAGCAATGCTGGCTCTGGGACCCCACGCCCCCGTGATAGGCGGCGCATTCCGGCACTTCGCTGGCGGCTGTCGCCACAGATCCGGGTCACACATCCGAGGCCGACAGCACCACCTCGCCCACCTTGACCCAAGAGCACAAGCACTTCCCGGGACGGCAGCGCCGTGGTCATTGAAATGGTGAAGGGAACAACCTCAAAAAATAGAACTTATGTTCCATGATTGAGTGCATGGATACCACCCCGAAGGCATTTCGCCTCGTTCCCGCTTCTGACCTGAGCACCTATCGAGCCTGCGATGTTCCCGACGAAGACGAAGACGATGGCCAGCTTGACGAGGTACCCTCCGTCGACATCAACGACTTATAAGGGACCCGACCCTACAGACAGTCGACACCATCGCCGCAGTACGTCATAGCGTTGTTATATTTGACGTTGTAGCGCTACAACATACGTATGTTTAGGCACCTGGGAGGCGAGGGGTCCGTTATGAAACCCATCTTCTATCCCCCTACCAGCGGTTTTCAGATGTGTTTATGTGACATCCAGTGAGCGGGTCTCGAGGTTAAACGTCACCTGCCCCTGAGACTTAAGCTCTTCGAGCACCACCTCCAGGGCGCTAGTATCCAGCCCGACCTCGTATCCCACCTCGCGCCACAACGGGCCCACACCGTGAGTGGACCGGTAGAAGCTAATGACCGCTCGGATTGAGGTTACCCTCGAGTAGTGGACGGAGGATTTGATCAGGAAGCAGATATCAGGATAGCAGGACAGCGCTCTTCAAACACCGCAGGGGCGAGATATTTACACCAGGAATGCCGGCGAATGGTGTTATACCTGGTGCACCAGCGGAAGACGTCCCGGCGGCAGCGCAATTGATTCTCAAAGGTCTTGGAATCCTTCAGGACCTCCCTCTTGAGTGCGGCGTTGAACGACTCCGCGAGCGCGTTGTCCGCACTGGTTCCAATTGATCCCATCGACTGTCTGATCCCTAGATTTTTGCAGGTGTCCTGGAATGCATTCGAGGTATAAACACTTCCGTGGTCCGAGTGGAAAATCGCACCCGTAAGGCTCCCTCTCGCTGACCCTTAGCCATGGTCAATGCGTCCTGGACCAAGCAGGTCACGCATATGGTCCGCGATCGCGAAGCCGATCAGCCGGCGGGAATAGCAATCAATAACCGTGGCCAGGTACATATTTGACCCATCTGCAATCGGCAAATACGTGATATCACCGACATTGACCTGGTTCGGGGCAGGAGCAGTGAATTTCCGGCCCACCAGATCGGGAAATACCGGCTTCTTCTTATCTGACTCGGTGGTGGTGACCTTGCGTTTCTTCGTGTAGCCGAATAGTTTCAACGAACGCATGATTCGGGCGACCCGCTTATGATCCACCGGTTCATGACCTGTCTGGTCCTTGAGTTCGGCCGTGATCCGTTTAGCACCGTAACAGCCACGTTCATCCGTGAACACAGTGGTGATCTGGGCACCGGGGATAGCATCACTGAACAGGCGTTTTCTCCTGGCGGCAGCACTGTTTTTCCATTTGTAATACGAGGATCGATTCAGCTTGAGAACCTGGCACAACCGCTTAACCGAATGGTTTTTCTGGGCGTCATCAACGAACCGGAAGCGGATCACCAGTTCGTCTCTTGCCGGGAAAATATTTAGCAGCCTTTCGCAGGATGTCGCGTTCTTCACGAAGGAGCGCGTTTTCCTTTTTTAACTGGCGGTTTTCTTCCGCCACGGACAACTCTGTGGCCGCACTATTTTTACTCGTGGAGGCGTGGGCCCCGTATTTGGTGATCCAGTTTTTCAAAGTGACTCGGTTGATCCCGAGATCGGTGGCGATCTTCTGGATTGAGGCGCCATCGGAGTTCTCGTACAAGGCGACGGCGTCGCGCTTGAACTGCTCGGTGTAGGTCTTGCTCGGCATGGTGGCAGATTACCTTTCAGTCCCAGATTGTTGGGATATCAGCGTCCACCAAACGGGGGTCAGGTCCAATGATCCGGAGTGCACATTGCAGTGATTATCATGTCACTCTGATCTCGATCAGGAGCAGCTTCCGAGGCTGGACACCACCTGTTCCATTTACTGCCTGCCATCGACAAACAGTCCTGGACTGTCTTGTCTTTGAAGGGCAGTAAATGGCCTGTCTCGGGCCTTTGCCGTACGGGGACCTGTGGGCCTGAGGGGAGCGCGATCCCGCAGTTATCCCGGATAGGCAACCGGACGTGAGGTCTTTCCGGGATATAACCGGACACGGGCCCATTGATATGTCAGCGCAATGTCGGCCGCTTTTGTCGGATAGTTAGATCTGTTTCCGGTGGTCACGGTCTGAACAATGATGCCGAATTCAATAAAAGACACACGCCTGTGTCCAGAACCCGATGACCCTCCCCAAAGTGCCCAGGGAAGCCGTCCTAGCTGATTCAGGATGCTGCTTCTGATTGCTGTATTGCCTTCAATGTGACTATCGCGCAGGCCCTCTTGGGTGATGGGTTAGCTGCTGAGGTGGGAAAAGAATGTTCATGATACCCATCACGTATTGGATCGCCATCGTGTTTCGTATCACAATGGGTTTAGATTTAGTGGAAAGGGTCACCATGTCACAGACAAAAGTAAAGACGTTGCCGGATGCCATCAGGGAGTTTGTCCATGATGGCTCATCTGTCTCTATCGAGGGCTTTACCCACATCATCCCCTATGCAGCGGCCCATGAGATCATTCGTCAGAAGAAACGTCACTTGACGGTGTACCGGATGACCGCAGATATTGTCGTTGATCAGCTCATCGCCGGTGACTGTGTCGATTCGCTGACCTCATCCTTTATCGGCAATAGCTCCGTGGGATCCCTACATGAGCTGCGCCGCCGTATCGAGGGGAGGGGGCGGGCACCTCTTGAGTACCACGAGTACAGCCATGGGGGCATGATTGCCCGTTATCTGGCTGGTGCCTCTGGCCTTCCCTTTTACCCCGTTCTTTCCTACGCGGGTTCAGATCTTCCCAAGGTCAATGAAGATATCCGGGTAATGGAATCGCCTTATGACGGGCAGAAGGTCTACGTCGTGCCACCGATCAACGCCGACGTGGCGATCCTTCATGCGCAGCGAGCTGATACAAAAGGCAACGTTCAGATCTGGGGCCTGACCGGCATCCAACAGGAGGTGGCCTACTCCGCGAACAAGGTGATTGTCACTGTCGAGGAGCTGGTTGAGGATGATGTCATCACATCAGACCCCAACCGCACCCTGCTGCCCAGTCACGTCGTGGACGCAGTCGTCGAAGTGCCGAAGGGGGCGCATCCCTCGTTTGTCCAGGGTTATTACGACCGGGACGGTGACTTCTACCGCCAATGGAACGACATCAGTAAGGATCCGGAGACCCTGGAGAAGTGGCTCCAGGAGTGGGTTCACGAACTCGGTGGCCACCAAGATTATGTGGATAAGCAGGGCCGCGAATTTTGGGGCCAATTGGAATCCCCGTACGTTCCTTCACTCCCCGTCAACTATGGAAGCAGGCGAGCGTGACTCAGTCGATTAAAGTGTCCGAAGCAACATCGTCGGAACTGTTGGCGGTGGTTGCCTCACGAGAGCTTGCCGCTACCCGCACGGTCTTTGCCGGCATCGGCCTACCGACTTTGGCGACATCTCTGGCGCACCTCACCTGCGCCCCTGATATCGAAATTATCTATGAATCCGGGGTGTGCGGGGCTCACCCCGCCAGCCTTCCAGAGACCGTCGCTGACTCCGTACTCATCACCGGTGCCGAAGCGGTGCTTGATATGACCGCGCTTTTTAATTATGTGCTGCAGCGTGGGCATATCGATGTCGGTTTCCTCGGCGCCGCGCAGATCGATAAATGGGGCAACCTCAACAGCTCCGTCATCGGAGACTGGGAAAATCCAAAAGTTCGCCTCCCAGGGTCGGGAGGTGCTGCTGAAGTGATGGCCAACTCCAAGGAGGTCTACGTGGTGATGCGTCGCCACGAAGCACGTTCCCTGGTTGAGGAACTCGACTTCTGCACCTCGCCCGGGCCAGACAGGGCCCTGGCCGCCGGCTTTAAACCTCGCGGACTCGGCGTCACCAAAGTCATCACCGAGTTGGGTGTCTTGAGTCGCTCAAACGTCGGTGAAGAGCTTGTACTCACTGCAGTCCACCCCGGGGTCGACCCAGCCGACGTCGTGGCCGCCACGGGATGGGATCTGAAGGTCAGTGACACTCTGACGACGGTTCCAGCCCCCACAGATACCGAAGTTCACCTGCTTCGAAATGAGATCGACCCCACCAAGGTGTACCTGAGATAGTCCTCTCCCTCATGTTCGACCACCATCATCAGAAAGGCTTCATCATGCTGCATCACATCGTTTCCGGTAACCAGAATGGCCCCGCCGTGTTCATGGGTAGCTCGCTGGGCACTACCTCCGCCATGTGGAACAATCAGCTGCCCTACCTGGAAGAAGACTTCCAGGTCATCCGTTTCGATTCACCGGGCCACGGAAAATCTCTCGAGGGAATTCAGGAGAAGGCCTCGGGTGAATCTTCTGACGCGACCGTGAAGAACTTTGCGGCCCAGGTCCTCGAGCTCGCCGATCACCTCGGCATCGACACCTTTTCCTACGTCGGTCTCTCTCTTGGCGGAGCTATCGGTCAGCAGTTGGCCCTGGATGCTCCCCAAAGAATCGAGAAGCTCGTTCTCACTTGTACCGCGGCTAAGTTTGGACAACCGGAAATCTGGCAGGATCGGGCCAGAAATGTGCGGGAAAACGGAATGGAATGGCTGCGGGAGCCGAGCGCCGGTAAGTGGTTCACCGAAAATTATGCGGACGGCAATGCAGGTGCCCAGAAGCTATTGGATGACCTGGTGGCACTAAATCCGCACGGTTACTCCGCCGCCTGCGACGCCGTCGCCCGATTCGATGTCACCGATCAGCTGCATGAGATCCCCACCCCGACTCTGGTTATCGCTGGCTCCGAGGATGTTTCGACCCCGCCCGCTGTCGTTGAGGTGATTGCGAAGGGGATCCCTGGCGCCGAATACCACGTCGTGGAAGGCGCCGCACACGTGGGAAATATTGAGGCACCGGAGGAATTCGGGCGACTCATCGGGAACTTCCTCCGGACAGACGTGAGCAAATAACGTCGCGGTTAACACCAATTTTCTTATTGACCCACTTTTCTTCGACAGCGTGTCGAAGAAAAGTGGGTCAGTGTGTCTGTTGCAGGTTTCCCTGTCCAGGCCCGGATTTTTGGTCGCTGCGTGGGGTATCAGCCCATTTCTTTAACGGTATTGGATCCGCGACGCGTCTCTTGATTGAGTAGTAGGTGATGTAAGGCACATCACGTTCAATGGAAAATTAAATATGCATCACATGGCTCTGTTATGTATCGAGCCATGATCCATTAATTAACTTTCCGTCCACCAATCTGGGGGCGGCTCCTCCTGGGAGGTTCACATGCAGACAGTCACAGAAGCCCAACAGCTACGGGAAACCCGACGCAAGGCGATCATGGCCGGGGGAATCGGCAACTTCGTGGAATGGTTCGACTTTGCGCTTTACGCACAGTTTGCCACCATCATCGGCCTCCATTTTTTCCCTTCAGAGGACCCCACAGCCCGGCTCCTGGCAACATTTGCGATTTTCGCGGTGGGATTCCTAGCCCGTCCCATCGGCGGTTTGATCTTCGGCCAACTGGGAGACCGCAAGGGACGCAAGATTGCTTTGTCCTGGGCGGTCATCTTGATGAGTTTCGCTACCGTAGCCATCGGCCTCACCCCGAGCTTTGCGACCATCGGGGTAATGGCCCCGGTGCTGCTACTGCTGTGGCGTATCTGCCAGGGACTGTCTGCCGGCGGCGAATATGCAGGCGCCAGTAGCTTCGTGGTGGAACATGCACCCGTTGGAAAGCGTGCGTTGTTCGCCAGTATCAATCCGGTGGCAACTGCCCTCGGCACCATCGGTGGTGCCCTGGTTGGCCTGATCGTCACGGTGTCCGTTCCGGAGGCCGTCTTAATCGAGTGGGCATGGCGCATCCCCTTCATCGTGGCGGGACCACTCGGGCTCATCGGCCTCTACCTTCGATCCAAGGTCGAGGAGACTCCGGAATTCAGCGCGATCCTCGAGGTTGAAGAAGGCCAGAAGCAGCATGCCCCGGTCATCGAGGCATTCCGGACGACGAAGTCCCGCATGTTCATTCTCTTCGGCTGGGCTGCGCTCAACGCCGTCTCCTTCTACCTGTTGACCAGCTACATGGTCTCCTACATGACCCAGCGAGTGGGATTCGCCCAGTCGGAAGCGCTCTGGATCTACATCATTGGACTCGCGGCCTTCGCGGTGGCATGCCCCTTCGTCGGCATTCTGATCGACCGCTTTGGTCCGCCGAGGATCGCGGCTACGTCAGCTGTTGTTCTTGCCGTGGTGGTCATCCCCGCCTTCGGGATGATGGAGAGCGGCATGATTGTCTCAGCAATTTTCGGTCTTTCACTCTACGGAATCGTGGTGGCGGGAATCGCCACCCTCACCCCGCTTTTGATGGTCGACCTCTTCCCCGTACATATCCGCTACACCGCCAGCGCTGTGTCGTACAACCTTGCTTACGCCGCCTTCGGCGGTACCGCCCCGTACCTGGCTGTCTGGATGGTCTCCCGCACCGATATCGGTGAAATGCCGGGTTACTACCTGATCGGTCTATCGATGCTCGGGCTCATCGTCGCCTTGGTCGGGCTCTCCCGGTTGTACAAGGGCAATAAGGTCCGCGACCTGGAAATCGCCAAGGTCATGGCCACGGTCTAACCCTTCTACCGGAATGGAATATCTACGATGCGTGAAGTAGTCATCTGTGACTCAGTCAGAACCCCAATCGGAAAGTTCGGTGGCAGCCTCCGAGACATCTCGGCGTTGGATCTAGGGGTGATCACGGCGAAAGCACTCGTCCAGCGCAACAACTTCTCTCCTGAGGAGATCGACGAGGTGATCCTCGGACAGGGATACAACTCAATGGATGCCCCGTGTATTGGCCGGGCTGTCGCCCAAGACGCCGGCTTCCCAGACTCGGTAACCGGAATGCAGGTGGATCGACGATGTGGGTCGGGCATACAGGCGGTCATAGATGCGGCAATGCAGATCCAGACCGGAGTTGCCGATCTCATCCTCGCCGGTGGCACGGAATCAATGAGCGCGGCATCTTTTTACACCACCACCGCGCGGTGGGGCGCGAACCGCCAAGGCTTGGATTTCAAAGACTCCCTCGTGCACGGTCGCATCCATGCTGGTGGTGTCACAAAACCCATCCCTGGCGGGATGATCGAGACCGCCGAGAACCTTCGCCGGGAGTTTGGCATCAGTCGAGAGGACCAGGATGAATTAGCGGTCCGTAGCCATCGTCGCGCCGCAGCTGCGGTAGACGCAGGAAAGTTCGATGATGAAATTGTGCCTGTTCCGGTGAAACAGGGGAAGCAGACCATCATGTTCGATAAAGATGAACATCTCCGTCCTGATGCGTCAGTAGACTCCCTGGCCAAGTTGAAACCTATGCGTGGATCCCAGGATCCTGACGCTACAGTGACCGCCGGCAATTCATCCGGACAGAATGACGCCGCCGCCATGGTCATCGTCACGACCCCGGAGAAGGCTCATGAACTGGGTCTCACCCCGCGGGTGAGGCTGGTGTCCTGGGCACTGGCCGGGCTGCAGGGACACCGCATGGGGTTAGGACCGGTGGAGTCGTCCAGGAAGGCCCTTGCGCGTGCTGGCCTGGAGCTGAAGGACATGGATCTCATTGAGCTCAATGAGGCGTTTGCCGCCCAGGTACTGGCATGTACTCGCAGTCTGGGGCTCGGCGACGACGACCATGACCGAATCAATGTCAACGGGTCAGGCATTTCCCTGGGACATCCGGTCGGTGCCACCGGTGCCAGGATACTCGCGAATCTCAGCCGAGAAATGCAACGCAGGGATGCCCGATACGGCTTGGAAACCATGTGCATCGGCGGTGGCCAGGGGATCGCCGTGGTCTTTGAAAACTTCGCTGGATAACGGCGACGAGAAATAACTGCAAGTTGATTCCCGGGGTGTGCCCGGTGGTCATTTCACATTGAGATGTAGAAAGAGGAAGAAACATGTTTTTCATGGTGCAGATGTACGTTAACCGTCCGGAGTCCCTTGATGATCAGCAGTGGAATGAGCTGCGTAGCCGAGAGATGGAATACGGGCAGTCGCTGATGAAGAAGGGCACCTTCCGCCACATCTGGCGAGTGGTGGGGGATGTGTCGAATGTCAGCATCTTCGAAGTGGATTCCAATGAGGAGCTCCATGAGCTGCTGTCGAATCTGCCGCTGTTTCCGTACATGGATGTCAAGGTCACTGCGTTGGCCAACCACCCCTCCGGTCTGCCGGAAATGTACGACTACGCCCAACGCGGTTAAACCCACCCCGCCCCTTAGGCCTGCCCCAGACCCTCCGGTCTGGGGCAGGCCTATTTCTGGGGTTAAGCACCACAATAGTGATGGTGGTCAGTGCTGAGACACCACGGCATCGACTGCGCTTTTCAGGAGCTGAGAAGGATTTTTGGTACGCCAGGCGATCGCGGACTCCATGGACGGCAGGTCTTCATCCGCGAAAGGGATCAAAGAGACGTCGGAAGAGATTGTGGTTACGCCGGTCACGGAGATGGAAATTCCTTGACCACCAGCCACTAACGCCAGGGTGGCATAGGAATCAGCAGCTTCCTTGACCACTCGTGGGCTAAATCCCGCAGTCTCGCACACTGACTCGATCAGTCTGAGTAGGGCAGACCCACTGTAGCGGCGGGGAATGATGAAACCCTCGTTTTCCAACTCGGCGACGTGAATGCTGTCCCTGCTGGCAAAAGGGTGGTCGGAAGCCACCGCGAGCAGCGGCTGATGAGAGGTGATCTTCCTGGCGCTCAAATCGGGGTGTTCAAAGGGGAGCAGCACATGTCCGGCGTCGAGCTTTCCGTCGAGTACTGCCGCGGTGACCTGGGAAGAATTTTCGAACTGTTGGACACCTAGATCCACCCCTGGATGTGTATCGGAGATGGCACGCAGCATCCTGGGAAGGAGTGCCCCGCCGGTCATTCCCGAGGCACCTAACACCAAGCGGCCGACCCCACTATGTTCGGCATTGCGGACATTGTGCACGGCGCTGTCGACCGCAGCGAAAATATTCTTCACTTCTTCCGCTAACACCTCGCCGGCAGGGGTCAGTCGCGCTCCGCGGGGGTGGCGTTCAAATAGCTGGACCCCCAATTGCTTCTCCAGCTGGTGGATTTGCTTGGTCAGGGGAGGCTGGGCAATGAATAACCGGGCAGCCGCCCGCCCGAAATGTAGTTCTTCGGACAGTACGAGAAATGACTGCAGCAAACGTAGCTCCATCTTTACCCCCTTCTCGAGTACTGGAACATCTCACGACGATAGCTAAAACATCTTCCTAAAAGGTGGGAATGCTTCTGGTTCCTCAATGCCGGGTGGTCCCAAGAATGCGCTGGGCGCGCAGAATCACCGGGCGATCCACCATCTGTCCATTGAGGGAGGTGACGGCATCCCCAACTGCCACCACCTGCCGGGCCCACTCAACCTCTTCCCTGGTGGGCAAGAAGGCAGCCGTGACGGGGGCAAGCTGCACCGGATGAATGCACAACATGCCACCGAACCCATCCCGCCGAGCGCGTTGAGCAGCGCGCTCGATTATCTCAGAGTTGCGGAAATCGAGGCAGGGAGAGTCGAGAGGGGAGGGGAGGCCGGCAGCTGATGAAGCGATGACCAGCTGTGCGCGGACCGCATCGATGGTGGATGAGTCAGGTTCGCACCCCAGCTCGGTAGAGAGATCAACCGCCCCCAGGGACAATCTGCGGATGCGGGGGTGGGGGGCGATCGTATGGAGATCGCGTACACCTCGGGCGGTTTCGATCAGTCCGATAATTCCATTCTCCCCGGGTAGGGAATCCAGGGGAGTGTCGGTGGTGAGTTTGGGAACCATGACGGTGAACTCGGGGAGATCCGGGGAAGTGCTCAGCCTCGCCAGCTCCGCCAGGTCGGCTTGACCTGTCTCTGTTGCCGGGTCATTGACCCGGATGACAATCCCGGTTCGCTCTTGAGCGTTTGAAAGTAGAGTGCCCAGCGAATTCCTGGCCTGGGATTTGGCATCAGGAGCCACCGCATCCTCCAGATCAAGAATGATGATCTCGGCATTGCTGGCTAATGCCTTGGCTGATCGATCTGGCCGGTCGGCCGGGCAGAACAGGGCAGTGTGACCGAAAAGTATTGAGTCCATATTTCCTCACTATATTGGTTTGAACCGCATTTGAACAGGTATTTTCATAAAGCTTGCACCTTCCCTAACATTCTAATATATTATCGTCTCATGAGGTTTGGATCACAACGTGTTCCTGATCCCGCTTCAATCACAAGCTGCCATTGAAAGGTGAAGACCATGCTCCTGAATGAACGAGATGACCTGTACGTGGACACTATTGATGCAGGCAATATTGATGACCTGGAGGATTCTGCCGTGATTTTTCGTGACCGACCCAGCTTTCAGCAGTTGCGTACCCGAGTCCGTGATCTCTGCGCTGGTTTTCCGGATGAGTACTGGCGGGAAAAGGACCTTCATCGCGAGTATCCGCAGGAGTTCGTGGATGCCATGACGGAGGATGGGCTACTCGCGGCTCTTATTCCAGAGGAATATGGCGGGCTGGGTCTCGGAATCTCTGAGGCCTCAATCATCATGGAGGAAATTAACCGCTCGGGCGGCCACGCAGCCGCATGCCACGCACAGCTCTACACCATGAAGGCCGTGCTCAATCATGGATCTCAATGGCAGAAAGACGTTTATCTGCCAGGTATCGCGGACGGATCAATTCGCCTGCAGGCCTTCTCGATCACGGAGGAGATCTCCGGGTCGAATACCTCCGCCATCCAGACCCGCGCCATCCGGGACGGCGATGACTGGGTTATCACCGGCCACAAGAACTGGACGAGTCGAGTCGATGAGTCTGACCTGCTCCTGGTGCTCACCCGCACCAGTGACTTTGATCCAGAGGACCGCAACGGTGGCCTGACACTGTTCCTGGTGGATCTGCGCGAAGTGCGGGCCGAGCAGCCAGAAGCTTTTCGCCCTCAAAAGGTTCGCACGATGTTCAACTATGCGACGAACGAGGTGACCTATGACGGCATGCGTGTTCCTTCCTCTGCGGTTGTGGGCCAGGTTGGACGGGGTTTCCGCTACGTCATTGACGGGTGGAACATGGAACGTGTTTTGTTGGCAGCTGAAGCCATCGGCGATGGCTACTGGTTCATTGATCGAGCTGGCTCCTATGCCTCAACCCGTGAGGTTTTCGGCCGGAAGATCGGGGTGAACCAGGGGGTCCAATTCCCCATCGTGGACGCTTATATGAAGGTGCGTGCGGCGGACGCGGTGCGCTGGGAGGCATGCGCTCTCGCGGATAACGATGCCCCCGTCGGGGCGGAGGCCAACATGGCTAAGCACCTGGCATCAGAGGCCTCCTGGGAGGCTGCGAATGTCTGCCTCAACACCTACGGCGGTTATGGTTTCGTCGACCAATATGACGTCGAGAGGAAATTCCGCGAGACCCGGATGTACCAGGTCGCTCCCGTCAACAACAACCTCATCAAGGCCTTCATTGGTTCGAAGGTCCTGAACCTGCCGCGCACTTACTGATGTTTCGACCCAATATATTTCACATAATGCTAGTGGGAGAGATCGCTGATGACTGAAAGAAGAGTTTCCACCGACGGCTGGCGGGGACGTTTTTATGAGGACATGGAAGTCGGTGATGTGTATAAGCATCCGCTGGGGCGAACCGTCATGCCGGTCGATAACTCATGGATGACCCTCCTGACACAGAACACGGCCCCGATTCACTTCGATGTGCACTACGCCTCGAAAACCGAGTTCGGGCAACCGCTAGTTGATTCCACTTTCACGCTGGCACTGGTCACAGGGCAATCAGTGACGGATATCTCGATGAACGTCATGGCGAACCTGGGTTGGGATCGAGTGCGACTGCCCAATCCTGTATTTGAGGGAGACACCATTTACTCCCAGTCGGAGGTGCTCTCTAAGCGAGAGTCCTCCTCGCGTGAGACGGTGGGAATTATTGTTGTCCGAACGATCGGATTCAACCAGAAGGGGGTCATCGTGATCACCTTCGAACGCACCATCATGGTCTACAAACGCGCCCACAGCCCCGGTCATGCCAGCGTTGATCCGGTGTGGGACGACCGGGCTCTCAAAGCCGCCGGACTCACCCAGGACGAGTAGCTAATTCCCCGCCCTCATACAGAGCCGGTTAATCGGCTCTTCGGGCGAAGCTCTCTGCAAGCAGTTCGCCTGCGTTCGTCATGTGTGTAGCCATGGCTGCGCGGGCTTTTGCGCTGTCCTGCTCCCGGAAGGCTGCGGTGATGGCTTCGTGGTCATGTGCGGAGGCATCGACCCACCCCCCGACGGAGGAGTAGAACGAACGGGGGACATAACGGCTGATAATTCCCAGTATGTGCGCTAATTTCGGTGAGTTAGCCATATGGGTGATCTGCCGGTGGAAGGCGTGGTTGCGTTCTTCCACGGACTGCCAGTCGTGGCGCTTGGCGGCAGCCAGGAGTTCAAAGTGGACAGCTTCAAGCTCGTTGACCTGCTCCTCGGAGGAATTGCTGACGGCGCGCGAGGCTATTTCTCCTGCCACAAGAGCGTGAGCGCTAAAAATGTCCCTGATATCCTGCGCAGTGAGGGAAGCGACGACAAATCCCACACCTGGTTTTGTGGTCAGAAACCCCTCAGATTTGAGGGTCTGAAGAGCTTCGCGTGCGGGGGTCTGCGAAACTCCAAGTTCCCGCCCGACATCTTCTGGCCTTACCACTGAGCCTGCCGCAAGCTGCTTGGACAGGATTTGTTCGCGGACCTGGACCTCAACCTTTGCCGACAGGCTTCCCCGCTTCTTGCTCTGGGTTGGTGGAGGGTTCACGAAGGATCCTTTACTCTTGGCGGTGTCAGAGGGGTCAGGCGAGAAGTTCTTAATATATCAACCTACTGGGAAGTTCACGGGGGAGCCTTTTCTGCTCCCCACCCAACTTTGCAACGCCCTCAATATAAACGGCCATGAGTGACGTTTAAGATACCCAATAAATACCATTTATCTCTCTGGGGGAAATGGCCCTGGCCGGTATCAGGGATCCGGAAACTAATCCCATTCTGCCTCTTGCCCCTCATAGCGCACCGCGCTCACTGAACCTGATTCCGAGGCCAGGTGGATCTGCTGCCCCGGCAGGATATCGGTGTTGTGGGCGGCAACGGCGAGCCAGCGGTCGTCGATAAGCGAGACGACGAAGATGAACACCCCACGCCGCTCCCCACCCAGCTGCCCGCTCATCCGCGAGCAACCGCACCCTGGTTTTCTCGAACTGCAGGTTGGTGGCGGGAAACATGTCGCGGAAGCTGATGGCGTGGTTGTGCTTGATCTGGCGCTGACCGTGCCACCAGAAACCGACGACATTGACAAAATCAGCGTCTGGTGTGAAAACCGCAGCTAATTCGGCGGCAGAAGCCTGGTTCCAGGCATCGCGGAAACCTTCCACCAAACCCAGGGCTCACCAGATCGTCACACGCTGCTCAGGTGCCAGGTACATCTCGGACTCCGGGGTGATTTCCGGGAAGGCCTCGTAGAACTCAGCGATATTCGCGGCGATCTGGTTACAGCGGAACTCGGCGGGGGAGTGCGGGTCAATCGCCAGGTACTGGGTGGCCAGTTCGGGGCGGATGGCGGTGCGCCAGACCCGGGCCCAGGCGAGGAAGAGCCGCTGGATGCCATTGAACTCACGCTCACCCAGCTTCGGGTCAGCCCCCTCCGCCTCGAATTTCTGAACCGGGGAGGTTTCGAAGGTGAGCCCCTGGTCGGCGAGGTAGCGACGGTAGGCCACCACGGCGATGCCGAGTCCACCGAGGTCACCGATGTTCTCGCCGAGAGTGAAGGAACCATTCACACCGGCGGTCTCCACCCCGGTCTGCTTCAGCACCGAGGGCACCAGGCCGTTGAATTGGGCGACCAGCTGGTCGGTGAGTTCGGTGAAGGCGGCGCGGTCCGCATCGGACCACCAGGAGTTGAGGTTGCCGTCCCCGTCATACTGGCTGCCCTGGTCATCAAAACCGTGGCCGATCTCATGACCGATGACCGCACCGATGGCACCGAAGTTTTCGGCCGCCTCGGTATCGGGGGAGTAGAAGGGGGCACGCAGGATGGCAGCGGGGAAGGTGATGTCATTGACCACCGGGTTATAGAAGGCATTCACGGTCTGCGGGGTGGCGAACCATTCATCCCGGTCCGCCGGCTCACCGATCTTGTTCAGCTCATAGTCATGCAGGAAAGCGGTGGCCTTGCGGACATTGGCCAGCAGCTGCGACCCACCGGCGGCAACCTCCAGACCCTCATAGCTACGCCACTGCTCGGGGTAACCGATCTTGGCCTGGAACTTATCCAGCTTGGCCAGGGCGCGCTCCCGGGTTTCCGGGGTCATCCAGGCCAGGTTGGTAATGCGTTCACGGTAGGCCTCGGTGAGGTAGCTGACCAGCTCCAGCATGTTTGCCTTAGAGGAGGCGGGGAAGTGGCGCTCCACATAGATCTTGCCGATCTCATGCCCCACCAGGCGTTCCGTCAGGGCAACACCACGCTTCCAGCGGTCCTTCTGCTGGGTGGCCCCGGAAAGACGGGTGCCGTAGAACCCGAAGTTCCTCTCCCCGACCTCCTCCGGCAGGAGACCCGCCCGGGAGCTGAGGATGTGCCAGGTAGCCCAGAGCTGCCAATCAGCCAAGCGCTCCTCCACCAGCAGGTGGGCGATGTGCTCCGCAGCCGAGGGCATCATGTTGACCACCCGACCCTCCGGAAGCCCGGCGGCCTCGAGCATGATCTGCAGGGCGCGGGGCAACTCCCCCAGGGTGGTGGGATTGTAGGTCTTGACCGCATCCCGGGAGCTCACCACATCCCAGTGGCCGGCTGCGATCTCAGTCTCGAGGGCGAGGATGCGTGCGGCGGCGGTGTCCGGATCCATGCCCTGGAGACGGTCACTGCCCAGGAACGTCAACATCGAGGCCACATGCTCGCGGTAGGTGGCAAGCGTCTCAGCATGCGCCGCCTCACGGTAGTAGGCTTCATCGGGCAGACCGAGACCGGACTGGATGAGATAAGCCACGGCGGTGTCACCGGATTCCCCGGCGGAGTCCTTCTCCACCCAGAACCCCACCGGAGCACCCACACCCTCCCGGTCGAGCTCCCCGAGCACCTGCAGGAAACCCTGGATATCGCTGACCGCGAGGCGGTCCAGGTCCGCATCCAAGGGAGCCAGACCCGCGGCGTTGATCGCCTCGGTGTCCATGAAGGATTTGAAGAGGGTGCCCGCGCGGCCACCGTCCTCCTTGACGATGGCGTGGACATCCGCCTCGGCGTCGTCGCGAAGCTGGTGGAAGGTGCCGTCGACACCGCGATCCTCGGGGATCACGTGTTCGGCAAGCCAGGGACCATTGACATAGTGATAAAGATCGTTCATGCCGCCATCCTAGGTGAAGGAGCGGACTGCTCGGCGGCGGTTGACGGGCAGGTAACCTGGCACCCATGCCGCAGTACCGTTTCAGCCCGACCCGCGCCGGAAAGCTCTGGTGCGCCATCTTCGCTGTGGCCGCACTTCTCTTCGCTCTGCCCGGTATCCTCAACCTCCTCACCCCGGAACGGGAAGCCGGCACGGATGAGATCCGGCTCGGCTCCCTCGGCTATGACTGGGAGATGCTGTTGCATGATGAACAAGGCGAGGTCATCTCCTGTTCCAAGTCCAGCAATGTCATCCTCGGTTACCTCTGGGACTGCGATGGCACCCTGATCCAGTCGCTCCTGGTGGAAGGCGTGGAAGATGAGGAGGTGACGCTGCGGCGGATGATGCGCGCCAACCTGGCAGAATTCCCGCCCGAGGATGCCCCGGTATTCCGCGAAGGGGATGCCCGCATGGTCATCGACCCCCGCTACGGCGCAGTCGGCATGTCCCTGGCCGGCAGCGATGAGCGCGAAGGACAGTCCATGATTGTGCTGGTCCACGGCGGCCCTGAGGTGCCCGAACTGGCGGACGCGGTCTGGTTCCAATTCAGCCGACAGCCACTACCCACGCCGGTGCTGCTGCTACTCGATGACATCACCCCGAGTGTCCCCGAAAACGATTTCGGCTTCCTCGAGGAACTGCAGATGGAGAATGTATGAGTCGGCTATTCCAGCTCACCCTGATCGTCCTGGTCCTCCTCAGCCTGCCACTGCTGATGGTCGATCTCTTCAGCAGCGTGATCCTCTCCCCGGTGGGCGGTGGACTCGGCATCATCCTCGGACTGGTGTACGCCTTGCTGTGGATTTTCATCCTGCGGGTTTCCGCGGCCTGGCCCCGCGCCGGGTGGTGGTGGCTGGTATCTAGCCTGCTCTGGGGTGGGGGAGTGTCCTTCCTGGTGGTGTTGCTCAGTGGGTTGCCGATCCTGGAGCTGGCGGAGAAGTTCAACTTGACCTTCACCCTGGCTTCCTGGGGTGGGGCTTATCCGGAGGAGCTGGGGAAGGCGCTGGGGGTGGCCGTCATCCTGTTCAGTTTCCATCGTCTGACCCGGCCCTGGCACGGTTTCATCACCGGTGCCCTGGTCGGTCTTGGTTTTGAGGTGATGGAGAATATTCCCTATGGCGCATATGGGGCGCTCCTGAACCCGAACTCGGATCTTGATGGTGCTCTGATCACCTGGTTGTCCCGGGTGGTGTTGGGGCCGGGGCTGCATGTGGCCTTCACCGCCCTTGCCGGTTGGGGTGTGGGGCTGGCGATTTTCACGGCGCAGCGCTCCACACTGTGGCGTTGGTCGGTCGCCCTGTTCTGGGTGCTCATCGCCTTTGCCCTCCATTTCGCCTGGAATCTGATGTGGGAGGACCCCCGCTTCCAGTTGGTGACCATGGCGGTGGTGGCGGTGCTGCTGTACCCGTTGTTCATCTGGCTCTACCGGCGTTGTCACCGCCTGGCGAAGCAGGATGCCACCCAGGTGGAACTGCCGGTGATGATCACCAGCCTGGTCGGCCTGGAGGCTTATCGACGATCCCTTAATTCCCACCTGGTGGAAAGAAGTGGGACTGATTTCCCACATATAGCTACACCGAATCACGGGATTGATTAAGGTTTATTAAAGAAAATGTCAATGCAAAATATTGTGAATATCGAAGTTATAGTCGGGGAAATGTGAAGCGACCTTAATTGCTTTTCCATGGCAAATGAATATCTCAATATGCTGGGTTCGTATTGCCCATGAGTTTCCGCGGGAAGGGAAACGAGGGTGGGGGTGTGGATGCCCCCGCTGAGCTGCAGTAATCACCCTTTTGTGGCTCATGAATTTAAGTTTATCAAATTGTTATAAACCTATTTTCCATCCCCACCGCCCCCTGTTTCGGGGGCGGGTAAATGGGGGTTGAGCTGCTCCTTTAGGGCCTCCCACGTGGCCCTGATTTAAGTTCTGCCTGTACTTGGAATAAGGGTCTATTCGGTTCCGCACATTCTTATTCCGATGAAAATTCAGGGTGTGGGCGTTATCGTTAACCTTGACATCGGCCTCCCCTGGTGGGGGTCCGTCGAAAAACTTAAGCGTCCATCGTCAACAAGCGATTCAGGCGTCATGTGATCCGACAATCCACGATAGCTAAGGAATGCCAATGCGTAAGCTCCGTAATGCGGCCATCGCCGCCGCAGCCGCCACCGCCCTGACCCTGGGCGCCACCTCCGTCGCCACCGCCGAGACCTATGTCCCGCCGCGCGAGGGCGATATCGTCGTCACGGAGGGCTCCTCCATTCCGGTCGGTAGCTCCGAGGGGCTCGGCGATAACCTGAACGGCCAGAACGAGGCTGACGGTCGTGCCCTCTTCGGCTCCTCCAAGGTCAACCCGGAGACCGGCGCCACCTTCGACGGACAGCCGGCCTGGGCCAAGCTGCTCTACGGTCTGACCGTGACCGGTGCCATCGGCTCCGTCATCGGCCTGATCGTTGGCCCGCTGTACAACTTCATTGTCCACGGCCAGTAATTAAGACCCGACCGTTTTCAAGAAAGGCAATCACATGAAGATCCGTAACGCAGCCGTTGCAGCCGCCGCCGCCCTGGCCCTGACCTTCTCCGGCACTGCAGTCGCAGGCGCTGAGGAAGCTCAGCCCGCCCCCGCCGCTGGTTCCTCCATCGCGGGTTCCTCCGACCTTTTTGACTCTGTCGACGCAGATGACCGCGTCACCGGCGGTGACCTGCTGGGCGAGAGCCGTTCCGATGAAACCAACCCGGAGTGGGCCATGATCTGGCGCGACGCTACTGAGATAATCGGTATCACCGCCGTTGTGGGTGGCATGATCGCTTTCGCCAACTACCTGCAGTTCCTCGCCGCTAACCGCTGATCTGGCGCTGAATAAGGGCCCGGCGCTCCTCTCTGGAATTGAGAGGAGCCCCGGGCTTTTTCTCATGTCCGGGCCTAGGATGAGGCCTTGTCATCGGAATCGGGGAGAGGTGTGTGGGATGAAACGCGCTAGAGCAGGGGGACGTCACCTCAATCGGTTGTCCTGGTTGGTCGGACTACTTGCCCTGTTGCTGGTCGCCTTTCTCTCCACCACCGCCTGGTTTCTCTATCCGCCGCGTGATGTCCCGCCGCGTTCTGATGTGGTGCTGGTGCTGGCTGGTGCCAGTGACGGCCGCCATGAATACGGCGCCCGCCTGGTGGATGAGGGGGTGGCGGGCATCCTGGTGATCTCCAATTGGAAGGGCGTTGAAGATGAGGTGGGCTGGGAGCATTGCCGCGGTTCGGCACGTCCCGCCGATGCAGACTCGCTGTGCATGAAACCTTCCCCGGTGACCACGGTGGGTGAGGCGCAGACCTTTGCGCAACTGGCGCAGGAGCAGGGTTGGGAAAGTGTGGTCGTGGTGACCAACCGTCCTCATACCCGCCGCGTCCGGAGTGTCTTCGAGCAGTGCTCGGAGGTGCCCGCCACCGTGGTCTTCCATGGCTGGGTGGATAAGCTCCGTATTCCTTATCATGTGGCCCGGGAGTTGGGCGGATATTTGAAATTCTGGATCACCGACCCCTGCTGATCTTTGTGGGTTGACCTTCTGCGCCCTGTGGGGGTGTGAATATCTATCACTTAGTAGTAGTCCCAGCTAGCAGGGGTAATTTAGGGTGTTCTGGGGGTGGTCGCCGGTCGATTGACAGGTATATTATTGTGGTATGAGTCACATTCCTTGGCGTGAGCTGCAGGTTTTCCCGCACGGGGGGTTGCGCGGTCTTTTCAGACGGTGTTTTCTGGGCTCTAGTGAAATCTATAGATCAATAGATAGGTTTTGCTGAGGTGTATGTCCGGTGAAGCCCCAAAGGGAGGCGCAATGAATAAACAGGGACTCTATGATCCGAGCCATGAGAAGGACGCCTGTGGTGTGGCCTTCCTGGCGGATCTGCACGGTCGCCCCAGCCGCACACTGGTCGAGCAGGCCATCCAGGCATTGTGCAACCTTGAACACCGCGGTGCCGCCGGGGCTGAGCCCACCACCGGTGATGGCGCCGGCATCCTGATGCAGCTGCCCCATGGGTTCTACCGGGAAATCCTCGCCGAGCAGCGCATCGAACTACCGGAACCCGGCCACTATGCCACCGGCATCGTCTTCCTGCCCCGAACCCGCATGGCCCGGATGGATGCCCAGCGAGAGATCGAAGGCATCATCATTCAGGAAGGTGCACAGGTTCTGGCCTGGCGTGATGTCCCCTTCAACGCGGCAGAGCTGGGTTCCATGGCCCGGGAGGCCATGCCGGGGCTGGCCCAGATCTTCCTCACTGCGGAGGGGAAATCCAGCCTTGACCTGGACCGCCTGATGTTCTTCATCCGCAACCGCTGCTCCCGTGAGCTGGGCCAGTCCAATGATGAGCCCACCGTCTATTTCCCCTCATTGTCCTCCCGGACCATCGTCTACAAGGGCATGTTCACCACCTCCCAGCTCGCCGGTTTCTACACCGACCTGCAGGATCCCCGCATGGCTAGCGCCATCTGCCTGGTGCACTCCCGTTTCTCCACCAATACCTTCCCCAGCTGGCCACTGGCGCACCCCTATCGGCTGGTGGCCCACAACGGTGAGATCAACACCGTCCGCGGCAATGAGAACTGGATGCGGGCCCGGGAATCCCTGATCAACTCGGAAAGCCTGGGACCCCTGGGCAGGGCACTGCCGGTGTGCACTCCGGGAGGTTCGGACACCGCCCGTTTCGATGAGGTCCTGGAGCTGCTCTACCTGGGTGGACGCAGCCTGCCCCATGCGGTGGCGATGATGGTGCCCCAGGCCTGGGAGAATGACAAGACACTGGACCTTGAGCTGCGGGACTTCTATGAGTACCACTCCTGCCTGATGGAACCCTGGGATGGTCCAGCCGCTCTCGCCTTCACCGATGGCCGCTATGTTGGCGCGGTGCTGGACCGCAATGGTCTACGCCCCGGGAGGATCTGGGTCAGCGATGAAGGCCTGGTGGTCATGGCCTCAGAGGTCGGGGTGCTGGACATCGACCCTGATCGCATTGTGCAGCGCACCAGGGTGCAGCCCGGCCGGATGTTCCTCATCGACACCGAACAGGGGCGCATCATCCCCGATGCGGAGATCAAGCATGAGCTGGCCACCGCCCAACCCTATGGGCAGTGGATCCGGGAGAACTTCGTCCACCTGGATGGTCTGCCCCAGACCCGCTACGACTACATGCCCCATGATCGGGTGGTGCTGCGGCAACGGGTCTTCGGCATCACCGAGGAGGATGTGGATCTGCTGATCCAGCCGATGGCACTGAAGGGTTCCGAGGCCATCGGGTCCATGGGTTCGGATACCCCGATCGCTGCCATCTCCCAGCGCCCCAGGATGCTCTTCGACTTCTTTTCCCAGCGTTTCGCCCAGGTCACCAACCCACCCCTGGACTCCATCCGGGAGAAGCCGGTGACCTCCATGTACACCCTGCTGGGTGCGGAGGCGGACCTGCTCAACCCCGGTGCGGAGAGCGCCCGCCGGATCCGCCTGGACCGCCCCATCATCGACAATGATGAGCTGGCCACCCTCATCCACGCTAATGACCACGGAGAATGGGGCCGTTTCGACTCTGTGGTGGTGTCCGGGCTCTACCCGGTGGCGCACCGCGGTGCCGGGCTGCGAGATGCCATCCGCCGCGTGCGTCGAGAGGTCTCGGCGGCGGTGGCTGAGGGCACAACCCTGATCGTGCTCTCCGATCGAGAATCCGATGAGCGACTGGCCCCCATCCCCTCCCTCCTGCTGGTCTCTGCCGTCCACCAGCAGCTGGTCACCGAGAAAGTACGGACCCGCTGCTCCCTGATCATCGAGTGTGGTGATGCCCGTGAGGTGCATCATCTGGCCATGTTGATCAGCTTCGGGGCAGATGCCATCAACCCCTACATGGCCTTCGAGACCATCGATGAGCTGCGTATCAAGGGTCAGCTGGCGGGTCTGGACCTGGCTGCGGCCGGCGCCAACTATCTAAAGGCCGCCACCAATGGGGTACTCAAGATCATGTCCAAGATGGGCATCGCCGCCGTGGCCTCCTACCGGGGTGCTCAGCTCGCCGATGTCATCGGTCTTTCCCAGGAACTGCTGGACAGTTATTTCGGCGGCATCGCCGCACCCATCGGCGGAATCGGGCTGGCGGAGGTGGCCGCGGACGTCGCCAAGCGGCACCGCAGCGCTTTCCTGCCCCGCCCGGAGGAGCAGGCGCACCGCGAGCTGGACCTGGGTGGGGAGTACCGCTGGCGCCGGGAGGGCGAATTCCACCTCTTCAACCCGGAAACCATCTTCAAGCTGCAGCACGCCACCCGCAGCGGCCGGGAGGACATCTTCCGGGAGTACACCGCAGCCATTGATTCCCAGTCCGAGCGACTGGGCACCCTGCGCGGACTCTTCGAGTTCGCCCCGGAGCTCCCACCCGTGCCGATCGAGGAGGTCGAGGAGGTCGCGGACATCGTCAAGCGCTTCTCGACGGGCGCGATGAGCTACGGATCCATCTCCGCCGAGGCCCACGAGGTCCTGGCGATCGCCATGAACCACCTGGGTGGGATGTCCAACTCCGGCGAGGGCGGGGAGGATACCGCACGCTTCGAACCCGAAGCGAACGGGGATTGGAAACGCTCCGCCATCAAACAGGTCGCCTCAGGAAGATTCGGCGTGACCAGCCATTACCTCAATAACTGCACCGACATTCAGATCAAGATGGCCCAGGGTGCCAAGCCCGGTGAGGGAGGTCAGCTGCCGCCGGACAAGGTCTACCCGTGGATCGCCAAGGTGCGGATCACCACCCCGGGCGTGGGCCTGATCTCCCCGCCGCCGCACCACGACATCTACTCCATCGAGGACCTCGCCCAGCTGATCCACGACCTCAAGTGCGCGAACCCCGATGCCAGGATTCACGTGAAACTTGTCGCCGAACAGGGCGTGGGCACGGTCGCCGCAGGTGTGGCCAAGGCCCATGCGGATGTCATCCTCATCTCCGGGCATGATGGCGGCACCGGTGCCTCCCCGTTGACCTCGCTGAAGCACGCCGGTGGCCCCTGGGAACTCGGGCTGGCCGAAACTCAGCAGACCTTGCTGCTCAACGGATTGCGGGACCGCGTCCGCCTTCAGACTGACGGCCAGCTCAAGACCGGCCGGGACGTCATCATCGCCGCCCTGCTAGGTGCCGAGGAATTCGGTTTCGCCACCGCACCCCTGGTGGTGGAAGGTTGCGTCATGATGCGGGTCTGCCACCTGGACACCTGCCCTGTGGGCATCGCCACCCAGAACCCCAAGCTGCGGGAAAGATTCACCGGAAAAGCTGAGCACGTGATCAACTTCTTCACCTTCCTCGCCCAGGAAGTCCGTGAATACCTCGCCCAGCTGGGTTTCCGCACTTTGGATGAGGCCATCGGGCAGGCCCAGGTGTTGCGACAGTGCAGGGATCTGGACGTCGGCCGGGCAGCCAAGCTCAACCTCAGCCCCATCTTCCACCGGCCCAACAGCAACTTCCCCGGGCAGCAGATCCGGCATGCGATCCCTCAGGACCACAGTCTGGACAAGTCCCTGGACAATAAACTGATCGCGGACACCAGGGAAATCATCACCGCTGCAGCCACCTGGGCCTCTGGGAATGCGCATACCCCCGGTGTCCCGGGTGGGTCGGGCCCCCGGCTCTCCTTGAACTACCCGCTGAGCAATATCAACCGGTCCGTGGGCACCATGCTCGGCTCCCGCATCACCCGCGCCACAGGTGCCCAGGGACTGCCCGAGGGCACCATCACCCTCAACTTTCGGGGTGCCGCCGGCAACTCCTTCGGGGCCTTCATCCCCGCCGGACTCACCCTCAACCTCCACGGTGATGCCAATGACTACGTGGGCAAGGGGCTCTCCGGCGGGCGGATCACCATCCGCCCCGACGGAAAGGAAGCTGAGCGGCAGGGTAGCCAGCCGCAGATCATCGCCGGCAATGTCATCGCCTATGGTGCCACCTCCGGTGAACTCTTCATCCGGGGTGAGGTGGGGGAGCGCTTCTGCGTGCGAAACTCCGGTGCCACCGCCGTGGTGGAGGGCATCGGCAACCACGGTTGTGAATACATGACCGGCGGCAGAGTAGTGGTGCTCGGTGAGGTGGGCACGAACTTCGGTGCCGGCATGTCCGGCGGCATCGCCTACCTTCCCCGTTCCGCTGACCTGCCGGGAAGGGTCAACCCCGAGCTGGTCGACATTGAGGAGCTCAACCCTGCCGATGTGGAATGGGTCGAAGAGACCATCGCCCGCCACATCCGCCTGACCGGCTCCCGGACTCCCTTCCGTGCCGCCGACCTGCTCAAAATCATGCCGCGGGACTACCGCCGCGTGACACTCGAATTCAACACCAGCCCCGCAATCAGAGAGGCAGTGAACTGATGGCCGACCCACATGGATTCCTCACCTACCCCCGACGCGAACCCACCCACAAGCCGGTCCCGCTGCGTCTGTTGAGCTTCGGCGAAGTCTATGAAAATTTCGGTGAAGACCAGCTCAAGCAGCAGGCCGCGCGCTGCATGGACTGCGGTGTGCCCTTCTGTCACCAGGGCTGCCCGCTCGGCAATATCATCCCCGAATGGAATGATCTGGTGCGGCAGAACCGCTGGCAGGAAGCCCTGGAAAGACTCCACGCCACCAATAACTTCCCCGAATTCACCGGCCGACTCTGCCCCGCCCCCTGCGAAGGTGCCTGCGTACTCGCCATCAATGATGATGCGGTGAGCATCAAGAACATCGAGCTGGAGATCATCGAACACGGCTTTCAGGAAGGCTGGATCACCCCGATCCGACCCAGCATGGACACCGGACAGAGCGTCGCCGTCATCGGCTCCGGCGCCGCGGGTCTGGCTGCCGCTCAACAGCTGACCCGCGCCGGTCACCGCGTCACCGTCTTCGAACGTGATGACCGCCTCGGTGGGCTGATGCGTTATGGCGTGCCGGAGTACAAGATGGAGAACCGCTGGATTGACCGCCGTCTGGAACAGATGCGTGCCGAGGGCACGAACTTCCGCACCTCCTTCGCTCCCACCCTGGCTGACCTGGCCGGATTCTCCGCAGTGGTGCTGGCCACCGGCACCCCGGTACCGCGCCCCCTGGATGTACCGGGCCGCGAACTCGCTGGCATCTACCCGGCCATGGAATACCTCACCGCCCAGAACAAATCCAACGAGGGTGACAGTCCCCGCTCGCTTATCGACGCCCGCGGCAAGAAGGTCATCATCATCGGTGGCGGTGACACCGGCACGGACTGCTTCGGCACTGCGCTGCGCCAGGGCGCAGCCTCAGTCACCCAGGTGGACATCCGTCCTGAGGCTCCGGCAACCCGCTCCCCGAAAACCCCCTGGCCGATGTTCCCCCTGATCAAGCGGGTGGCCACCGCTCATGAGGAAGGGGAGTACCGCATCAGCGGTGATGAATCTGCCGCCGAGATCGAGGCTCTGGGGCTGGCCACCCGCATGCCCGGTGAACCCCTCGGCCAGCGACTCTTCAACGCTGGCTCAATGGCCTTTAACGGGGTGGATGGACAGGTGAGTTCCCTGCAGTGCGTGGATATCGAGGTCATTGAGGGAAAGCGTGTGCCGGTACCGGGAACTGATTTCCACCTCGAAGCAGATCTGGTGTTTATCGCTCTGGGGTTTAGTGGTGCGGAAAGAAGTGGGCTCTTCAGTGAACTGGGTCTGCAGGCGGATTCCCGTGGTCGGATCAGCCGGGGCAGCGAATACCGGGCCCAGGCTTCACCCCGCTTCCCGGGTTTCGAGGCCCCCATCTACATCGCCGGGGACAATGGTCGTGGTCAGTCCCTCATCGTCTGGGCCATTGCAGAGGGCCGTGCTGCTGCGGCGGCTGTGGACCGCGATCTGATGGGGGAGAGTGCCTTGCCGGTCGCGGTGCGCCCTGAAGATAAGCCCCTGGCGGTTTAACACGGGCGTATTAGAAGGCATTTCGATAGGTCAGGGAGCTGAGGTGGTTCAGGCTTCCTGATCTTTACTGCGGAGTCTTGATTCGAATGTGTATGTGCGTGAGTCCTGCCGAACGGGTGCCCCTTCAGATCAGCGCCGCACATGGTCTTATGTAGTTGAACCACCCCCAGGGTGGTGGGCATGCCCTGCCCGTGTCCCAGCTTCGATATCGAACACGCATTCCATGCACGAGCCTGCCCAGGAACACCTATGCACACCACCCCACACCCCTACTACCGCCACACCGACCCCGCCGCCTGTTGGACCACCCACCGCAACCGCCAGGACCTCACCTTCTGGACAAGTGTCACCCCAGACGACGACGCCGATATCGACACCACCACCTCCCACCTCGCCGCCCGCACCTCCTTGAGCACAACCACCACACTGACCTGGCTGTCGATCGTCCAACTCCTGCGCCACTACCCGGTGCTGGCTGCCCACAACCACGACCTCGGCCTGCTCGACCACCCCAGGCTGCGCGCCATCGAACACGCCCTGATCGCCGTGGACGACCCCGACATCATCACCGAGGTCGATAAGCACCTCACCACCTTCCTCACCCCCACCAAAGCCGCGGAAGCCCTCCCGGGGCCGACAACCATCCGCCGGTTCCTTACGCCTCCTCCTCATAGAACACGACACCCGGCCGCCGAACACGACACCCACCCAAGAGCCCTGGGCATCCACTTCCGCACCACCGGCACCGGACACACCCAGATCCAGGCGGTGCTCGCCGCCGATGACGCCCTGGACATCCACACCATCCTGCGGGCCACCGCCACCGCCGAAGACACCACCCTGCATGACGCCCTGCTGGGGCTGCTCCGCGGGACGATGCACAACCCGAAGGTGGTGTACAACCTCTACGGACCAGACGGTGACACCCCGACCTATCTGGCAGGAGCCGGCTACCTCGATGACCGCCAGGCCCGACGCTGGGCCGAACGGATCACCCACACCCGCACCATGGACCCCCCCGCCCACACCACCACCCTGACCTACCGACCCACCGAGGAAATCATCCGGGCCGTGAAAGGCAGGGACGGGACCTGTCGGGGGCCGGAGGACTGCGGGATCGATGCCGAGGCCTGCGATGTTGATCATGTGCTCAACCACACCGACGGGGGTCCCACCACCCCTAGTAACCTGCAGTGTCTGTGTCGCAGGCATCACCTGAGGAAAACCCGTGGGGACCTGAACCTGGTGATGGATGCGCAGGGGGTGTGGAGCTGGACCTATCCGGATGGTGATGTGGTGGTCACCCACCCGCGGGGGCCTTTGTCTCGGCCGGGCACACTGTTTGCGCAGTCGTTTATGCAGCGTCGTGCCCAACGGGTCAACAAACGCCGTACCCGCCCCGACCCCGGAGGAGACAACCCGGGAGGAGGAACCACCCTTCTAAACAATCCCCACAACGGCCAAAGCCCACCACGGGCCGTGGTGGGCAGGGGGGCGTCGATAAGCAGGGTTTAGGCGGCGGCCCCATGTGAGGAACGGAAGCCACGTAAACGCAGGGAGTTGAGGACCACGAACACACTGGAAAAAGCCATCGCGACCCCGGCGAGCATCGGGTTGAGCAGGCCGAGCGCAGCTACCGGGATCAGGGCGACGTTATAGGCGAAGGCCCAGAAGAGGTTGCCCCGGATGATGCCTAGGGTGCGGCGGGAAAGACGGATCGCATCCACCGTGGAGCGGAGGTCATTGTTCATCAGGGTGATGTCGGAGGCTTCGATGGCGACGTCGGTGCCGGCACCCATCGCCAGGCCCAGGTCTGCTTGGGCAAGTGCTGCGGCATCATTGACGCCATCGCCGACCATGGCGACATTCTTGCCCTGGGCCTGCAGCTTTTCGATCTGGGCGACCTTCTCCTCCGGCATGACCTCGGCGATCACATGCTCCGGGTCGATGCCGACTTCAGCCGCAACCGCTCGGGCGGCACCGGCATTATCACCGGTCAGCAGCATCGGGGTCAGCCCCAGTTCCTTCAATCCTGCGACGGCTTCGGCGGAGGTTTTCTTGACGGTGTCACGAATGGTTATCACTCCGGCATTTTTGTCCTCGATCTGGATGACCACCGGGGTGCCGCCCTGTTCCTGAGCCGCATCGAAGGCGTGCTGCAGGGTGGGTTCCAGGGATCCCGCAGGGCGGCCGATGGTCACAGTCTGGCCCTCGACGGTGCCGCTGACACCCTGGCCGGCGGTGTTGTTGAAGGCGCTGACCTCAGGTACGGGGACGGAGCGTTCCGCCTCCCGGACGATGGCCTGGGCGATGGGGTGCTCGGAGGCGGACTCAACTGCGGCAGCCTTGGCCAGCACCTCTTCCTCCTCGAAACCGGGTGCTGCGGTGATCTCACTGACGGACATGGCGCCGGAGGTGACGGTACCGGTCTTGTCCATGACGATGGTGTCCACCTTCTTGGTGGATTCCAGGATCTCCGGGCCTTTGATCAGCAGACCCATCTGCGCACCCCTGCCAGTTCCGACCAGCAGTGCGGTGGGGGTGGCCAGGCCCAGGGCGCAGGGGCAGGCGATGATCAGCACGGCGACCGCAGCGGTGAAGGCAGGTGCCAGGCCAGCATCGGTGAAGAAGATATGTGCCAGCAGGGTCAGGATGGAGATACCGATGACGGTGGGCACAAAAATCTGGGAGATCTGGTCCACCAGGCGCTGTACCGGGGCCTTCTTGGACTGGGCATCAGTGACCAGGCGTGCCATCTGGGACAGCGTGGTGTCTGCGCCGACACGGGTGACTTCGACCAGTAGGCGGCCGGAGGTGTTCAGGGTGGCGCCGGTGACCTTGGAACCCTTGCTCACCTCAACGGGAACGGATTCACCGGTGAGCATGGATTCATCCACGGCGGAGGACCCTTCGGTGACTGTGCCGTCGGTGGCGATCTTCTCTCCGGGGCGGGTGATGAAGATATCACCCACCTTGAGTCGACTGACCGGGACATGGACCTCGGCACCATCCCGGAGGACTGCGGCGTCCTTGGCTCCCATATCCAGCAGTGTGCGCAGCGCCTCTGAGGACTGCCCCTTGGCCCGGGTTTCGAACCAGCGGCCCAGCAGCAGGAAAGCGATGACCACGGCGACGGTTTCGAGGTAGATCTCATCCATCGTCGAGGCGGAGGGCAACAGATGCATCTCCATCTTCATGCCCGGCATGCCGGCATTGCCGATGAACAACGCCCAGAGTGACCAGAGGTAGGCGGCGGTGGTTCCCAGAGATACCAGGGTGTCCATGGTGAAGGAACCGTGGCGCAGATTGACCAGGGTGGCCCGGTGGAAGGGGGCGCCACCCCAGAAGTAGACCGGGGTGGTCATGGTCAGCACGGCCCACTGCCAATTGTTGAACTGCAGGGCTGGAACCATGCTGAGCAACATGATCGGGACGGCCAGCAGGGCGGAGACGATCAGGCGGTGCTTCAGATCGGCGGCTTCGGCTTCGCGGGCGGCATCGATCTGACTCTGGCCACCGGCCATCAGGTTCTCTCCGGGGCCCGGGGATTCTTCGGTGGTGTCGGTCTTCATTGCGAAGGCGTCATAACCGGTGTTCCGGATGGTTTCGATGAGCTGCCCAGTGTCGACCTTGGTGGGGTCATATTTCACTGACGCGGACTCTGTGGCGAAGTTGACGCTGGCCTCGACTCCCTCGACCTTGTTGAGCTTTCTTTCGACGCGGGAGGAGCAGGAGGTGCAGGTCATGCCGGTGACACCAAGATCAACCTGGAGCAACTCAAGTGGTGCCTGAGTCTGGGGCATGGGTTATCAGTCCTCTTTATTGAGCATATGGGGGGTGTGGGCCCTTCGAGTTTGGCGCACCATCAGCCTCAACTTTATACCCCATGGGGGTATCTGGCAAGGGTGGGAAAACGGAACCCCGGCCCGATCCCCATTGCGGGGGTCGGGCCGGGGCGGTGTGGGTGCCAGGTAGTGCTTAGGCGTTCGGCATCAGCACGCCGTCCAGGACGTGGATGACGCCATTGGAGGCGGCAATATCGGTGTCCACGACATTGACGCGGTTGCCGGCGGCGTCGATCAGGGCGACGTTCTCACCCTCGACCTCGACGGTCAGATCGGAGCCCTGGATGGTTTCGACGGTCTGGCCGTCCAGCTCCAGAACGTCTGCGGCCATCACCTCGCCGGAGACGACGTGGTACTGCAGGATCTGGGAGAGGTCCCCGGTGGGATCTGCCAGCAGCTCGTCCAGTGTGCCTTCCGGCAGTGCATCAAAGGCCTCGTCGGTCGGGGCGAAGACAGTGAACGGCCCCGGGCCCTTGAGGGTCTCGACCAGGTCCGCAGCCTCGAGAGCGGTGGCCAGGGTGGTGAAGCTGCCAGCGGCGACGGCCGTGTCGACGATGTCGGTGCTCGCCTCGGGAGCTTCGGTGGTGGCCTCCTCGGTCGCCGTCTCTTCGGTGGTGGTCTCTTCCATAGTTGCCGTGGTGGTGGTGCCGGCGTCCTCGTCGGTGGCGCAGGCGCCGAGAGCGAGGGCGAGGCTGACGGCTCCGGAGAGGGCAATGATGCGCTTCATGGAAAACCTTTCGTAGGGGTGTACTGCTTTTGAATCTGTCACATTTTTCACTTCAGAACTAGTTAGATTTTCTAAAAGTATCCGAATAGTTACAAGTTCCCAGGCAAAAAATTTGCCTCCCAGTGGCCTTTGGGATCGGCCTGGGGGCTGAAAAACCAGCTCAGGGGCCCGTGGCGACATGATTTTGGATCGGCACATCACCCCCGAAAAGGGCTGTCGCAATAGATTTATTGAATATATTTTTCATAAATAAATAGTGTTCCCTCTTGTTTTCGAGGTTTTTTCTCTGCCTGATCCCGCCTGATAATGCCGGAACAGGTTGCCAGGCTGGAAGAACAAAAAGGGAGGCGGACCCCACAGCGGGGTCCGCCTCCCTCGGGCCACCGGGGGCCGTCGATAAGCGAAGCTAGTCGATCATCATCTCGCCCGGGTCCCAGAACCCGGAGCGGTTGATCTCCTCATAGTCGATCTGGGCATCAGCCGGGACCTCACCCTGGGAGTTCTGTCGGCGCTCGTAGATCTCGATGGATCCCCAGTCGCGGTGCCAGTCATTGCGGGTGTAGCTGGGCAGCTCATAGGAGGAGTTCACGGCCTCCGAGGTGCCCATCACACCACCACCGGCGTAGTCCTGGAAGGGGGTCAGCGTGACCTTACCGGCATGATCCGGGGAGATCCGGTACTCCGGGATCTCGGCCACACCGGCGAAGTGGTCGAAGGTGCGCTGGCAGGGGAACTGCAGGGCGACGGACCAGTCCAGCAGACCCGGCTTCTCGGAACCGACGACCTCATTGAGAGAAGCTAGTTCCGGCACGCGCGGCGGGGTGAAGGCCAGCCACTGATCCGGGTCCAGGCTCGGGTCGGCGGCGACGATCCGCACCACATTCGCCTCCTCCGGCAGGTTTTCCAGAGGCAGACGCAGGTTGCGCCAGGAGGGGGTTGGGCCGATGTCAAGCATCTCCATCTCACCTTGGTTGCTGACCTGTCCATTGGTGCCCATGGTGCCGTACTCCAGGAGCAGCTCCTGGCCGTCCTGCTTCACACCATTGATGTCATGGTGCTCAATACGGCCGGCGGCGGACACCACGATCAGGGGTGCATTCTCGGAAGCGGCGGGCAGCTCATACCAGGTACTGCTCAGTTCGGCGGGCTGCTGCGCACCCTGGCGCCAGGAACCCATGACCGGGACCTCGGCAGGATCCAGGGCGAAGGGCAGGCGGGCAGTGGAACCATTGACACCCTCGGTGGCGCGGACACCACCGGTGGTGCCGGTCTCCTGTCCGGTGGCCTCCTCACTGCCGCCATCGGAATCCACCGAGTCGGAGATCGCACTGGTCGAGGAGACGGACACCCCTTCAGCATTGATGGTCGGCGGGATACCATTCGGATCGAAACCGCGGTGATCCTCACTTTCCAGGGATTCTCCGAAGTCAGAACCATCGGCCACCCGGAGGAAAGAATCATTGGTGTTGGTTTCCATCATGGCATCGGAGGCCAGGCTGCACCGGTCTCCGGCCAGGGAGCGGAAGTTACCCAGGCCCACGGAGTAGGCCGGGTACTGGTCCACAAAACCCTTGGTCAGGGAGACCAGGGAGAAGATGGTGATCAATGCGGTGGACACCGCCACGGGGGCGGCAGCCACTCCGACCCAACGCTTGCGCTTGGCCTGTTCCTCAGCAGCCAAGGCCGCGGATTCACCCCGGGCCTCGGCTCGGTCGGCCCGGACATCAGAGACGAAGGACTGGATCACGCCGACCAGCAGCACCAGCAGGGCGAGGAACAGCACTACGGTGGAGGACTCGATGCCCTTGAGCTGGACGGTCTTGTCCCACCAGGGGACATTGAAACTGGAGATGTACCACCAGCCGTTGATACCGGCCAGGGAGATCGCCATGACGAAGAGCACCGCGCCGATCAGCAGGGTGCGGGCCCGACTGGAACGCAGCGCGATATAGCTCAGCGCCACCGCGCCCAGGGCGGCGAGGGCACCGGCGATACCGGCGTACACACCGAAGTGGTGGGTCCACTTCGTCGGGGTGAACATCATGAAGAACATGGCACCGAAGATGATCAGGACCAACCGCAGGGCGGGGCCCTTCGCGGAGCCAGGCACGCGGCCCTTACGCAGCATGGTCGCCAACACCACGATCAGGGTGAAGAACATGATCAGCATGGCGAAACGACGGGTCAGGGAGCCATCCACCGTGGGCTGCATGAGGGTCTCATAACGGACCCATTCCTCATACCAGTTGAGGGCGGGGCCCTTGGCGGAACGAACCCGGATGGACTCCATGACGGTGGCCCAGGTCTGGTCGCCGAAGACGGCGATGAGGATGCCGGTGCCGGCCGCCAGGAAGGGGGCGATCTGGGCGAAGACGGCGGTGAATACCGTGCCCCGGGAGGAACCCTGAGGGGCACCCATCTGTGGCAGTCGACGGTTGACGATCCGGATCAGGTGGGACAGGGAGGCCAGCAGGGCAGCCACCGCCATCAATCCGGTCGGGCCGGCACCCAGGGAAAGGGTGGCGATGATGGTGCCCACCGCCGCGGGGAAGAGCCTGCCGGTGGCGATCGAACGCTCGAAGGAGGCCCAGGTCAGTAGCGCACCCATCGCGATGATCGGTTCCGGGCGGGTGCCGTTGTTATAGGGCAGCCAGAACGCCAGGAACATGAAGGCGGCGGACCAGTAGGCCACCTTCCGGCCACTGATACCGGCACCCAGTCGGGGGATGATCTCCCGGGAGAGCACCAGCCAGATGACCAGACCCGAGATCAGTGCGGGCAGTCTCATCCACGCCGAGGCGGTGGACACCTGGGTGAGCAGGGCCAGCATGTCGTAGAAGGGGGAGCCGAAGGGTGACTCCGGCACTCCGAACCAGCGGTAGTAGTTGGCCATGTAGCCAGCGTTCTCGGAGACCCGGGCCATGGTGAGGATGAAGCCGTCATCGGAGGTGTTGGCACCGATCATGTGCCAGTAGACCAGGATGGCTCCGACCAGGCCGTCCAGGACCTTCGGCTTCCACCACTTCTCGGGGAGGAAGCGACGACTGCTGCGGCCATCCAGCTTGTCCATGCGGTGCAGACACCAGAGGGAGACCAGCAGCAGGATCAGGCCGGCGTACATCGCGATGTACTTGATCACCGAGGGAGTGGAGGTGAAGCGGGAGTTGATCTCGAGGTCAACGTTCAGGCCGGCTTCGCTCAGTGCGGTGAAGTTCTCCGCACTGTCCTCGATCTCGGTGTAGATGCCGGTGACCTGGGGGCGGACATCCTCATCGACGACCCCGCGGAGCGGATCACCGTCCTCATCCCGGGCACCCGGGATCTCGGCGGTGGTTTCGGTGCCGGTGGAGGAGACCTCCAGGACCGCCTCCTCCGGCAGATCGTTGAGTTCTTCTTCGGTGACCTCGAGAACCACGCGGTCACGCACGGTGACCACCATGCTGTCCTCATAACCGCGGACGAAAAGTCCCCGGCTGGTGGCGTCAGTACTGTCCTGGGGCAGGGTGCCCAGGATCATGCTCTGACCCTCGTTCAGCGCCTCGGCGGCCGCGATCGGGACGCTGGCGCTGAACTCCTCTGGCGCATAGGACACCAGGGGGGCGTTCACGCTGCCCAGGTTGTCATTCTGCGGCCAGTTCAATGAGGACTGGGTTTGGTTCACCGGCAAGAAGGGGAGCGCGACAAAGGAGAGGAACCCGAGCACACCGGTGAGGATGGCGAGAACCTTCAGCCACTGCGGCGCCACGTTGAGCTTCGTTTTGGCGGTTTCAGACACAATGGGAGAGTGTACGTCAGATTTTTCAGCCTTCATTGGTCACCACCACGAAGGGGCCGATCTGAGTTAAATCCCACACTGAATCGGGGCCGGTAAAAGGCTCCAGGCTGAAGTTCAGGCGCTGATAACGGACATTGGGATTATTGGGGTAGATGTCCTCGGCGATGTGGTAGTTCAGCCCCTTCTCCGGTTCCTCGAGGGAACCCCGGAGGATGAAAACATCTGGGATTTCCCAGGGGGAGGACTCCATTGCCTGGAGGAAGTCCGTGGGGTCGGAAAGACGGTCCCAGGAATCCTCGGCCCAGTTTTCCAGGGCGGCGTTACGGCGGTCGAACTCACCCAGCGGGTTGGCGTAGTGGCTGGTGAAGGCCTGGAAGCCGTGATAGGGGTTATATGCCAGGAAGTTGATTTCATCGGTGAGCACCACGGTCTGGTTCGGCTGGTAGCCAAAGGACGTGATGTGCTGGTTGATCTCGGCGTAGTAGCTGCCGGCATCCGGGGTGCGACGGTCACCGCGTTCCCCGTTGCCGTCGGTGTCGGTGTAGGCCTGGTCGATTTCGTCCTGGTTCTTGTAGGGGATGTCCTGGGCGTACTTCAGGCCGCTGAAGATCAGCAGGATGACCATCACCAGGGTGATGTAGCGGGAGACCTGGGGGGTGATGCGATCCGGATAGAGACGCTCCACCCCGACCAGCCGGATATCTGCCAGGGCGAGTACACCGGCGGTGCCCAGCTGCAGTGCGATGATGGTGTCCAGGCGGAAACCGAGCAGGGTGGAACCGGCCAGGGTAGCCACCATGGAGGCCATCGCCCACACGTAGAAGATGACCAGACCGACCCCCATGGCCCTCAGATCAGGGTCTACGGCGCGGATGATCAGGAAGATCAGGCCGAGGAGACAGAGCACCCCGATGGCTGAGGGCGACAGGAAGGGGACCGGTATTTCGGTGCCCTCCTGCGGCAGGAAGTGGGTGGCACTTCCCCCGGAGAGTTCCGCGCCGCTGAGTACCTCCAGGAGGAAGGGGCCCCAGAAGATCAGGGCTAGGAGGACTGAGGCGATGCCGATCCCGGCCATCCGCAGCAGCGGCAGCCAGGAACGCTCACTGGTGGCGGCGAAGACTGCCGCGATGGCTACCACCGACAGGGCGATGACACCGGTGAAAAGGGTGTAGGTCGAAGCTGAGATGGCGAGGTAGATGACCATGCCGACAGCGGCGAAGAGATCTCCCAGCACGGCGCGGCGTGCCAGCACGGTGGCAACCGGTACACCCAGGGCGATGATCGCGGCATAGGGCTCATCGGCGGTCATGGTCAGCACAAGGCAGGTGCTGAAGAGGGCGATGGCGGTGGCCACCACCAGGGAACCACTGATGCGCTGCCATACCGGCACCAGCACACAGGCGGCAGCGGCCATGGAGACCAGTGCCCAGGGCTGGTAGACCTCCCAGCCTTCCAGGCCGAGCAGGTTCGCCATGCGGCCCCCGAACCAGAACCACGCCCCCGGGTAGAAGGTGGGAATGTCCATGTAGTTCATGTCCGCCAGTGCCCAGGTGTCTGTCATCCGGGTGAGGAACTGGGTGCGGAAACCCTGATCCACCTGGATGCCGTCCAGGTAGAGCTTGGTGGAGGCCAGGGGGATCGCCGTGGTGGTGACCACCAGCCCCGCAGGGGAGAGATAACAGACCAGGTAGGTCAGGATCACCCGCCAGCGTGGCCGGGTGAGGCCCACCGGCTTATCGACGCCCCCCTCATCCGGCGCATCTTTCCCCTTCGGCCGCACCACGGCGCGCAACTTCCCCAGGGCACTGTCATAGCGCTGGTTGGCGGAATGTTCATCGAAGAGCCAGAAGATGACCACCAGGGCGACGGCCACCAGCACCACCAGGGTGCCGGCGGTGGCGAGCCCCTTGGTGACCATGGAGGTGGAGAAAGCCGGTAGTGAGGTCAGGTTGAGGGTGAACCAGGCCACCAGGGTCAGCACCCCGCCGCCCAGGGCTGCCGCCACCATCGCCAGAACCGTCTGCTTCCGGTTCGGCTGATCGATGTAGTACCCCTCTGTCTGTTCCGGTTCCGGGACATCCAGCGGGTGTGGCTCCGGCATTCCGGTTGTGCTGGTGGTGGTCGTCATGTCTGGCATTCTCCCATAACCTCCGTTCCGATCCCCAGGTACGGGCCGGAATCACAGAAACCGCCACCGGGACTTTCCTCCGGTGGCGGTGTGGTGGAACTGAAAAACTAGATCGGCAGCCTGCGGAAGATCTGCCGGGGAATGAAGTTGAAGGCGGTGGTGACCAGTTGGAAGGCCGGGTGGACGAAGATGATGTCCTTGCCCTCAATCACAGCCTTGAAAGTGGCCGCAGCGACATCTTCCCGGTTCACGGTCAGCGGGGCGGGTTTCGCGGAGGCTGACATCTTGGTGCGCACCTGACCGGGGCGAACCACCAGAACCTTGGCGCCGCTGTCATGCAGGGCCTCACCGAGCTGGGTGTAGAAGCCGTCGAGGCCGGCCTTGGCGGCACCGTAGACGAAATTGGAGCGGCGCACCCTGACTCCGGCGACCGATGAGAGGGCGACGATGGTGCCGTGTCCCTGGGCCTTGAAACGCTGCCCCAGCAGTACTCCCACCGACAGTGGGCCGGTGAAGTTGATCTGGGCTGAGGCCACGGCCTTGGCCTGGTCCTGCCACAACTCCTCCTGATCTCCCAGGGTGCCGAAGGCGACGATGGCGATGTCCACGTCACCGTGGGCGAAGGCTTCGTCGATGACGGCCGGGTGGGAATCGAAGTCAGTGGCGTCGAAATCGAGGATCTTCACCTCGCTGGCCCCGGCGGCCTTGACCTCCGCCACTGCGGCGTCGATACGCGGGGAGTCGGCGCGGGTGGCGAGGGTGACCCGGGCGGGGCCGCGGGAGAGGAACTCATTGACGATCGCGAGACCGATCTCGGAGGTACCTCCGAGGAGCAGGATGTTCTGGGCCTGGCCCACTGCGTTCAGCATTTTTAGTCGGTCCTTTCTACTGCAGCTCGAGGCGGCGGGACATATCGGAGGCGAAGACACCATTGGGGTCGATCTCATTGCGGATCTTCAGCCAGTCGGCCATGCCGGGGTACATCTTGTGGAACATCTCCGCCGAGGTGCGGGACTCCTTGGCCAGGTACAGGCGGCCACCGAACTCCAGGACGCGGCGATCCAGATCATCGAGGAACTTGTTCAGACCCGGACGGATCGGGAAGTCCACGCAGACATTCCAACCGGCCATCGGGTAGGACAGCGGGGCGCGGTTGCCCTCACCGAAGAGCTTGAAGACGTTCAGCGCGGAGTAGTGGCCGGAACGCTGCATGTCCCGGATGATCTCCTTGAAGGCCTCCACGGCATCCATCGGCACCACGAACTGGTACTGCAGGAAACCCTTGGAACCGTAACCACGGTTCCACTCGCCGATCAGATCCAGCGGCTGGTAGAACTGCGTCAGGTTCTTCACCTGGTTACGGGCCGGGGCACCCATGGCGTAGTAGGCCTCGCCGATGGCCATCAACGAGAGCTTGTTCATGGTCCAGGAAGGGAAGATATCCGGGACGGTCATCAGCTGCGGGGCGTTGAACTTCAGCGGATCCTTCGCCAGCTTCGGTGCCAGCTCCTCCAGCTGCGCCAGGGTGGCCAGCGAACCGCGGGAAATGGTGGAACGTCCCAGCTTCGGTTCCGGGGAGATCACATCGAACCAGGCAGAGGAGTAGGTGTAGTTATGCTCCGAACCATCCGAGTGGAAGGCGACGGTCTCATCCAGGTTCCTGGTGCGGTCCGTGTCCGAGATGAAGTAGGCGGTCTCGGTCTTGGTCATGCGGACCTTCGCCCGCAGGATGACACCGGTTAAGCCCATGCCGCCGACGGTGGCCCAGAAGAGCTCGCCCTTCGGGTCATCGGCGGAGCCCTCCGGGGTCAAGGTCAGGACCCGGCCATCTGAGACCAGCAGATCCATGCTGGTGACATGGTCGCCGAAGGAACCAGCCGAATGGTGGTTCTTGCCGTGAATGTCAGGGCCGATAGCGCCACCGATGGTGACCTGGCGGGTGCCCGGCAACACCGGGATCCAGAGACCGTAGGGGAGGGCGGCCTTCATCAGCTGATCCAGGGTCACGCCGGCATCAACATCGACGATCGCGGAATCCGGGTCAATGGAGTGGATCTTGTTCAGTGCCGGCATGTCAATGACCAGGCCGCCACCGTTCTGGGCGGGGTCGCCATAGGAGCGGCCCATGCCGCGGGCGATGACACCACGGCGCAGATGCGCCGGCTTGGAGCTGTTGTCATCGGCGACGCGCTTGACGGCCGCGATGATCTGCTCGGCATCAGGGGTGGACAGGACCTGCGCAGTGGAAGGGGCGGTACGGCCCCAGCCGTGCAGGGACTTCTCAGTGGTCTGCAGTTCCATCTTCCGATTCTTCTGTCGACGGACATGTCTACGCCCCAACACCCCGGAAGGATTCCAGGGAGGGCGGACACGCGGATACGAAAATGACTCTACCCGCGGTGGGGGAGGGGGCGGTGTCTACGCGCCGTGAAATGGGACGCACCCTCGGCGCCGTCCTCTATATAAGGAAGACCCTTTAAGTGGGGGCCCGGGGTGCTCCCCTGGAGTTGGGTCTCCAACACCCCTGCCCGTTTCGGGGGTATCGGGGAGTGGGTGATGTCGCCGGGAGGGGGCTATGGGAATTTACTTAAAATGTGATTGTCCTTAATTGCGAATGAGGATAAAGGGGTCATTTCTGAAATTAAGTCAATATTTGTCGATCGTGAAACGAATGATTGTTGTTCCGCGATATACTCGACCAACTCTGGATTTAAAGGAATTGAATCGTTATTTAATTCAATGTGTTACAGGAATTCCGCATTAAATATTATGCAGCGGATTGGAGGGGTCGAGTTTTCACGGAGTGCCCCTCTACCTGCGTAAATATTGGATAAAAATGCAAAATGCCCCCACATGGGGGCGGTTTTTCCCGCTCATTTAAGGGTGTGTGTTTTCTTAATTACCCCTGAAATCTGGGTACTGAACTTGGGTGATGTGAAGGTGAATATCAATCGTTTTCATGAATTGATTTTCAAGTTTCAGTTTTCACTTGCCGTCACATCTCGGAGCCTGCAATACTGGTAATCACCACACCGGCTCAAGGGTTCTCATGTTCGGTGAACGCGAAGTGACTACTCACAATGAGTGTCATCGAGAGTTCATTGAGGATCTCACCCGAGATATAAGGAACCCGCGCTCCATGGGTTGGTGTGAATTGAATCCTGACGGGGTTCGGTGCCACGAAGCCGGCCCCCCAAACTTCGAAAGGTTTTCATCATGACCAATGTCATCTCCACCATCATCTCCGCTATCTCCGGCCTTTTCGGAAGCATCTTCGGCGGCCTGCAGAGCGTCGTCACCGCCTCCTCCGACGCTCTGGGCAACCTGTCCTAAGGCCCCGCTTCCCCTCCCCAGGGGAAACTGAGATTTAAGACCATGCACTCTGTGGTCGGCATCTTCTGCCGACCCGCCCAGGAAAGGTTTTCATCATGACCAATGTCATCTCCACCATCATCTCCGCTATCTCCGGCCTTTTCGGAAGCATCTTCGGCGGCCTGCAGAGCGTCGTCACCGCCTCCTCCGACGCTCTGGGCAACCTGTCCTAAGGCTTCCTGGGCCGATCATCCCGTCATATGGGCGGGATGAACCAGGCTCAGTAATGAAATTCGCTCCCCACCTGGGGTGGGGAGCGAAATTCTGCCCTGATATTCATCAATTCTAAGGGTGCGTCACCGTACCCCATCCATAGAACTCTGAAAGGTTTTCATCATGACCGAAGTCATCTCCACCATCATCTCCGCTATCTCCGGCGTTTTCGGAAGCATCTTCGGCGGCCTGCAGAGCGTCGTCACCGCCTCCTCCGAGGTTTTCGGCAACACTCAGTAAGAACAGCTCGCGCTTTTTAAGCTGAAACCCCCGCTCCCTGAAATGGGAACGGGGGTTGATTGCATTTCAGAGGCCCAGGATCTCCCGGATCCGCTGCGGTAATTCCTCCTGGGAGGTGATCTGTGGCCCCTCATAATCCTTGAGCACCTGGTAGAGCTCGGTGCGGTCCTTGCTGTCCAGCAGCGGCAGCTCCTGGGCGACGAGGCGGGTCATGAGGTCATCGAGTGGCAGGTTGGTCTGTTCCGCGGCGACGTGGCGCTCAGCGGCCTGCTCCTTCTTTTTTCTCCCGAACATGCTCCCGAGGGTACCCCCTCAGGCCGGCGGAACCGTAGCCAGTTGCCTGGGGGATGTCATCGGGCCAGGGTCTGGGGGAGCAACTACGCTGGTGGCATGAGCTCGAACACGGACTTCTACAGCCTCGACGACACCCTGGCAGGTCGTCTCACTCAAGCCGGAATCGCCGGTGTCAGTCTCGCCCTCCCTGATTATGTATCCTCCCGTATCGCCCGCTTCCTGATCAACGCGCTGCTCGCTGCCGGTGGTCTGGGCCTGGTCGCCTATTTCAATGCGGTGGATGAGGACCCGAATAATGATCCGGCGGTGCTGCTGGACCGCATGCGTCAGGAGATAGGCGATATCGGGCAGAAGGGTGGCCCGGAATCAGATACCTCGGTCAGCGATCTGGGTTCCCCGCTGCGCACCTGGCTGATCATGGGCACCGCACTGCTGGCTGCGGTGCTGCTTTCCCGCCTGGAGTCCAAGGGGCGGGCAAGGTTGGCCGGGGCACTGCTCAGGCGGGGGATCAAACGTCCCCACACCCTCCTCGGCGCTGCCGGTGCGGTCCTGGTCTATGTCGCTTCTGAGCTGTTCAACCGACAGCAGCAAAAAGAGGTGCAGGCCTGATGAGCGAGATCTTGCGGCACCCGGTGATCGCGGTCGTCGATAAGCGGGAGAGCGGGGAAGTGGTGCTCTGGCATGTGCAGACCTCCCCGGAAGGTCCGGCTGCCGCGGGGGCCCTCAGTGGTGCCTGGATCTTCGGTGAGGGCGAGCTGGATCCGGGGCAGTTGGCTGATCTGCTGCACGATGCCGTGATTCTGGAGGTGGCGGGCTCCGGGCCGGTTGCCCCGGCTCAGTCACACACCGACCTGGCGACCATCATGGCGGGCATGCGGGCTGCCGCTGATGAGGTGAAGGAAGCCGCGAAGGCTGCCAAAGCGCGGAACAAGACCCTGCAGCTGCCTCGGTTGGAGGCGGTGAGCCTGCCTGATCCGGAAGAGCTGCGCGCCAGCTACCACGGTGAGGAGGTGGCGGCCGAGACCTGGGCGCATGCCACCGCGGTGGCGGAACTGGTGGAGCAGTGGCACACCCTGGAAGCTCAGCGACGCGCCCGAAAATACCTGCAGGAACTCTTCGGCACAGAGGTCCGGCCCCTGCCCTGGGACAAGCCGGAGGCTGTGGCCTGAGGGGAGGGAGCACGCCGACCCCGGCGCGGCCAAGTCGCTACCCTGGGAGGCATGTCCCCCGAGAGCACCCCAGATAACGTCGTCTCCCTGGCGTCGGTGCGTGCCCGGGGAAAGGGGGTGCCCCCACCGGAACGGGAGCCCCGGACTGTGATTCTACAGGTGTCGAATGTGCAGGCGGACCAGGAGGTTCACCGTCATATTGGCATCAAGGATTCGCTGCATCTGGTGGATCTGCATGAGGCACTCGACATCTCCTTTTCCCTGGATCCGGGGAACCCGTCGGAGGGTGGGCCCTGGTGGTTCACGCGGGGTGGGCAGCGGGTGGATCCGGCGGTGGAGATCAACCATCATCTTCGTTATTCCGGGGATGAGATCACCTACCACTGGGGGTTGTGGGAGCTCCGTCTGCGCACCCTTGAGTCCTATCCCCGTGACCGGGGCACACCTGAGGTGTTGTGTGTGGGTGGCTCCGGTTCCTTCGCGGACGGGGAGTTTGATCTGGCAGCGGTGAATGCGGCGTTGACCGGGACGGAGAAGATCCGGAGTGTGTTGGCGTCCACCCATGCTGAGATCCGGGAGTTGATCCGCCGCAGCAGTATCTTTGATTTTGTGCCCTTGTTGCAGGCCCTGGATCTGCGTCGGGCCAGCCCATTGCCGGAGGAGGTGGTGGCGGTGTGTCGGGCGCTGCCCCTGGAGGATGAGCAGGTTTCCCGGGATGCTTTCTGGGTTGTGGTGTTGGCCCTGTCATGTATGAGTGATGAACATCTCGCGGCAGAGGTTCTGGAGGCGACGATGGCTTCCCTGGGGTGGGTTGATGATGATGGCTCCGCACTCAGTGGCAGGCAGATCAGGGGTTTATGTGCGGCTTCGCTGATGGAGCTGGCGAAGATCGGTGCCTATGGTGAGGATGCGCTGGCTCCGGTGGATCGGCTGGATATCTACCGTGAGTTGCTGGGGTCCTGAATTCACAGGGTCTACCGGTAGGCTGTCTTCCCGTGGCTGACACTGAACGTGAAAAAGACGGCTTATTCACCGCCGCTGAACCGACGACCCGGGACATGGCGGAAGCGGCCATGGAATATCCGGTGCCGCTGCATGCTGGGGCGGAAACCGATGCGGAGCGGGAGGCCCGTTTGTCCCGGGCCCGTTCCCGCGCCGAGCTCTCCGAGAGCCGGCTGAGCGTCCAGGGCATGAAGTTCATCATCTCCGGTGGCATCTCCGCCATCCCGGACCTGGGGCTGACCCTCATTCTGCAGATGTTCTTCGGGGTGGGCCCGGTGCTCGCCCGGACGGTCGGTTTCATCGTGGGCACCCTGACCGCCTACTTCCTCAACCGTCGCTGGACCTTCAAGGCGGAGCCCTCCACCCGTCGTTTCCTTGCGGTGACCCTGCTGTATGCCATCACCTGGGGGGTGAATGTGGGGCTGCACCGCCTGGGCTACAACCTCTTCACGGAGTGGGGGTTGCAGGGTGGGCTGGCGATCATCTGTGCCTATGTCATCGCGCAGGGTATTGCCACGGTGCTGAACTTCGTGGTGCAGCGCACCATCATCTTCAGGTTCATCTAGGGCCTCAAGGCCGGGTGAAGCGTTCCTGCCGGCCCAGGCGGTGGAGCTTGAGCCACTCCCGGAATCCCTTCGGATCGCGGCGCCGGATGAGGAAGAACCAGCCGAAACGGGCATACTCCTGGGGCAGTAATTTTCGCATGCCGGGCTGGCTCATCACATAACCGCGGTTGCGGTAGGTGAAGAAGCGTTTGCTTTCATTGTCGGGGTACTGGGTGTGCATCTTCCCGCCCAGGATCGGCTTGAACTCATCGGAACCGTCCGGATGCAGGTAGGCGGCGCGTAGGCAGGTGCCGAAGTTCAGTCCCGAACGGACCAGGCGACGGTGGTATTCCACCTCATCCCCGCGGATGAACAGCCGGTAGTCCGGCACCCCGATGATCTCCATGGCACGGGCACTGATCAGGGCACCGTTGAAGAGGCTGGCGATGCCGGGCAGGAAATCACCTTCGAGTTCTTCCAGACGGCGCCGCCAGACCAGCCCCTGGCGCAGTGGGAAGGCCAGCGCGCCGGGGTCCTCGATATTGCAGACCACCGGGGAGATCTCGTGTAGACGGTGTTGTTCGGCAACCTCGTAGAGGGTGGCCAGCACCTTCTCATCGGCGGGGCGGCCGTCATCATCGGCGCACCACACCGCCTCCGCACCCAGGCTTAGGGCGCTGAGGAAGCCGAGTGCGAAGCCGCCTGCCCCACCCAGGTTCGTCTTGGAGGGCACGTATACCCCGCGCTCTCCAGCGAGTTCCTCCAGCAATTCCTGGACCGGGGGTTCATTGCCGTTGTCCACCACGATCACCCAGTCCACCGGCTTGGTCTGGCGGCAGACCTGCTCCAGGGAGGCGCGCAGCAGTTCGACGCGTTTGTGGGTGACGATCACCGCGGCGGTGGTGTTGCTGCGGTTGAGGTGGGGCAGGGCGCTGGGATCTGACATGGGGATCATTGTGCCACGGCACGCCCCTGATACCGGGGCGGGGCGCTTCGGGGAAGGGGGTTGCTTTGGGTGAAAACCAGGACAGCCCTGGCGCGGGTGTGTTCCAGGTCATATGGTTGAGGCCAGGTATCCGAGGATGGGAGTGATCAGTCATGGAAGATGATCCGGGCTGGAATGCACGGCGTCGGCAGGTTGAGGCGGCGGAACACAATGGTCGGATGGAGGGCCGGGAGATCAGTGCCGCCACCCGGGAACTGGCCGAGGAATACATCAGTGGCGGGTTCGATGCCGATGAACTGGTGGCCAAGGTGAAGGAGAGGTACCGCCATGGCTGAATATCAGGACCCCTACCTGGATGAGGGAAGCGGCATCCTGCGGAATCTGGTGGGTGCCACCACCCAGGGGGAACTGGCGGAGGCGGAGGCGGACCTGACCTTCGTCCGCACCCTCCAGCTGGAAGATCTGGAGCTTCCCGAAACCCGGGACCTGACGGAACTCAAGGCTCTCCACCACCACCTCTTCCAGGACATCTATCCCTGGGCCGGTGAGATCCGCACCGTGGATCTGCGCCGCAGCACCGAGGGATTCCTCCCGGCGATCGCCATCGACCGGGCCGCCGGCATCACGGCCGGTGATCTACGCACCGACCACTACCTGCGGGGGCGTAACCGGGAGAATTTCATCGCCCGACTGGCCCACCACTATGACCAGTTCAACTACATCCATCCCTTCCGGGAGGGCAATGGTCGCACCCAGCGGATCTTCTGGTCCCGGGTGGCGGCTGCCGCGGGGTGGGAACTGGACTGGACCCGGGCGGATCAGGAAGACAATGACTCCGCCAGCCGGGTTGCTGCGGAGGAGCGGGATCTTAGGCCCCTGCAGGAGATGCTGGCCAAGGTGGTGAAGGAGGCCCCGGAAAACTAGTTTTCGGGCTCCTCCAGCGGGATGCCCTTCTTCTCGGCGTCGATCCGGGTGATCAGGCGGCGGACGTGGTCGGCCGCGCCCTTGCCCTCGTAGGCTTCGACGACCTCGTCGACCATTCCGGTCTGCTTGATGGTGCCGTGGTCGACCCAGAGGGCGGTGTTGCACAGCTGGGCCAGGAAGTCATTGGAGTGGGAGGCGAAGACCAGGATGCCGGAGCGTTCCACCATTTCCTGCAGGCGGTTGCGGGCCTTGGCCATGAAGGCTGCGTCGACGGCGCCGATGCCTTCGTCGAGAAGCAGGATCTCCGGTTCGATGGAGGTGACCACACCCAACGCCAGACGGATGCGCATGCCGGTGGAGTAGGTGCGCAGCGGCATGGCGAGGTATTCACCCAGCTCGGAGAATTCGGCGATATCATCCATCTTCGCCTTCATCTGCTTACGTGTCTGGCCGAGGAAGAGACCCCGGATGACGATGTTCTCATAGCCGGAGATCTCCGGGTCCATGCCCACACCCAGGTCGAAGACGGGGGCCACCCGGCCCCGGATGTCCGCGGAACCGCGGGTGGGTTCATAGATGCCGGAGAGCAGGCGCAGCAGGGTGGATTTGCCGGCACCGTTGTGCCCGACCAGACCAACCCGGTCACCTTCGCGCAGGTGCAGGTTGACATCCTTGAGGGCCTCAACCACGACGGTGTTGTTCTTGTTCCGTCCGATCGCGCCACCGGCCGCCCCCAGGAAGGCCTTCTTCATGGAGCGGGACTTGGCGTCGAAGATGGGGAAATCAACGCAGGCGTTGTAGGTGTCGATGGATACCATGGTGAAAACTCCTAAACCCAGTAGCTGACGCGGAAACGCCACTGTTTCATCGCCAGCATGGCGAGGCACAGCCCGGCGACGGTGAAGCCGATGACCACCCACCAGTGGTAGGCGGGCAGGTCGGCGCCGATCATCGGGGCGCGGACGATCTCGAGGTAGTGGTACAGGGGGTTGAGTTCCGCCAGACGGGCCCGGGAGCCCAGCTCGGCGACATTCTCCTGCAGGGTGGAGGTCATCCAGACAATCGGGGTGACATAGAACAGCAGCTGGGTGCCGGCCTCCAGCAAGGGGGAGACATCCCGGTAGCGGGTGGCGACGATCCCGAAGAACATGGCCACCCACACCCCGTTGAGCACCAGCAGTGCCATCGCCGGAATCACCAGCAGCACCTCCCAGCCCAGGTCACGGGGGAAGACCAGCATCAGGATCACCCAGATCACCAGGTTGTGGCACAGGAAGAGCAGTTGCTTCCACACCAGGCGGTAGACATGCACCGACAGGGCTGAGGGGAGCTGTTTGATCAGCCCCTCATTGTCGATGAAGATATCGGACCCCTCCTTGATGCAGCCGGAGATGAAGTTCCACATGATCAGCCCGACGGTGACATGCGGCAGGAACTCCGCCAGCGGGATCTTGAAGAGCACGGAGTAGAGCAGGCCCAGGGCAACGGCCATCACGCCGGTGGCGATGGTGATCCACAGCGGGCCCAGCACTGAACGCCGGTAGCGCTGCTTGATGTCCTGCCAACCCAGGGACAGCCAGAGCTCACGCTGCTGGAAGCCACGGACCAGGTCTTGCCAGGCCATCTTGAAGGTCGCCGACTCGGAAGGGGGTACATTGTCGACCTCGACCCGGGTCATCCGTTCAAGGTCGGCGCGTAGTTTCTGGATCTCAGCTTCTTCGTGCACGAGGAACAGCCTAACCCTTGGGGGCCGGGAACCCAGAGTTGCCGATCCGTCGGACCCATCGCGGTCACCATGCTTCCCCGGGGTATCGGCAGCAACCCGGCTTTCCCACTCTCCGGCGCTGGTGCAGCTCACAGGCAGTTCACAGTCAGATGTGGAAAAGTATTCCCCATGTTCTGAAGGCCACTCCAGACCCCACCCCGTGGCGGGTGAGGGGCGAATATGTGTTCTGTCAGAGTCGGTGCAATGATGAGAGCGAAGCGGCATACTTGAAGTTGAGGTTTCGGGGGAGAAGGAGAAGGTTTGATGGCCTATGACGTGGCTCGGGTTCGCGGGCTCTACGTCTCGTTGAGCGATGGGTGGACCTACCTCAACGCACATGCGTGTCCGCAGATCCCGGAGCGGGTCTCGGCGGCGGTGGCCCGTTCCTTCCGACTCTCACCCGGCCTGGCGGACAGTGAGCCCACCTCCGGCACCCACTCCCGGGCGGGTCGGGTTGGCCGCCTGGAGGGGGAGCACTACCTCGATGCTGCCCGCCTGTCGGTGGCGGATCTGGTGGGTGCCGCCCCGGAACAGGTGGTGCTGGGCCCCAGCCTGCCGGTGCTCTATCACAGCCTGGCCAGGGCAATGCGCCCCCTGCTGCGCCATAATTCCTCCATCGTGCTCAGCCGCCTCGACCAGGCGGTGCTCACCGCAGCTTTCGAGGGGTTGAACGCCGGGGTGCGTTGGGCCCAGCCAGATCTGGCCACCGGTGCCCTGCCCGGTTTCCAATATGCGGACCTGGTGGATGGCAGCACCCGGCTGGTCGCCCTCTCCCACGCCCATGAGCTGCTGGGCACGGTCGCCCCGGTGGCGGAGATCTGCGAGATCGTCCGGGACCGCTCCCGGGCCTGGGTGCTGGTGGACGCTACCGCGGTGGCCCCCTACCGGCCGTTGAGTGCGGCGGAGCTGGGGGCGGACATCCTGGGCCTGGACCTCGCCGCCCTGGGGGGCCCACAGCTGGCAGCCCTGGTGTTCCGTGACAGCCGCATGTTCCGCCGCCTGGATTCCCTGAACCCCCACGCGGCGGGGGATTCGGCCGCGAAGCTGGAGTCCCCGATCTCCACCGGTCTGGCCGGGGGTGTGGCCGCCACCGTGGATCATCTCGCGGATCTGGTGATCTCCCGTGGCACCCGCAGCACCCGCCTGCAGCATTCGATGCGGGAACTTGAGGACTATCTGGAGCATCTCGCCGCAGACCTGCAGATGTCCCTGGGCAACCTGGCTTCGGTGCACATCCTGGGGGTGACCGGGGAGGCCGCGAATGGCGGCATCAGTGACCGGATCCCCCGGTTGAGTTTCGCGGTGCGTGATGTCCCGGCGGAAACCGTCCACCAGCGTCTGATCGACAATGGTCTGGTCACCACGCTCTGCCCGACCAGCCCACTGCTCAGCGAGATGGGGGTGGAGGAGATCGGTGGGGCAGTCACCGTCTCCCTTGGGCCCTTCAACACCTCAGCCGACGTGGACAACCTGGTCCGGGTCCTCGCCTCCCTGGCCTGATTCGCTTCTCGACGCCGCGCTAAGCTCGGGGGCACTCTTCAGATAGGGAGTGCCCATGAATTCAGCAGCTCTACAGGTGGCGGTGGACACCGGTGGCACCTTCACCGATATCGGGGTGCGCCGCAGTGATGGTTCCCTGGCGGTGTGGAAGGTACCCTCCACCCCACATGCCCCCGATGAGGCGGTGATGGCTGGGCTGAAGGGGGCGATGGCACAACAGGATGCCAGTCTCACCCAGATCCAGCGTCTGGTGCACGGCACCACCGTGGCCACCAATACCGTGCTCACCCGGACCGGGGCCAGGGTCGGGCTGCTGACCACCGCAGGTTTCCGGGACCTGCTGGCAATCGCCCACCAGGCCCGCCCCTCCCTCTATGACAGCCGCATCACCAGGGTGGCCCCGCTGGTCCCGGGCGAACTGGTCGTGGAGGTGGCGGAGCGGATGGCTGCCGATGGTCAGGTGCTGCAGGCACTGGAGGAGTCGGCACTGGTACAGGTGGCGGAAAAGCTCCGGGCCCTGGAACTGGACATCCTCGTCATCTCCTTCCTCAACGCCTACACCAACCCGGCACATGAGGAGCAGGCGGCCAAGCGGCTGCAGGAACTGGGGGCAGCCCCCAGGATCAGCACCGCCACCTCGGTGACCTCGGAGATGCGGGAATATGAACGCACCTCCACCGCGGTGGTCAACGCCTATGTGCAGCCCAGGATCTCCGAGTACCTCTCCCGGCTGGACACCGATATCGAGCAGTTGCAGATCCCCTCCAAACTGTGGATCATGCAGTCCAATGGTGGGCTGCTCAGCCCCCGCCTGGCCAGTGAACACAGCGCCCGCACCGTCCTCTCCGGGTTGGCCGGTGGGGTGGTGGGGGCCGCACACTGGTCCCGGTTGCTCGGCCTGGACCATGCCGTCAGCTTCGACATCGGGGGCACCAGCACCGATATCGCCTTGATCCGTAGGGGACAGCCCGAGGAGACCATGGCCGGGGAGATCGATTCCCTGCCACTGCGACTGCCCTCGGTATCGGTCCACACCATCGGTGCCGGTGGGGGTTCCATCGCCTGGGTGGATTCCGGTGGTGGTCTGCGGGTCGGCCCCCGGAGCGCGGGCGCGGAACCCGGGCCGGTCAGCTATGGCAGTGGTGGCACCGAACTCACCGTCACCGATGCCCACCTGGTGCTGGGGCGCCTGGGACCCAGTCTGCTGGGTGGGCGCTTCCAGCTGGACTTGCACACCGCCCGGGCGAGGATGGCGGAGTGGGGCAGCCAGCTGGGTCTGGGGGTGGAGGAGACCGCGGAGGGCATTCTGTCGGTCATCACCGCCACCATGGCCCGTGGCATCCGAAAGGTCAGTGTGGAACAGGGGGTGGACGTCCGCAGCTGCCACCTCATCGCCTTCGGTGGGGCAGGACCACTGCACGGCTCCGACCTGATGCAGGAACTGGGCATGCCCTCGACGGTGATCCCCCCGACCCCGGGCATCGCCTCTGCGGTGGGCATGCTGGATGCCCCCGTCCGACATGATTTCGCCACCCCGGTCACCACCACCACCGGACTGGAGGACGTCTTCGAGGCCCTGGAGAAACAGGCCGCCCAGGAAATGGGGACGGAGGAATTCCTGATCACCCGCCTGGTGGATGCCCGCTACATCGGCCAAAGCTATGAACTGAGCATCGAATGGACCCCGGACTGGTCAACCCAGCGGGAGCGTTTCGATGCCGCCCATGAGGAACGCTATGGCTTCCAGGACCCGGTGGCCAGCATGGAAGTGGTGGTGGCCAGACTGGTGGCCACCGTGCCGCACCAGGAAGTGCCACAACCAACCTGGCATACCGGGGGAACTGTGGAACCGGGGGAGCATCGCCCGGTCTATATCGAGGGTGCATGGTGGGAAACCCCGATCTTCGAACGCGCCGGAATCCCCGCTGGTGCAGTGATCAAGGGCCCGGCGGTGCTCAACCAGTTCGACTCCACCACCTATATCCGCCCCGACCAGGAAGCCCGCTGTGATGAATACGGTTTCCTGCACCTGAGCCGGAAGGAAACCCGGGCATGACACTTAATGCCGTGGAACTCGAGATCGCCCGCAACCGGCTGGAATCCATCGCCGAGGAGGTCGGCACCGCCCTGATCCGCACTGCCTACAGCCCCAACATCAAGGACCGGCGGGACTGCTCCGCCGGCATCTACGGCCCCGACGGGGAACTGATATCCCAGGCTGAACACATCCCCCTCCACCTCGGACTCATGCCCACCCTGATCCGCACCACCCTGGCCGAATACGGGGCACAACGACTCCGCCCGGGGGATGTGCTGTTGACCAACAACCCTTACCTCGGTGGCTCCCACCTGCCCGACATGTGCGTGATCACCCCGGTCTTCCAGGAAGACCGGATCGTGGCGGTGATCGCCAACATGGCCCACCACGTTGATGTCGGCGGTCAGACACCGGGATCCATGTCCACCCGATCCACCGAGATCTTCCAGGAGGGCATCCGGATCCCGCCCCTGAAACTCTTCGCCCGAGGAGAACTACAGGAAGAGCTGCTCCAACTGCTGTTGATGAATATCCGCACCAGAGACAAGACCCGCGGGGACCTCATGGCACAGGTGGCGGCCAACCGGCTGGGCACCCGGCGCGTACAGGAACTGCTGGAAGAGTGGGGTGTGGCGGGCTTCCACACCGCCTGCCACGCCCTGGTCGACTACGCCGAGCGGCGCACCCGGTCCGCCATCCGCGAACTTCCCGACGGCCGGGGCAGCTTCACCGACCACCTCGAACACACCGGGGTGCATCCTGAGCAGCTGCCCATCGCCGCCACCGTCACGGTCCGCGGAGATGAGATCGAGGTGGACTTCTCCGACACCTGCGATCAGGTGCCTGGGGCGGTGAACTGTTCCCGGGCGGTGGCCACCGCCTGCGTGGCCTATGTGCTCAAATCCCTGAGCGATCCCAGCCTGCCCTCCAACGCGGGCCTCACCCACCCCATCAAGGTGATCACCCGCCCCGGCAGCCTGGTGCACGCCGTCTTTCCCGCACCGGTGGCACACGGCAATATCCAGACCTCCCAGCGCATCGTGGACACCCTCTTCGGTGCCTTCGAAACCTTCACCCAGGGCCTGGTTCCGGCAGCCTCCTCCGGCTCGATGAGCATGCTCACCATCGGGGGAATGGACCCTTCAAGCGGGGAGTACTACTCCTATGTGGAGACCTACGGCGGGGGGCAGGGTGCCTTCCCCGACCAGGCTGGTGCCAGCGCCACCCACACCCACATGACCAACACCCGCAACACCCCCTGCGAGGTCATTGAGCGGGAATATCCACTGCTGGTGGAGAGCTACCGCATTCTGCCGGACACCGGTGGGGACGGTCGGCACCGGGGTGGGAACGGCCTGGAAAGAACACTGCGGCTCAGGTCAGGCAGCGCCATCGTCACCGTCGGTACCGAAAGAGTCAGCAGCGGACCCTGGGGCCTGCATGGTGGGGAACCCGGCACGCCAGCCGGGGTGCAGCACCATGGCACCGAGGGTGTGCGTGACCTGGAATCAATGTCCCGGGTGGAATTGCGCGCCGGGGAGGCCATCTCGATCCGCACCGCCGGTGGCGGTGGGTACGGAGCGTCGATAAGCGGTTCTTAGCGGACCTCGAGCACGATCTTGCCGGTCACGGCGCTGTCTTCCAGCAGATCCAGGGCCTGGCCTGCCTCGGAGAGGGGGAGGGTGCGGTCGATCTGGTGGGTGATGCGGCCATCAGCGAGCATCGGCCAGATGTGCTCGATGGTCTGGGCGACGATATTCGCCTTGTCCGCCAGGTCGCGGCTGCGCAGTGCGGTGGCGGAGATGTTCAGGCGCTTATTCAGCATGAGCCCCAGGTTGAGCTCCCCCTTGCGACCCCCCTGCAGACCGATGGTGACCATGTGACCGTCCTTGGCCAGCGCGGTGAGGTTCTGGTTGAGGTATTTTGCGCCGATGATGTCGAGAATGACATCCACCTTGTTCTTCAGCACCTCCGCGAAATCCTCCTCGCGGTAGTTGATGAGGATATCGGCACCCAGTTCCTTGCAGGTGGCCAGCTTCTCGGCGGAACCTGCGGTGACCGCGACGGTGGCACCCAGGGCCTTGCCCATCTGGATGGCGAAGGTGCCGATGCCGCCCGCCCCACCGTGGATCAGGAAGGTCTGGCCCTTCTTCAGGCCGGCGAGCATGCCGATATTGGACCAGACGGTGCAGGCCACCTCCACGATGGAAGCCGCCTCCACCATGGAGTAGCCCTCCGGGATCGGCATGAGCTGCCCCTCGGGGACCGCCACGTACTCCGCATAACCACCACCCGCCAGCAGGCAGGCCACCTTCTCACCCTTGCTGCGTCCGGTGGTGCCCGGATCCTCGATCACACCGGCACACTCCAGGCCGAGGAACTCGGAGGCTCCCGGGGGAACCGGATAATTGCCCTGGGACTGGAGCAGATCAGCGCGGTTCACACCGGCAGCATGGACCTTGACCAGCACCTCCCCGTCCTGGAGCTCGGGCGTGGGCACCTCCGCCAAGTTCAGCTGGGCCTTCGGGTTTGTTTCAGTGGGTTCAATGAGAGTGATTGCCTTCATGCCCTCCCAGGGTAGGGGAAGTTTCGACTCCGGGGCGCGTCAGGTAATCTGATGGGGTTGGTACCGGTGAGGTACCGGCCAGGGAGACGTGACAGAGCGGCCGAATGTACTGGTCTTGAAAACCAGCGATGGGAAACCATCCGCGGGTTCAAATCCCGCCGTCTCCGCCGATCCCCCGTTCACGGTATGCACCGTGAGCGGGGTTTTCTGCTTTCCACCCGGGTCTGGGGCTAACGTCGCTTCGAACTCAGCATCCCGCTCAGCGGACCCAGCAGCCAGTTCACCAGCGCCATGATCACCGCACCCCAGAAGGCGTCCATGAAGGTGTCAATGGACAGCCCCAGTCCCAGCTGCTGGGAGATCCACTCCGCCAGCAGGAAAATCACCGCATTGATCACCAGGGCGAAAAGCCCCAGGGTGATGATCGTGATCGGCAGACCAATCAGATTCAACACCGGTTTGACCAGCATATTCAGCAGCACAATCACCGCTGCGACCGCCAGGAACACCAGCTGCCGGTCATAGGAGCCGTCCCCAGCCAGAATGGTATCCGGGGTGGCGATGGTGACACCCTCCACGAATAGGGTGACCACCCAGAGCGCAATGGCGGTGCCCACGGATCGGACAAGCAGATTCCACAGTCCAGTTAACATGCCCCGATCCTAACCCTGCCGATCCAACCAGGCATCGATCCCGCCGGCCAGACTCACCGGCCCCGAAACCCCCGCCTCCTGCAGCGCACGCACCGCCTTCGCCGAACGCACTCCACCGGCACAGTAGATCACCACCGGGGCATCAGCATGCACCCCCGCAGGCACAAAACCCTCCTCGGTGATCCGGGCCAGCGGCACATTCACCGCGCCGGGAATGATGAAGTTCGCGAACTCCTCCGGTTCCCGCACATCAATCAGGAGCGCACCCTCGGGGATCTCGGACACCTCCGGCACCCCGCTTTGCGACGCCCCGCCCACCCCGCTCGGCACCATGATCCCGGTTTCCACGGGGCCCTCGGCCCGCAGCTTCGCCACGGTCTCCGGGTTGCCGACCACCGGGATGTACTCCCACCGCCCACTGAGCGAGGAGTAATAACCCAGCTTGCCCATCAGGGGTTCCCCGATGGCGGTGATCAGCTTCAGCGCCTCCATCGCCATGGTGGAACCCATGACACCCACCAGGGGGCCCAACACCCCGGCCTGGGAGCAGCTGGGCACGGAACCTGCGGGTGGTGGGGTGGGGAAGAGGTCCTCATAGACCGGGCCATGATCAGCCCAGAACACGGAGATCTGGGCGTCGAAACCCAGGATCGAGGCCCACACATGGGGGATCCTCAGCTGGGCGCAGGCTGCGGAGGCCACATGCCGGGTGGCGAAATTATCGCTGCCATCCAGCACCACATCGGCCCCTTCAAGTACCTGCCGGGCATTTTCCCAGGTCAAACGTTCCTGGAAGAGCTCAATCTCACTATCAGGATTCAGCTCCAGCATCTCCCGGCGGGCCGAGGAAGCCTTGAATTCACCCACCGCGGCGGTGCGGTGGATGACCTGGCGGTGCAGGTTGGACAGATCCACCACATCATCATCGATGATGGTGACCTTCCCGACTCCGGCCCCGGCCAGATAGAGCAGGGCAGGGGAGCCCAACCCACCGGCACCGATCACGGCGACGTGGGCGTCGAGAAGCTTCTGCTGGCCGGCCGGGCCGAAACCACCGAGGGTGATCTGGCGTCGGTAGCGGGCCACCTGGGCAGGGTTCAGTTCCTTCATTCCAACCCCACCCACTGTGTCTTGCCGTCCGTGAGCAGCTGTTCCTTCCAGATCGGCACCTCCGCCTTCACCCGATCCGCCAGTTCGGAAGCCGCCTGGAAGGCATCCCCGCGGTGGGCGGCGGCGGCGAGCACCACGAAGGCCAGCTCCCCGATCTGCAGGTCACCGGTGCGGTGGGCGGTCCACAACCGGGTCTTCGGATGCTGGACCACAACCTCTGCAGCCACCTCCCTGATCCGCTCCCCGGCACTGGGGTGCGCGGTATAACTCAGGTTGGCCACCCGCTGCCCACCATCATGGTCACGGACGATGCCTTCGAAGGTGACCAGTGCGCCCATCGCCTCCCGGAGGGTGTCGCGGCGAGCCTGGGGCAGCAGCTCCTCGATCGGGCTTTCTGTCATCCGGGCGTCGATGAGTTTCCCGGTCTGTTCCGCCACATAGGCCGGATCAGTGCTCATGATTTCCCTCCAATTGTTCGGTGATGTGGCCCAGGATCGGGGCCAGGATGGCCACCCCATCCCGGACCCCGCCGGTGGAACCCGGCAAGGTCATCACAAAGGTGCGCCCGATTGTTCCAGCCACCGCACGGGAAAGCACGGCTGTGGCGATCTTCTCCTGGCCCAGATCCCAGAAAGCATGCACAATTCCCGGCAGCTCCCGATCCAGATGAGGGCTGACCGCCTCCACCGTCCGATCATCCGGGGACAACCCCGTCCCACCCGAGGTCAGCAGCACAGCGGGCAGCTTCTCCGGGGAGCTCAAGAGCTTCGCCATGCTCGCGGGCATATCCGCATCCTTAACCACCAGGGCATCCGGGGTCTCAAAACCCTGCTCCCGCAGGAAATTCACCAGGATGGGGCCGGAACGGTCCTCATATTCCCCGGCGGCGGCGCGGGTGGAGGAGACAATGACCAGTCCTGTTTTGGGCACGTTTTTCCTTCTAGAAAGGGTAGATGGTGACAGGATCCCCGGCGCGCAGCTGCGCCCCACCGGGAATACGGATCAGACAGTTCGCCCCCGCAGCGCGGGCCAGCAGGTGGGAACCCGCCCCACTGAGCGGGGTGGCCTCAAGCTGCGTGTCGACGACGCGGTGCGTGCCGCGACGCAGCTGGGTGCGCCCCTCAGCGAGCCCCGGGGTGTCCACGGACAGTCGGGCGCTCAGCGGTTCAGGGGCCTCACCCAGCAGGGGTGCGACAAAAAGGCGGAAGCTGACCAGCGTGGAGATCGGATTGCCGGGAAGACAGATTACCGGTACCCCCTCAAAAAGCGCGAAACCCTGGGGGCCACCGGGCTGCTGGGCGACATGCCCGAACCAGGCCCCGGGCTGGATTTCCAGAACCTGTCGGATCACCTCGAACTTGCCGTGGCTGATGCCGCCCGAGGTGATCACCGCATCCGGTTCATGCTGCGCGATGGCTTCCTTCAGCTCGCGCCCCAATTTCCCGGGATCATCATCGGTGAGGATCCGATGGGCCACCTCAATTCCGGCGGCCTCACAGAGAGCCTGCAGCATCGGCCCATTGGAATCCGGGATGGAGGCCACACCTTGACTGCCGATCTCCGCACCACCACTGCAGATCAACACCCTGGTGCGAGGATGGACCTCCACCTCCTTCAGGGACTGGCTGGCCAGCAGGCCGATATCCAGGGGGCCGAGCAGATGGCCGGCCGGTAACAGGGGGGTGCCTGCGCTGATATCTGAAGCCGCCCTGCGGATGAACTGTCCCACCGGAATGACCGGCACCTCAACCAACTCGCCTTCGGCGGCGAACTCCTGCGGTGAGCACCGCTCCACGGGCACGATCCCGGCAGTTTCGGCAGGGACCTTCGCCCCGGTCATGATGGGGGCGATGGCTTCGGTGAGCCCCACCGGGTAGCTGAGATCCGGGTCCTGGCCGGCAGCGATGGTGGGCCCCACCGGGAAACTGGCCGGGGTTCGCGCCAGCTGTGTCGCAGAGAGGGCATAACCGTCCATCTGGGAGTTGTCGAAGCGCGGGGAATCCTCGCGGGCCCTGACCTCCCCGGCCAACCGATGGCCGGATGCGCCGATGAGCGGGATCGTGATGACGGGGCGCGGCGGCACCAGCTGCCGCAGGTCGGCGAGATGATCCTCGGGTGTACGCATATAACCCCTCTCCCACTAGGTGATTTCCTACCTCGCCCACGTTACCTGCCGCGCCGGACATGGCATGCTGGGAAGCACCTCAGAAGAGAAAGGAAACCCGACGTGGAGGTCCATTACTTCGCCGCCGCCCGAGCCGCCCGCGGCACCGCCCAGGAAACCCTCGAGCAGGTTCCCGCCACCCTTGCCGAACTGCTGTCCCAGCTGGCGGCAGACAACGGGGGAACCACCGAAGCAGGGATGAACCTGGCGGAGATCTTCGAACGCTGCACCTTCCTCGTGGACGGTGCAAAGGCCGAGTCCACCATGGCCCTGGCTGGGGCGCACCGGGTGGATGTGCTGCCACCCTTCGCCGGTGGCTAGAGCTGGGAGCTCAAGTTCAACTTCTCCCACGCCCGGAGGAAGATCTCATTCTCCTCCGGGGAGGCGACCGTCACCCGCAGTCCCTCCGGGAAAGCACGCACCAGCACCTGTTCCTGGCTGAGTGCTGCGGCGATGGGGGCGGCATTGGCGGTGGGCAACCAGATGAAGTTCGCCTCCGAGTGGCGGGCCCCGGTTGCTGCTGCCACGCGATCCCGTTCCTGGACGATGATCTCGGTGCGTTCCAGCAGCTCATCCGCTGCTGCCAGGGAGGCGATCGCGCCGGCCTGGGCGACGCTGTTCACCGCGAAGGGGATGGCCACCTTATTCAGTGTGGCGATCAGCTCTGCGGAGCCGAAGGCATAACCCACCCGCACCCCGGCGAGCCCATAAGCCTTGGAGAAGGTGCGCAGGCCGATCAGGTTCGGATAGCGGGTGATGGCCTCAGTGGCCAGGGGGGTGTCCTCGCTGCGGACATACTCGACATAGGCCTCATCCAGGCCGACCAGCACATTCTGCGGCACCTTCACCATGAAATCCTCGAACTCCGCCGAGCTCATCAAGGCTCCCGAGGGGTTGTTCGGGTTGCAGAGGAAGATCACCCGGGTGCGCTCCGTGATGGCGGCAGCCATCGCATCCAGATCATGACGGCCATCCTCAAGCAACGGGATGGGCACCGGGGTGGCGCCCACCACGCTGGCGAAGATCGGGTAGGCCTCGAAACTACGCCAGGGGAAGAGCACCTCATCGCCCGGGCCAGCAGCGATCTGCACCAGCTGCTGACACAGTGCGGAAGAACCGCAACCCACCGCGATCTGCTCCGGGGTCAGCTCCAGATGCTCAGCCAGGGCAGTGCGTAGTTCCACCGCGCCCATGTCCGGGTAGCGGTTTGCCCCGGCCGCAGCTTCGGCCATTGCCCGGGCCGCGGCTGACAGCGGGGGAGTGGACACCTCATTGGAGGAAAGCTTCAGCGCCTCGGGTAGCCGCTTGCCGGGGACGTAGGCAGGGATGTCGGCGAGGTCAGCACGTGTCAGGGAGCTCATGGGCCTCAAGCATATACGGGGGCAGCTGCGAAGCTTGTGTGATGCTTTTGGGTGCGGAGGTTTCCCCGGCTGTGCCAGCGGGTTTGGAGAGTCTGGCGTCCGCTGGCTAAGATACTGTGAGGTTTACCGCTTAAGGTAAATCGCTGGAGGCGTGCCAGAGCGGCCGAATGGGGCTCACTGCTAATGAGTTGTCCTCTTAACGGAGGACCGGAGGTTCAAATCCTCTCGTCTCCGCCAGCTTATGAATATGCTGTGTCCCGGCGCTGCAGTGCAGTGCCGGGAAAACAGAAAACCAGTTCAACCGGGGATTTTGACTCTCAGGTTGGGTGGATATAGGCTGAACCCGTTCCACTTGTGGAAACTGCGCCCGTAGCTCAACGGATAGAGCATCTGACTACGGATCAGAAGGTTGGGGGTTCGAATCCCTCCGGGCGCACCAACAGGAAGACCCCGCACAGAAGAAATTCTGGGCGGGGTTTTCGCGTACCCTCCGCCAAGCCTTCCCCGGAGGAGTTCTGCTAATCCTGCAATATTTTATATGTGCAGGTGGTGAGTGCAGGGGGGGGGAATCTTGAACCAGCTCTTTTTCGCCGAACTTTCAGTCCCATTCCATTGTAGATTGAAAATGGATAGAGTCTCGTGAGTCTGGTCGCATCCCTATCCCGCTCCGTCTCCGATCTTCCGTGGTCGAATCAATCCTCGGGGGTGGGGTGGTGGCCCGGCTCCTTAGCCTCACCGTGATCGAAACTGCGGCCACCCTCGCCGCAGGGGCCTTTGGCAGCACCGACAGTAGAAAAGGATGCGTCATGAGCACACCCAGTACCGGGGCGAGCGCCAGCGATACTTCAGTCTCAGTCTCGACAACCGAAGATCTCGAGGTCGCTTACAGCCCTGCTCCCGGCTCAGTCTCCCGGGCGGAATCCCGCGAATGGCGGCGGCAGCTCATCGGCCTGCTGGCAGGTTTCGCCCTCGCAGCCCTGATTTTCTTCATCTTCCCGGATAACGCCGCCGAAACCATCCAGGCATCGGCGGAGGAAGGTGTCGTCTACGACAACATGGCGCTACGGATCACCGCCGCCACCGCCGTCCTGATGGCCATCTGGTGGATGACGGAGGCGATCCCCCTGGCGGCCACCGCCCTGGTGCCGCTGGTAGTCTTCCCGCTCTCCCAGATCATCTCCTTCAAGGACATTGCCGCCCCCTACGCGGAGCCCACCATCTTCCTCTTCATGGGTGGCTTCATCCTGGCTCTGGGCATGCAGCGCTGGGACCTGCACCGCCGGCTGGCGCTGACGGTGGTGTTGTTGGTGGGCACCAAACCCAGGCAGCTGATCGCCGGTTTCATGATCGCCACCGGTTTCCTCTCCATGTGGGTGTCCAACACCGCCACCGCGGTGGTCATGCTGCCGATCGGCATGTCGGTGCTGCAGCTGACGGCCGAAACCGTCGGTGGCATGAAGAACCAGAAGAAATTCGCCACCGGCCTGATGCTGGCCATCGCCTACGCAGCCTCCATCGGTTCCCTGGGAACGATCATCGGTACCCCGCCGAATGCGCTGCTGGTGGCCTACATGGCCAGCAACCATGATATCCAGATTGGCTTCGGGCAGTGGATGCTCGTCGGTGTCCCCCTCGCCGTGATCTTCCTGGCGCTGGCATGGTTCGTGCTGGTCACCGTATTCAAACCGGAGATGGACACCATCCCGGGTGGCCGCGAGATGATCAAGGCCGAGGTGGACAAGATGGGCAAGATGAGCGCCCCGGAGATCGGTGTCGGGGTCATCTTCGGGCTGGCCGCCCTCTGCTGGGTCTTCATCCCCCTGGTCATCGACTGGATCGATGTGGACATCACCATTGCCGACGCCGCGATCGGCATCACCGCCGCACTGCTGCTCTTCATCATCCCGGTGGACCTGAAGAAGGGGACCCGGCTGATGGACTGGAAGTCCGCGAATAAGCTGCCCTGGGATGTGCTGCTCCTCTTCGGTGGCGGACTGAGTCTCTCCTCGATGTTCTCCGCCTCCGGCCTTTCCATCTGGATCGGTGAGCTGGCCAAGGGACTTGAGGTGCTGCCCACCTTCCTGCTGGTGGCAGCGGTCGCCACGATCGTCCTCTTCCTCACGGAATTCACCTCCAACACCGCCACTGCAGCCACCTTCCTGCCGATCCTGGCCGGTGTGGCCGTCGGCATCGGGCTGACTGCCGGTGGAGAGCAGAATATTCTGCTGCTGACCATTCCGGTCGCGCTCTCCGCCACCTGTGCCTTCATGCTCCCCGTGGCCACCCCGCCGAACGCCATCGCCTTCGGCTCCGGATATGTCAAGATCGGCGAGATGATCAAGGGCGGACTCTGGTTGAATCTCATCGGCCTGGTCCTGGTCACCCTCTCCACCTATTTCATCGCGGTGCCGGTCTTCGGCATCGTGCTCTAGAAACTCCTTGGGGGTGGGGGCACCACCACCGGGCGGAGATCTCCCGCCTGGGTGGTGGCTTTCCCTTTCAATGCCCTCTGAACTGGCGTTTTGTTCTAAATGAGCTTGTCGGTGTAAAGTTGTTTCTCGTTGCACAGCGCAGGCTGTGATGACAATGCGCCCGTAGCTCAACGGATAGAGCATCTGACTACGGATCAGAAGGTTGGGGGTTCGAATCCCTCCGGGCGCACCAATAGTAAAACCCCGCACAGAAGAAATTCTGGGCGGGGTTTTCGCTTGCCTGGAATCCAACCCCAGATTCCGGGGCTCTGCAAAGGGGCTTTGCATTCTAGAGTGGGGAAACCTGCACTTAGCCACTCAGGTCGGGGCCTTAAGCGCAGGTTTCCCCACTCTATACACCAGCCCCACCCCCAGTCCGTAGGTCCCAGGTCGCAGACCCGGGACCATCTGCAGGAGTTAGAACACCGATACCTCGATGCGGGCACCGAGGTTCTCCGCCTGTTCGAGACTGCGCAGCCAGTGCGGGCTGCCCGGGTTGATGCTGAGCACGGGACGCCCTGAGATGGGGGAGGGGCTCACGGAGTCCGCCCCCTGGCGACTATGCCCGGAGCGGGCCTCATAACGGATGCGGGAGCGGTAGCCGTTGTCGGCGAGCTCCTCCATGCTGGGGCTGGCCTCGGAGAGGTGGGCGCGGGCGTCCTGAAGCAGCGCCAGGGCCTCATCCAGGGCGACAAGCAGGGCCTCGGAGTTGGTTTCGCACATGGCGCGCACCAGGGAGGGGGAGGTGGCGGCGACGCGGGTGCTGTCCCGGAAGCTGCTGGCGGCCAGCGACAGGCTCAGGGCACCGCCATTATCGCCGACGATCGCCAGGGTTTCGGCCAGCACATGGGGGAGGTGGGAGATGCGGGCGACGGCGGAGTCATGGGCGTCGACCCGCGAGGGAATGACCTCCGCCTTGACCATCTTGGCCATGCGCACCACATCGGTCCACAGCTCGATCCATTCCTTGCCGGGCCCCTCGGGGCTGTCATAGGCGTGGTCGAAGGTGACCACCCAGGCGGCACCCTTGAAGAGTTCCTTCCGGGAGGCCTGCCAGCCACTTTCAGAGGTGCCGGCCATGGGGTGCCCGCCGACATAACGTTCGACCAGGCCGGCCTCGCGGACAAGGTCTAGCACCTGGGCCTTGACGGAGACGACATCGGTGATGCCGCAGGAGGGGGCATGCTCCTTGATGACGGCGAGGATGGAAGCCACCGCGGGCATCGGGGTGGCGATCATGAGCAGGGCGTTCTCCTGCTCGGCGCGCTGCACGGTGGCCACGAGGTCGGAACTGACGTCGAACCCCTCCTGTTGGGCGGCCTTGGTTCCGGAGGGGGAACGGTTGAAACCGAACGCGGGGTGCCCGAGGGCACTGAGGTCACGAAGTAGGGAGCCGCCGATCAGTCCGAGGCCGAGTAGGCAGACCGGGCGGGAAATGTCTCTGGAAGTCACCTGACAAGTGTGGCACACAAAGACTACGGTTACCTGATATGAACGCCGATGAGTACGGGGACAGTTTCGCAGTTACGGTCACCCTGGTGGACGGTGCATGGCACGTCCGATCCTTCGACGATGAATTTTCCAGCCTGAAGAATTCGATCAGGCAGGTCCGCACATTACGCAGCGAAGGCCCCGCTTTCGCCATGCTCTGTGTCGACGAAGACTACTTCATCTTGATCCGCCCCACGCCCGAAGGTTCGCGGGTGCTGCTCTCCGACGCCACCGCCGCCATCGAGGATGACATTGCCGCTGCCGCGCTGGAGGAGATCAACGCCGAGATCCCCGATCTCGACCCCGATGAACTCGATGAGGTGGACCCCTGGGCGGAGGGTGACTTCGACATCCTCGCCGACCTCGGTCTCTCCGAGGAAGCGATGGGAGTGATCTGTGATGATGAGGAGATGTGGCCCAGCGAGCAACTCATCCGGATCGCCGAGGACCTCAATTTCCTGGAAGAGTTTGCCGACGCCGCGGACCTGGACATCGATTGAGTTTCCTGCCCCGACCCCGCGGTGAGCTTGCTGCCGAGGCGAAAATCCGCCGCGCCCTCGACGTGGCCGCCACCACCCCGCTTGGCGACGTCCCGGTCGGGGCCGTCATCTTCGGCCCGGACGGTGTGGAGCTGGCCAGGGCAACCAATCGTCGAGAAGCTGATGGTGACCCCACCGCCCATGCCGAGATCCTCGCCATCCGGGAAGCGGTACGCCACCACAACGACGGTTGGCGGCTGAGCGGCTGCACTCTCGCGGTCACCCTGGAACCCTGCACCATGTGCGCTGGCGCTCTGGTCGGAGCCCGGATCGACCGCATCATCTTCGGTGCCTTCGAGCCCAAGACCGGGGCCTGCGGCTCCGTATTCGACGTGGTTCGCGACCCCTCCGTGCTGCACCGTCCCGAAGTGCGCGGCGGTGTTCTAGAAACGGAATGCGCCGCCCAGCTGGCGGAATTCTTCGGGGAGCTGCGCGGGGAACTGCGCTAGTTCTGTCTGCTTGCTGGTGGCGGGCTGTGTATCCGATAACGATTTAGTGACATCCGGCACAGTTCGTCTCCGGTGGTTAGGGTGGAAAGTACATCCAGACCGAATGGAAGGACGGCGTCATGACGGATTTTCCCGACAAGGTGGAGAAGACTCTGAGGAAAGAGACGCAGGATTCTCGCAAAACCGCAGATGAAGCGCGCGAGAAACTCGGCTCCAATACCTCCAACCCCGATGAAGAAGCCCTCGACCCCGAGGATCAGACGCTGAATGAAAAGCTGGGTCGGGCCCACCTCGACCACAATGACAACGACGATAAATTCGGCGGCAACGACTAATAAGGGAGTTTGACCATGGGTGATTTCCAGAACAAGGCAGAAGAGTTTGGCGGCAAGACCAAGGAAGGCCTCGGCGAGGCCACCGGTAACCGCCGTCTCGAGGATGAGGGCAAGGCCGACCAGACCAAGGCCCAGATCAAGGAGACGATCTCCGATGCCGGCGAGAAGGTGAAGGATGCCGCCAATAAGGTGCTCGGCTCTTTCCAGGAAGATAAGCGCGAGGACCGACCCTAGGCGATTTGGCTGCCTCGGTGCCCATCCGATAATCTGACTCGCGGTGGCGTGTCCGAGCGGCCGAAGGTGATCGCCTCGAAAGCGATTGTTGGGTAACCCCCAACCGAGGGTTCAAATCCCTCCGCCACCGCCAGATGAAATCCCGTGCTCCTTGCTGAGTGCGGGATTTTTTCATGGGCGGTGCCCCTGCCGCCCCGCGGCGTCGATAAGCGTTGCCATATAGAGGTTTCAGCTCTCAGCAGTAGACTGGCCCCGTTAATCCTTTCGCACCCACCCGCAGGAGTTTCCGCACGTGGCCATATGGTTGTTCAAGTTGGGACGCTGGTCCTTTCACAAGAAGTGGATCGTCATTGCGGCGTGGTTGCTGACCTTCGCGGCGGTGGCAGTGGGCTCGTTGAGCATCATGAAGCCCTTCTCGAACCAGTTCGCGATCTCCGGCACCCCCTCCATCGACGCGATCTACCTCCTGGATGAGCAGTTCCCCGGGGCACCGAACCCGGCTAATGCGGCCGGCGTGAACCTGGTATTCCAGGCCCCGGACGGTGAGACGCTGGAAGATCCGGCCAATATGGCGGCGATCGATGAGACGATCGTCTATATCGAGGAAAACCTGCAGGAGATCTCCGGCACCGAACGCTTCGGCAACCCGGTGGAGGTGTCCCCGGCGCTGCAGGAGGGTGTCATCGCGCAGATGGCTGAAGCCGGTGTGCCGGTGGAGGTCGCCCAGATCGACGCCAATAACCTGGCGATGGTCAATGATGAACTCACCATCGGCTACACCACCTTCAACTTTGATGTCCCCACCAGCATGGATGTCACCCAGGAACACCGGGATGTGGTCAAGGCCGCCATGGAGGTGGGTCGGGATGCCGGCCTGACGGTGGAGGCCGGCGGTGCCGGTTTCGGTGATCCGATCACGGTGAAGACCACCTCTGAGATCATCGGTCTGATCATCGCCTTCATCGTCCTGATCTTCACCTTCGGTTCGCTGACGGCCGCAGGTCTGCCGGTGCTCACCGCGATCATCGGTGTGGGTATCGGCGCACTGGTGATCATCGGTGCCACCGCCTTCACCGAGCTGAACAATGTCACCCCGGTGTTGGCGGTGATGATCGGCCTGGCGGTCGGTATCGACTACGCCCTGTTCATTCTTTCCCGCTACCGTTCGGAACGCGCCCGGATGCCCGCTGATGAGGCGGCCGGCATGGCGGTCGGTACCGCCGGTTCCGCGGTGCTTTTCGCCGGCGCCACCGTGATCATCGCCCTGGTGGCGCTCTCGATCGTCAACATCGAGTTCCTCACCGCCATGGGTCTCTCCGCGGCCTTCACCGTCCTGGTGTCGGTCCTGGTGGCGCTGACCTTCATCCCCGCCCTGCTGGGTGTCTTCGGGGAGCGGACCTTCAGCGGTCGGATCCCGGGTATCGCCGGTAATCCGCGTAAGCGGGGCGCCAACGCCGGGAAGCGCCGTACCCGCCCCACGATGGGTTATCGCTGGGTCACCTTCGTCCATAAGTTCCCGGCCCTCATCATGGCGGTGGTTGTGCTGGGCCTGGGTGCACTCAGCGCCCCGGTGCTGAGCCTGGAGATGGCGCTACCCTCCGACTCCACCTCCAACCTGGACACCACGCAGCGCAAGTCCGCTGACCTCATGGCGGAGGGTTTCGGGGAGGGCGTCAACGCCCCCTTCCTGGTGGTCATCGCCGCTGACGGGATCGACCCGGAGGCGGGTGCCCTGCAGCCCCTGGTGCGTGCCCAGGAGGACCTGACGGAACAGACAGGCGGGGAGTTCGACCCCCTCAGCGCCGCCCAGACCAGCAGCTACCTCTACACCACCCAGGCACTCTCGGGTCTGACGGATGTCAAACACGCCCAGATCATCGGGCTCAATGATGATGGTTCCGCCGCCCAGCTGCTGGTCACCCCCTACACCGGGCCGGATGACAGCGAAACCACCGCGGTGGCTGAGGCGATCCGCACCCAGGGTGCGGAGATCGAGGCCGCCACCGGTGTCACCTTCGGGTTGACCGGGCTGACCGCCGTGCAGATGGACATCACCGAGCGTCTGGCCGAGGCCATGCCGCTCTACCTGGCGATCGTGGTGGGCCTGGCGATCATCCTGCTGCTGCTGGTGTTCCGTTCCATCATGGTGCCGGTGGTCGCAGGCCTGGGCTTCCTGCTTTCAGTGGGCGCGGCCTTCGGCATCACCGTCCTGGTGTGGCAGGAGGGACTATGGGGTCTGGTGAACACCCCGGGCCCCCTGATCTCCTTCATGCCGATCTTCCTCATCGGTGTCACTTTCGGCCTGGCCATGGACTACCAGGTCTTCCTGGTCACCCGCATGCGCGAGCACTACACGCACAGCGGTGGGGTGGACCGTCCCGGTTCGAAGTTCAACGCCGTGGAGGAATCGGTGATTGAAGGTTTCACCTCGGGCGCTCGGGTGGTCACCGCCGCCGCACTGATCATGATCGCCGTCTTCGTCGCCTTCATCGACCAGCCGCTGCCCTTCATCCAGATCTTCGGTTTCGCACTGGCAGCCGGTGTCTTCTTCGATGCCTTCTTCATCCGCATGGCACTGGTTCCGGCCACCATGTTCCTCATGGGCCGCGCCACCTGGTGGATGCCGAAGTGGCTGGACAAGATCCTGCCCCAGCTTGATGTCGAGGGTTCCGCCCTGGAGAAGGAATACGAGCGTACCCTAGACAGCTTCGACAAGACCCCGCATGAGGAACAACCGAGCGAAGAACTTCCGGCAGGCCGCTAGAACCGGGTTTTCCGGGCAGGGTTTTCAGCGGGGGAGTCCATCCCCCTTAGACTGGGGGCCATGAGCAACCCCTCCCCAACGGACACCTCCTTCACCCTGGGCACCTCCCTGGAGCAGGACGGCCCGGGCAAACATGGCCGCACCGGTGTCATCCACACCCCGCACGGTGACATCGCCACCCCGGCCTTCATCCCGGTGGCCACCAAGGCGACCGTGAAGACCCTGACCCCGGAGCAGATCCGGCAGACCGGTGCCCAGGCGATCCTCTCCAACGCCTATCACCTCTACCTGCAGCCCGGCCACGACATTGTGGATGAGGCCGGTGGTCTGGAGGCCTTCACGAACTGGCGGGGGCCCACCTACACCGACTCCGGTGGTTTCCAGGTGATGAGCCTGGGCGCGGGATATAAGAAGGTCCTGGCAATGGACACCACCCACCTCACCCGGGGTGACATCAAGGCCGCGGAGAAGGAACGCATGGCCCATGTCGATGATGACGGGGTGAACTTCAAGTCCTTCATCGACGGTTCCCGACACCGTTTCACCCCGGAGTTCAGCATGCAGATCCAGCATGGCCTGGGGGCGGACATCATGTTCGCATTCGATGAGCTGACCACCCTGGTGGACACCTATGATTACCAGGTCAATTCGGTGGAGCGTACCCGCCGCTGGGCGCAGCGCTGCCTGGATGAGCATGACCGTCTGACCCGGGAACGGGTGGGCAAGCCGCTGCAGTCCCTCTGGGGTGTGGTGCAGGGCGCACAGTACGAGGACCTGCGCCGCCAGGCCACGCGCGGTCTGATCGAGCTTTCCGACGCCGCGGAAGCCGAGGGCCGCCGTGGTTTCGGCGGTTTCGGCATCGGCGGTGCCATCGAGAAGGAGAACCTGGGCACCATCGTCGGCTGGGTCTGTGATGAGCTGCCTGAGAACAAACCCCGCCACCTGCTGGGCATCTCTGAGCCGGATGATCTCTTCGCCGCCATTGAGGCTGGTGCAGACACCTTCGACTGTGTCGCTCCCACCCGGCTGGCACGCCGCGGCGGGGTCTACACCCTCGACGGCCGCCTGAATCTGACCGGTGCGCGTTTCAAGCGGGACTTCTCCGGGGTGGATGAGGAGTTCGGTGGGTATGTCTCGGAGAACTATTCCCGGGCTTATATCCATCACCTGCTCAAGGCCAAGGAGTTTCTGGCAGGTACGTTGTGCACCATCCACAACCTGCAGTTCATGCTCCAGCTGGTGGATAATGCGCGTGCCGCCATCGAGGGTGGCTACTACGAGGCCTACCGCGATGAGTTCATGGGACGCTACTACGCTCCCAAGAAGTAGCGGCTCTGACCACGGTGCAACCTCGCCCGAGACAAGGTTTATAGGCGGTTTTTGGGCGGTTTAGGGGCGAGGTTTTGAGGAGGTCTTGGGGAGGTCTTGGGGAGGTTTTCTTAATTTTCTCAGGTATGGCTACCGGGAGCTCTCTAGGGAGGGGCTTCCGAATGGGGGGAATTTTCGGACATTGCGGAAATATTCACCCCCAAAATCACCTAGATAGCCACTGAAGTGGACACTCCTGCGCCATATGCTGGGTGGGGCAGTTATTTGCCTCTATCCTGTGCCTCATGGAACATATGAATTACCTGAGAAAAGAACCCATTAAGGCTCTGGTGACTGGGAGCGCAGATTTTATTGGCTCCCATTTAGTTGATTATCTGATTGCGCAGGGACATGAAGTGATTGCGCTTGATGATCTTTCCCATGGCCGCCTGTCAAACCTGAGTGCCGCCCTGCACAGCGGGCGCCTGAAATTCCTCCATGTTGATCTCCTCAGCGCCGACCTGGATGCCCTGGTGGCGCAGTACCGTCCTGATGTCATCTTCCACCTGGGCGCCCAGATTGATGTGCGCACCTCGGTGGAGAACCCGGTCCGTGATGCTGAAGCCAATATTCTCGCCACGATCCGCCTGGCGGAGGCCGCCCGGAAACATGGGGTCCACAAGGTGGTGCTGACCTCCTCCGACGGCACCCTTTATAGCCGCCCGGGGGAATTTCCGGTGGGGGAGGGGGTTCCGGTGGATCCCCATTCCTCCTCTGCGGCCAGCAAATATGCCGCTGAGGTCTACCTGAACACCTTCCGGAACCTTTATGGGCTGGACTGCTCTCATATAGCTCCGGCCAATGTTTACGGCCCACGCCAGAACCCGGATGGTGAGGCCGGGGTTGTGGCGACCTTCGCCCAGCGACTGCTCGCCGGGGAAACCACCCATGTCTACGGGGATGGCTCCCACACCCGCGATTATGTCTACGTCGGTGATGTGGTCCGTGCCCTCTACCTTGCGGCCGGGAAACGGGGGAGCGGGATGCGTTTCAATATCGGCACCGGTGTGGAGACCACCGACCGGCAGCTCCACACCCTGGTGGCGGAGACCATCGGGGTGCCGGATGAACCGGATTTCCTTCCGGCCGGGCTGGGTGATCTACCCCGCTCGGCGCTGTCCTCCGGCCTCGCCCACCGCGAGCTGGGTTGGCAGCCCCTGGTGCCGTTGCGGGAGGGGATTCGACTGACCGTCGAACACTTCCACAAGGCCCAGAGCAAGTTCGACACCGTGTCCACCCATGCCTGGAAAGTGCAGATCTGATGACTAACTACCTGAACACCGCCAACTCCGCCCAGATCAAGACCGTGGTGGTGCCCGCAGCCGGACATGGCACCCGTTTCCTGCCCGCCACCAAGACCGTGCCGAAGGAGCTGCTCCCCGTGGTCGACACCCCCGGCATCGAGCTGATCGCCGAGGAAGCCGCCGAGCTGGGTGCTTCGCGCATGGCGATCATCACCTCCCCGAGCAAGCCGGGGTTGCTGCGCCATTTCGAGGACTTCCCGGAGCTGGTGTCCACCCTGCAGGCCCGTGGCAAGCATGAACAGGTGGCCATGGTGGAGCGCGCCGGCCGCCTGATTGAACCGGTGTCGGTGGTCCAGCATGAGGCTCTGGGCCTGGGGCATGCCGTGGGCCTGGCGGAAAGTGCCCTCGATGATGATGAGGAGGCATTCGCGGTCATGCTTCCCGATGACCTGGTGCTTCCCTTCGGGGTCCTGGAACAGATGGCTGAGGTCCGGGCCAGTTTCGGTGGTTCGGTGCTCTGCGCTTTCGAGGTCACACCGGAGGAGGTGTCCAGTTACGGGGTCTTCGAGGTCATGGAGATCTGCCCGGATGAGGGTTTGCCCACCGAAACCGTGAAACAGGTCATCGGCATGGTGGAGAAGCCCCCGGCGGCGGAGGCCCCCTCTCGTCTGGCCGCCGCCGGCCGTTATCTGCTGGATCGCGCGGTTTTTGATGCCCTGCGTCGCATCAAGCCAGGTCAGGGCGGTGAACTGCAGCTGACGGATGCCATCGAGCTGATGATCAAGGAGGGGCACCCGGTGCATGTGGTGATCCACCAGGGTAAACGCCATGACCTGGGTAATCCGGCTGGCTATATCCCCGCCTGCGTGGATTTCGGGCTCTCCCACCCCAAGTACGGCCGCGCCCTGCGGGATACGATCGGTGCGGTACTGCAGGAGTATGACGACCGCGAAGCGAGCCTGGCCTGACCCGCTTATCGACGCCCCGAGGGCAGCGAAAACTCCCCCCGTCATCTGCGATGATGGGGGGAGTTTTGCCCTTCAGGTTCAGCGCAGGTGGCAAACTTTCCGGGAACCAGATCACGCCTGCTTCGGAAGAACATGGGAAGCTACTGTCTGGAAAAGAAAATATCGGGTGATATCTGGGAGGCTTCACGTGGAACTTGTGGTGATCGGCGTGATCCTCATGATCGCAGCCTGCGTGCAGGGATCCATCGGTTTCGGCCTCGGCATGCTGGCGGCACCACTGATCGCGCTCATCCGCCCAGACCTCCTGCCCGCCCTCATCCTCCTGCTGGCACTGGTGCTCTCCTCAGCCACCCTCATCCGGGATCGGGGAGGGGTGGAATGGCGGGTGGTGCTGTGGACCAGCATCGGACGACTCCCTGGTTCCCTGCTCGGGGCAACCGCGGTGGCGTTTCTCCCCCTCACCGGGCTCTCCCTGGCCCTGGCCACCGCCGTGATCCTAGGAATTGTCTCCAGCCTGGTCGGTTGGCGACCCGGCCACGGTCCCAGAGCCTCCTTGGTGGCAGGAGCCGCCTCCGGGCTCCTGGGCACCTCCACCTCGATTGGAGGCCCGCCCCTCTCCATCATCCTCCGGGATCTGGCAGTGGAGAAGATCCGCGGCACCATGGGCGCCGCCTTCGTCATCGGCAGCACCCTCTCCATCACCCTGCTCTCGCTCAGCGGTTCGCTGACCTTTGAGCACCTCAAGGCGGCAGTGCTCTTCCTGCCGGCCGTGGTCATCGGCTTCCTGCTCTCCGGGGTGGTCAACCGGCACCTGAACAGTCAGGCCCTCTACTTCGGGGCAGTCGGATTATCACTGCTCGGAGCGGTGGTGGTCATCCTGCGGTCACTGGGGCAGCTGCTCTAAGGCTGCAGAACCCGGGCCACTGTGGTGAGCTGGAGAGGTGAAGCATCGGGGGATGTTGATCCTGACCGCCAATCTGAGCAGTTGGGAGAGAAAGAAAGCTAGGGAACGATTTCGTGCGGGTCAACTGCTCAAACTGAGGACGGGAATCTATGCGGATTCCGCAGCCTTCCACCGGTTGAAGCCCTGGGAACGCTACCGACTTGAATGCATGGCCACAGCGATTTCCCGGCCCGGCTCTGTGCTGGTGGGAAAATCCGCTGCCGCGCTCTGGGAGGTACCTTATGGGGAGATCCCCAGGTATGTGGAGATGGCCAGAGAGCAGGGGTCCGGGGGTTTCAGCTCTAAAGGGGTCAAGTCCCGGGAACTGCTACTGCCCGGGCAGCTGCCGATCCTGGGCATGGCAGCACCATATGAGCGCGCGAAGGTGGCTGGTTTGCCCCAGACCCTGATAGACATCGCACGTTGGTATGAACTGGAGCATGCCGTTATAGCCATTGATGCCTGCCTGAACAAGAGAAAAGTACATCGCCGAGACCTGGAACAGGTCCTGGACATAGCCAGCGGCTGGGGAGGGGTGAAGCAGGCGCGAAAAGCCCTGAAGTTTGCACACTCTGCTGCGGAGAGCCCCAGAGAATCCCAGGTCCGCCTACAGATCTGGCGGGCAGGGCTCCCAGCGCCACACCTCCAGGCCAGCATCCGGAATGTTCGGGGTGAGTTCATCGGGCGCGTTGACTTTTTCTACCCAAAGTATTCCCTGGCCATCGAATACGACGGGAGAATCAAATATGAGGGCGCTTTCGGCCAGTCAAAGCTGGGAGCTCTGGAGGATGAGAGATTCCGGGAGCGGGATCTGCTGAACACAGGTCTCCGGATGATCCGGATTGACCGTGAAAGCTTTCGGGATGGTTCCTGGTTATCGGTGCTAAAACGCGAAATTGAGCGTTCTGCAGGGGCAGACCTCAGCTTTCCGGAACAGCAGTGGGATTCGGCTGGGCCGGCGTGGTGAAGGTGCGATGCGGAAGTGTGACGCGGAAGTGTGACGCGGAAGTGTGATGCGGAAGTGTGATGCGGAAGTGTGATGCGGAAACGAGCAAAATTGGTCGATCTGGCGTTAGGCAATGGATTGCACAGCCCCGGAAAGTGCTCATTTCGACCAATTTTGCTCGTCAGCCCAACCAGCCCAACCAGCCCCTAATACCCCTCGGCCTTCTTCACCCAACGGATCACCGCATAGGTCAGCGGCAGCAGCGCAATCTCCAGCAGTGTCTTCCACAGGAACCCGACGACCACAAAGTTCCCCAGCTCACCAGCCGTGGTGATGCCGATTACCGGTGCCGCGATGAGGCAGAACAGCAGGGTGTCACCGAATTCGCCCACGACGGTGGAGCCGAGCAGTCGGGCCCAGAGCGATTTTTCGCCGGTACGTTTCTTGATCGCCACCAGCACATAGGAGTTGAGCAGCTGCCCGACGATATAGCCGACCAAGGATGCCACCACGATCTGCGGCACCAGCCCGAGCACCATCTCAAACTCAACCTGGCCCGAGTAGAAGGACGCTGGTGGCAGCCAGATAGCCACATAGAAAGCGAGCACCGCCAGCACGGTCACCACGAAGCTGGTCCAGATGGCGCGCCGGGTGGCTGTGAATCCGTAGCATTCGGCCAACACATCGCCGATGACATAGGAGATGGGGAAGAGGAAGAAGGCACCGTCGGTGATCAACGGCCCGATTTCCACGCCCTTGGTGGCGAGGATATTGGAGATCAGGAAGACCGCGACGAAGCTCGCGAGGAGAATGGGGTAGTAGGACTTCTGCAGGGGAATGAAACGGGCTTTAGCGGACACTGCGGTGGGGTTCACGGCGGCGCCCTGCCCAGGCCCGTTATCTGGTGTATTGGTCACCCGGATATCGTGCCATAACCTCTTTAACATGCACCCTAGTGATTCCGGCGCCGGCCGCTACGCCCCCTCCCCGAGCGGTGACCTCCATTTCGGTAATCTTCGCACTGCGCTGCTGGCCTGGCTTTTCGCCCGTCACAGCGGCCGTGCTTTCTATATGCGGGTGGAGGATATAGACACCCAGCGTTCTTCCCTGGAGTCGGCACACCGCCAGCTGGAGGATCTGGCCACATTGGGACTGGACTGGGACGGTGACCCCACATATCAGTCGGATAATTTCAGCAATTATGCCGCCGCCCTCAAGAAACTCCCCACTTTCGAGTGTTATTGCTCGCGCAAGGATATCCAGGAGGCTTCCCGTGCCCCCCACGCGATCCCCGGTTCCTATCCCGGCACATGCCGTGATCTCCCGGAGGCTGTTCGGGAGCAGAAGCGCCAGGAGTTGGCCGCCCAGAACCGGGTCCCGGCACTGCGCCTGCGTACCGAGGTCTCCAGCTTCACGGTCCATGACACTCTGCTCGGTGATTACACCGGGGATGTCGATGATTTCATTCTCCGCCGCGGTGGCCAGACCCCGGACTGGGCCTATAATCTCGCGGTGGTAGTCGATGATGGTGCGCAGGGCATCGACCAGGTCGTCCGCGGGGATGACCTGCTCTCCTCCGCCCCGCGCCAGGCATATCTCGCCCAGCTCCTCGGCCTACCGGTACCCGAGTTCGTGCATGTGCCTCTCGTGCTGAACCAGGAAGGCCGCCGCCTGGCTAAACGCGATGGTGCGGTCACCCTCCGCGAAATGCTTGTCGACGCCCCGATCACCGCTGTCTTCGCCAAGCTCGCCGCCTCCCTCGGCTACCGGGGTGTCGAGACGCCCCTCCAGCTGCTGGAGGTCTTCGATCCTGTGGGCCTGCCGCGGGAACCGTTCGAATGGCGTGGCTGAACGGATGGGGCTGGTCTGGGGCGATGGTTAGAGTTCCTCATTGCTTTCAATTCCACGAAAATTTCAGGAGGGGCCATGCCCACCGAAGTAAGTGTCATCACCGCCTGGCAGTTTCAGTCGGAGGTGCCGATTCCGCAGGATATCGGCCCGCTGCTGGTGGCCGGGGAAACACCCATCGCCGCCTACAAGACCTTCCGGGACTCCGCGGTGTTCACCAACCGACGGCTCATTGTCCGGGACGCCCAGGGCATCAGCGGCAAGAAGGTTGAGCTCTATTCGCTGCCGTACAGTTCGATCAACATGTGGTCATCTGAAAATGCCGGGCGCATTGATTTCAACGCTGAACTCGAGCTCTGGACCCGTGCCGGGCACATCAAGATCAAACTTGGCCGGCAGGTTGATGTCCGGCGCCTGGATTCCTTGATCGCCCACGCGGTGCTCGGGGCGTTGTAGATCTGATAGCGGAAACCCTTTCCGTCTGCGGGTTTCCCCGCTAACCTCAAGGGGAAGCAGGGGGGAGACCCTACGGAGGAAGATCATGCTTCTCAATCGTCTAGATCCCACACCGAAAATACTGGTGGCAGGATTCCTGCTGGCCACTTCCGCACTGAGTGCCTGCGCCACGTCTGAGAGCCCGACACCGCCCTTGTCGGAGACGGTCACCCAGACCCTCACTTCTCAGGTGAGTCCGGAACAGCAGCCCACCACCACCGTGGAGCGACCTCCGGATACCGGTGCCGCAGCGCCGATCGCCGAGAACCCCCGGGATTTCTCCGGCCTGGAGGAGGTTGACTCCCAGCGGTTCTGGGGTCATGAGCAGGGGTCCTTCCCGGGTTTCCGCTTCCAGACACCGAGTGGCAACATCCACTGTCATGTGGCTGAGATTCCCGCCGCCTGTAATGTCCGGGAGCATGCTCCCTGGCCGAGAGAGGATCGTCTTCCTGACGGTCTCGCGCACGTGACACCCACCGCCGTGGGATGGATGGGGGAGATGGATCTGCTGGGTAAACCTGGTACCTGGTTGCAGCAGGGCACCTTCCCGGCGACCGGGGTGGGCAATGTGCTGGAGTATGGGCAGAAGATCAGCATGCAGCGCAGCATCAACGGACAGTCGAGCAGTATCTCCTGCGCTTCCCGGGAAGTCGCTTTGACCTGCATGATCAATAATGGGGAGCATGGTTTCACGATCAGTCGTGAAAGCTACGAAGCCTGGTAGCCCCCAACCCCTGGGGTTCGGAAACGAGTTCAGCCCCGGACCGTGAGGTCCGGGGCTGAACTTTAAGTGGCGGAGGATAAGGGATTTGAACCCTTGAGGGTATTGCTACCCGCACGCGTTCCAGGCGTGTGACATAGGCCGCTAGTCGAATCCTCCAGCGAAACATAAGCTGCACCGGAGTGCTGCTTCGTTCCTTGAAAAACAGTACACAATTCTCCCCGAATTCACCAAATCGCTGGTCATTGGCTCAAAAATCACCCCTGAGGGACAGTGGTCCTGAATTTCTGGCCAGTCCTGCGATCCTGGGCACCTCCCGGACCCGGCGAATGCCCGGACCCCCGCGGTTAGCCCTCCCTGACGGTCATGCGCTACTATCTGAACCAGGATCCCGTGCGGCGTCTATCTTGTGAACTCCCCCAGGGCAGGAATGCAGCAAGGGTCAACGAGCTCTAGCGGGTGCGCGGGGTCCCCTTAATTCTTAATACGTCTAGAGTGGAACCGGACATGTCGAGCACTTGTTGCACCATGGAAGGTAGGCCCACATGACGCTCAACGAACTGGCTCCGGAAGCCCTCGCCGATCTCGCTGCGAAGGTCCGTGCAGAATATGAAGAACTGCAGGCCAGGAACCTCAAGCTGGATCTGACTCGCGGCAAGCCCGCCAGTGAACAGCTTGATATTAACAATGAACTTCTCGCCCTGCCCGGGGAGAACTTCCGTGCCAAAGATGGCACTGACTGCCGTAACTACGGCAATCTCAAGGGCATCGCCGATATCCGGGAAATCTGGGCCGAGCTGCTGGGCCTTCCCGTTGAGCTGGTCTACGCCGGCGACTCCTCCAGCCTGAACATCATGTTTGATCTGGTGTCCTGGTCCTATATCTGGGGCAACAATGATTCCGAGCGTCCCTGGAAAGATGAGGAGAAGGTCAAGTGGGTCTGCCCCGTCCCGGGTTATGACCGCCACTTCACCATCACCGAGACCCTCGGCTTCGAGATGATCAACGTCCCCATGCTCGAGGATGGCCCGGACATGGATGCCGTGCGTGAGCTGGTCAAAGATCCGCAGGTCAAGGGGATGTGGACGGTTCCGGTATTCGGTAACCCGACGGGCATCACCTTCTCGGAGCGGGTCGCCCGCGAGCTGGCTGAGATGGAGACCGCTGCACCGGACTTCCGCATCGTGTGGGACAACGCCTACGCCGTGCATGTGCTGGGCAATAAGTTCCCCGAGGTCATCAATGTCCTTGAGCTGGCTGAGCAGGCCGGCAACCCGAACCGTTTCTGGTTCATGTCCTCCACCTCGAAGATCACCTTCGCCGGTGCGGGTGTCGCTTTCTTCGCCTCCTCGGCGGAGAACCTGGCCTGGTACACCGCTAAGGCCGGTGTCCGTGGCATCGGCCCGAATAAACTGAACCAGCTGGCACATGCCCAGTACTTCGGTTCCGCTGAGGGGGTTCGTGCGATCATGCGCAAGCACGCGGCATCCATCGCCCCGAAGTTCCAGTCGGTGCTGGAGATCCTGGAGAACCGTCTTGGTGAGCATGGGGTGGCCACCTGGACCCGGCCGGAGGGTGGTTATTTCATCTCCCTGGATGTGGTGGACGGTACTGCCGCTCGGGTGGTTGAGCTGGCCAGGGAGGCCGGTATCGCACTGACCGAGGCGGGTTCTTCCTTCCCGCTGCATGAGGACCCGGACAACCGCAACATCCGCCTGGCGCCGACCCTGCCGCCGGTGGAGGAGGTCGAGGTCGCGATGGATGGCGTCGCCACCTGCGTCCTGCTCGCGGCCGTCGAAAAGCTCGGCGTTTAAGTAGTACGGGGGAGGTCTGAGATGAATCTGGAGGAAGGGGCCTACTGGGTCAACTCGCTCTTCCCCGTTGATCTGGGCTTCCATCGTGTGGATGATTTTCATGTCGGCTGCGCGAATCTGGGGGATTCGCAGCAGCTGGCCTGTTCGGCTGATTTCGGTCGGGTGGACACCGGGCTGATCACCCAGGATCAGGGTGGCCAGACGGTGGAGGTGCGCAGTGAGCTCTTCACCATCGGCCGGGTCGATGAGATTGCCGCGGCCCGCGTGGTGGGGGCGGCCGCCGCTTTTCTCCGAGCCGCCAAGGGCAGCATCCCGGCCCAACCGGGCAGTCTGATCCCGGGGTTGGGTGTGCTGGCAGAGCTGGATGAGAAGTTCACCGTCCGTCATGGCCTGCTTTCGGTGCCTTATGTCTGGGGCCGGGAGGTTCCCCAGATGACTGAGGCTGCCGGGGATGTCCATGGTGAGGAAACCGGGGAGGCGGGTCGGTTGACGGTGATGCTGCAGATCATCCTGCTCACCGATGATGAACGGGATTTCGCCCTGACCTACGGGATCGGGGATCTGCAGCAGGAACTGACCCGGACCGGGGTGGATCTGCTGGACTGGCAGCGCTGACCCGGGCCTGCGCCCGCTATCAAGCCGGCAGCTGCCCCAGGTAGGCTGTGATCCGTGGCTCTGTATCGGAAATATCGTCCCGCCTCCTTCGCCGAGGTTGTCGGCCAGGAACAGGTGACCGGCCCATTGTCGGTTGCGCTGGACACTGGCCGCATCAATCACGCCTACCTTTTCTCTGGTCCGCGTGGTTGTGGCAAAACCTCCTCGGCCCGTATTCTGGCGCGTTCCCTGAACTGCGCGGAGGGTCCGACCTCCCGGCCCTGTGGGGTCTGTAATTCCTGTGTTTCATTGGCGCCGGGTGGCTCGGGCAACCTGGATGTCACCGAGCTTGATGCCGCCAGCCATAACGGTGTCGAGGACATGCGTGAGCTCCGCGATAAGGCACATTATGCTCCCGCGGAGTCCCGCTACCGGGTCTTCATCATCGATGAAGCACACATGATCACCCCGCAGGGTTTCAACGCGATGCTCAAGATCGTGGAGGAACCCCCGGAGCATCTGATCTTCATTTTCGCGACCACGGAGCCGGAGAAGGTGATCGGTACGATTCGTTCGCGTACCCACCATTACCCCTTCCGACTGCTCACCCCGGGTGATATGCGGGGCCTGCTGCAGCGCACCGTCGAGTCCGAGGGGGTGCACGTCCAGGATGAGGTGTACCCCCTGGTCATCGAGGCCGGCGGCGGTTCCCCCCGTGATTCCCTCTCCATCCTGGACCAGCTGGTCGCCGGTTCCGGCCCGGACGGAGTCTCCTATGATGAGGCCCTCGGCCTGCTGGGTGTCACCGACCTTTCGCTTATCGACGCCACGATCGACTGCCTCGCCGTCGATGACAAGGCCGGCCTCTTTCAGGTTGTTGATGATGTTATTGAGGCAGGTCATGAGCCCCGTCGTTTCGTCACCGACCTGCTCAACCGACTGCGGGACCTGATGGTGCTGCGCGCGGTACCGGAGGCCATTGAAATGGGCCTGGTCACCGCACCGACCGCGCGTGCCGAGATCCTGCAGGAGGAGGCCACCAGGTTCAGCGACGCCCAGCTTGCCCACCTGGCGACGCAGGTCAACGCGCGCATCTCGGATATGAAGGGCGCCACCTCCCCCCGCCTGCTGCTCGAGATCCTCATCGCCCACCTGCTGCTGCCTGCAGCTCCCGTCGCCGCCCCCGGTGCAGCGGTAGCTCCGGTCGGTCCGGGGGTCGCGAATGGTCAGGGCACTACCTATGAGCGTCCTTCGGTGCGGCGCGCCCGCGAAGCCGCGGAGAGGGCCGCCCGTGAGGCGTCCACGACACAGAACGTAACGACGCCAGCGGCACCGCAGCCTGTGCCCCAAGAACAACCGCAGCCTGTGCCACAGCCTCTCGCGCAGCAACCGGAAAAGCAACCCACGCAGCAACAACCCGCGCAGCAGGAACCAGCACCGCAGCCCGCGCAGCAGCCTCCCGCACCCCAGGAAGCTCCCCGAACTGTCACCCCGGCCGCTGTCCCGGAGGACGTTGTCGAAGCGGTCCGCACCGAGTGGGCCCGGCTGCGTGTGGAGGTGGGTAAACGCAACAAGGTCGCCGAGATCATGCTCACCGAAGCCCATGTCCTAGGCCTCAAGGAGGACACCCTGGTGTTGGGACACAACACCGGGGCCCTGGCTGGTCGTCTCAATGAGGCCAGCAAGAATGAGGTGATCGTGGCGGTGCTGCGCGATGAGATGGGTCTGAATCTGAAGGTCCATTGCGTGGTGGGTACCAACCCTGAGGCCATGGGTTTCGCGCCTCCCGCCGCGGTGAAGAAAGCCTGGAATCCCAATGAGACCCAGGCTGTCGGTTCTGCCGGTCAACCCCCGCAGGCTTCCCGCCTGCGGGAGCCCGCTGATTCCGCCGAGGAGCCGGCGCAGCCGACCCCAACCCCTGAACCCACCCCGACGCCGCAGCATCCCACCTCAGGTGCGGTGTGGGGTGCTCCGGCTCCGATTGGGGGTGCCCCGCAGGCCCCGAAGAATCCACCCACTCAGCAGGCCACGCCAGCACCGCAGCCGCAGCAGTCGGCCCCCACCTGGGGGAGCCCGGCACCCCTGGGAGGCCCACCTGCCCCAGTACCGCCGGAAGCACCGGAGCCTGCCCCTGAGGTAGTGCCCCAGCCGGAGGAGCCACGCCTGCGACGTTGGGAACAGGCCGCTGCCCGCGGGCAGGCCACGATGGCGCAGCGCGATCAGCGACCCCAGTTCTCCGATGGGGTGCCGTTGCCGCCGGAACCTTCTTCCGCTGATGTGCCTGCTGATCCCTATGATTATCCGGCTGATGAGGGCATTCCGGACCGCAGTGGCCTCCGGGCCTCGCAGCCCGCGCCGAGCCCGGCTCCGGCGGGGCAGCCGGAGTCCGCGGCGTCGCAAAGCGGTTCCAGCGCGGCGGATCGACGACGCGCCGAGGAAGATGAGATGTTGGCGGCCTCCCTGGAACCCGGTCAGCTGGATCGTCGGGATGCGAAGGATATCGCGATGGAGCTTTTGGCGAAGGAGCTGGGCGCGCGGCCGCTGTGAGTGGGTAGACTGCAGAGACGTATTGTCACCCACTTGAAAGGCACTCCATGTCTCAGCCGGATATGTCCCAGCTCCTCGCCCAGGCCCAGCAGATGCAGGCTCAGCTGCAGCAGGCACAGCAGGAGATCATCGCAAGCACCGTCGTCGGTGAGGCCGGCAATGGTCTGGTTAGCGTGTCTATGAGCGGTGGCGGCACCGTCTCCGAGATCAAGATTGATCCGAAGGTCGTTGACCCGGAGGACATCGAGACCCTGCAGGACCTGCTGACCGGCGCCTTCAACGACGCCCACCAGAAGGTCGCTGACCTGGCTCAGGAGAAGATGGGCCCGCTGTCCCAGGGCATGGGTGGCGAGGAGCTGGGTGGCCTCTTCGGCTAAACCGCTTCACGACGCTCCGGCCGTCCCCCCGCCCCAGAACTGGTGCGGTGGGGCGGCCGTTGCGCTGCCCCGCCTAAGCTGTAGGGAGTTTCCCCCTCCGCCTGAACTGAAAAGGGTGACCGCACACTCGTGTTTGAAGGACCACTGCAGGACCTCATCGATGAGCTTTCCCGCCTCCCCGGCGTCGGCCCGAAGAGCGCGCAACGCATCGCCTTCCACCTGATGAAGGTGGAACCGGCCGATATCAACCGCCTGGTCGATGCCCTCGGCGCCCTCCGTGACGGCGTCGCTTTCTGCCGTATCTGCGGCAATATCTCCCGGGATGAACTCTGCCGGGTGTGCGCTGACTCCGGCCGGGATCGCGGCACCATCTGCGTGGTCGAGGAACCCAAGGACATCCAGGTCATCGAGCGGACCGGGGAGTACCACGGCCGCTATCACGTCCTGGGCGGTGCGCTGGATCCCCTGGCCAATGTAGGGCCGAAGGACCTGAACATCACCTCCCTGCTGCAACGCATCGGAGGGGTGCTGCCCGACCGGGAGCTCGCCGACTCCACCCCGGAGAAACCGCTCCATGATGAGACCCCGGAGATCCGCGAGGTGATCCTGGCGACTGATCCCAACACTGAGGGGGAGGCCACCGCCTCCTACCTGGGCCGGTTGCTCAAGGACTTCCCCGACCTGGTGGTCTCCCGCCTGGCTTCCGGGATGCCCCTGGGTGGGGACCTCGAATTCGTCGATGAGCTCACCCTCTCCCGGGCGCTCAGCGGCCGATTGAAGATTTAAACGTGCCCGGGCTGGTGGCCTGGCTGGAGAAACACCAGGTGGCCTGCTATTTGCTGGCACTGCTGGCAGGTGCCCTGATCGGCCTCGGATTCCCGGAAATCTCAGGGCCTGCGGAGAAAGCCATCAACCCGGTGCTCGGGTTGCTGCTCTACGCCACCTTCCTGGCGGTGCCTTTCTCCCGGCTTGGCCCGGCACTCAAGGACTGGCGTTTCCTGGGCACTGTGCTGGGGTTGAACTTCCTCGTTGTCCCCCTGGTGGTCTGGATGTTATCCAGGCTGGTGGCAGGGGAGGAGGTGCTGTTGGTCGGAATGCTCTTCGTCCTGCTGGCACCGTGCATCGACTATGTCATCGTCTTCACCGGCCTGGCGGGTGGGGCACAGGGGAGACTGCTGGCCGCCACCCCGGTACTCATGCTCGCCCAGATGCTCCTGTTGCCTTTCTTTCTCTGGCTCATGGCCGGACCTGAGGTGATGGGAGTGGTGGAGTGGGAACCTTTCCTCAGTGCCTTCATCTGGCTGATCCTGGTTCCGCTGCTCGCGGCCGGCCTGACCCAGGCCGGGGCGGCCAGGACTGTGCTGGGACAGCAGATTTCGGATGCGGTGGGGGCGGCGATGGTGCCGCTGATGATGGCGACCCTGGCTGTGGTCGTGGCCTCCCAGATCCACGGGGTGAGTCAGGAACTGGGTTCATTGCTCCTGATGGTTCCCATCTATCTCCTTTTCGCCCTGATCATGGTGCTTCTGGGACTGCTGACCGGAAAAGTGGTGGGGTTGGATGCTCCGGGGCGAAGTGCCCTGATTTTTTCCGGGGTGACCCGTAATTCACTGGTGGTGCTGCCCCTGGTGCTAGCACTGCCGGCAGGTTTTGAGCTGGCAGGACTGGTGGTGGTCACCCAGACCCTGGTGGAGCTGGTGATCATGGTGATGCTGGTCCGGTTGCTGCCGAAACTTATGGCCGGGGCCTGAAGGCCCTTCCCTGGGCGGGAAACTACTTCACGCGCTCCTTACGAAGCCGGGCCACCGACTCAATCTCCAACGGTTCAAGTTCAGCCAGTTTGATGCCCATCGCCTGGGCGAGCAACAGGTCCGCCAACTGGGGGTTCCGTGCCAGTACCGGCCCGTGCATATAGGTGGCGATCACACTGCCCTGCACCGCCCCTTCGGCATCCTTCTGCTTATAGTCACCGGCGATATCGGCGGCATTGTAGGTGTCGCAGTTACCCATGCCGCGGGTGACCTTGCCCAGGGGTTGGGCATCCCCACCGAGCAGGGTGGAACCCATGTGGTTCTCGAAACCGCTCAGGGGTTCAGTAAGTTCGGCGGTGATACCGGCCCCGGTGGGGACGGACTGGGATTCGCCGATGGCTCGGGTATCCAGGGAGACGGTGGTGGCGTCGATGAGACCCACCCCGTCGACCACACGTCCCCCAGCCCGGAAAGAATCACCGAGGATCTGCAGGCCGGCGCAGATTGCGAGGATGGGTCGGCCCGCCCGGGCGGCGCGGACCAGACCCTGGTCCTTGATCAGGTGTTCCGCAGCCAGGATCTGGGCGGTGTCCTCGCCACCGCCGATGCAGTAGACATCGAGGGAGGAGGGGACCGGTTCATTGAGTTTCACGGTCTGGATCTCAGCGGAGATGCCGCGCATCCGGGCGCGTTGGCGCAGCACCAGGGCGTTGCCATCATCCCCATAGGTGCCCAGCACGTCGGGGAGGATCAGTCCGATGTTCAGCTCAGTCATTGGCATTCTCCTTCTCCAGGGCCTTCTTCAGGTCGCGGAACGCGGTGTAGTTGGCCAGGACCTCGACCCGCCCGGTGGGGCAGGCACGGATCGCGGCCAGGGGGTCGCGGTGGTAGTCATGTTCCACACTGGCGTAGGTCAGGCGGACCGCAAGGTCGGTGCCGCGTTCCCCGGCGGCCTTGACGGGCAGGGATTCGAAGTCCTCGAATTTCACGTCCCAGAGCCAGGAGAGGTCTTCCCCATCGGCGACCTGGCCGTTGACGGCGATGACCAGTCCTTCGGCACTGCGGTCGATCATGGAGAGGGCTTCCTGCCAGCCGGCGGGGTTCTTGGCCAACAGGAGGTGTACATCGCGGCCCTCGAAGTGGATGGTGGAGTAACGCCCGGCCACGGATTCCACTTCCTCCGTGGCGCGGAGCGCCGCGGTGAAGGACACCCCGAAGCCTTCGACGGCGGCGGCGATGGCCTGGGCGGCGTTGCCGCGGTTGGCTCGGCCGGGCAGCTGCAGGTTGAGCTGGGATTTCTCCGTGGGGCTCTGCAGGCCGGAGTCGGTGATGATCCAGTCCGGGGTGGGGCGGCGGAACTCGCGGCCGTCGCCAAGTTTCTTGAGGGCGTACCAGTCCTCGCCATCCCGGACGATGTGGCTCTGGGTGCGGGGGCAGGTGACGGAATCACCGACCCAGCCAGCCCCGGCGGACACCCAGATGACATTCTTCGCGTCGAAGGCGACGGAGCTCATGAGGACATCATCACAGTTGGCGATGACCAGCATCTGAGGGTGGGCGTTGATGCAGTCCCGCAGGGCACGTTCGATCTTGTTGATCTCACCGACGCGGTCCAGCTGGTCGCGGGTGAGGTTGAGCAACACCATCACCTCGGGTCGGAGGCGCTCAGCCACCTTGGGTACGTGCAGCTCATCGACCTCGAGCACCACATGACTGGCCTCTTTCCCGGCGAGCAGGGCGGAGATGATGCCGGCATCCATGTTGTCGCCGCGCTCATTGGTGGCGACGGGGTATCTGCTGCGCATCGCTGCCGCCAGCATCCTGGTGGTGGTGGATTTACCGTTGGTGCCGGTCACCAGCACGGTGGGGCGGTTGCCGCCGAGCTTTTCCAGGATGCCGGGGTCGATGGCGTTGGCGATCAGGCCGCCGATCATGCCGCCTGCGCCCCGGCCACTCAGGCGAGAGGCGGTGGTGGCCAGTTTCGCTGCGGTGACCGCGGCCCGGGCCCGCAGGCTCCGGATCATGGAAGGTCGTTCAGAACTCATGGGCTACAGCCTAGTCCGCCCATGTGGATTGCAGCCGGGAAGCACGCCGAAATATGGGCAGGATTCCTATCGTATAACCGAAACTGGATTCCCGACCTTCGGGTTGCCGCCCGCCGCGGGCCTCCCCCAAAAAGAAGCGGTATTTGGGGTCTGTGCTCATGAGGTTTGCTATGGCTAAGCTAAGCGAGGAAAGGGGGGTGGCTTTGATACGGGAGGCATGGCAGCGGTTTTTCCGCTCTCGGGCGGCCGGGGTCCTGGCGATCCTTCTGGTCTGTGGGGTGGTGCTGGCGGTGGCCGCCCTGGTGCAGCGGGAACGCGGCCTCGGTGCCACGGACTGCACCTCCTATGGGATTGCCGCCGATGATTCCCGCGCCCGGGCCCCGGAGCTGAAACTGCTGGCAGGAGACCTGCCGGTGGCGGATGCCGGATGGCCGGAGGGTAGTACCGCCGACGGGGTGTTATTGGGGCAGACGTTTGTCCATGAAGGTCTGGAGGGTAGGTATCACCTCTTCGCCCGCGGGGTGGACTTCAGCCGCCCGGTAGGTCTGCTGGTTCGGCTGCACGGTGATGGCGGCTATGAATATCACCGCCCCCAGGGACTGTTGAACTGCCTGGCGCAGGTGGCCGCATCCCACAACATGATCATGTTGGCCCCGCACACCCCGGATGTCTTGACGCGGACCTGGTGGTCCGAGATAACCCCGAACCTGGGTTGGGTCACCGCCCTGGCGGGGAAGTCCTCGGCGGATTATGACGTGGAGTCCGCAAACACCTGGTGGATGGGCTACTCCGGTGGGGCGGAAATGCTCAGCTATGGCATCATCCCCCGGACGTCGGGGTGGGTCAGTGGTGGGGCGATCATGGTTGGTGGGGGAGGAGCGCCCACCCATCTGGAGATGAGGGTCCCCCTGGAGCGTCGGCAGAGCATGCGGCTGTACTGGATCAGCGGCATGGATGACGACGGCAGTGATCCGCGGGAGCCCTTCGATGCTCTGGGGGCGGCCCGGGAGGGTTCGGAGTGGTACCGCTCCCATGGTTTCAGCAATGTCTCAACTGATTTTCCGGCGGGGCAGGATCATTTCACGCTGCCGCAGGCGAAGGTGCTCGTGGATGTCCTGGAGCCCTGAACGCCCCGAATAGGGGTGGCCGGCTCTGCCGTCATTTTCGGGGGCTTTCGTCGCCTGGCTCTGGTTCCTGCTCTGTAAAATCATACTTTTAATGCTTCAAGCTGGGCTAATGCAGAAAGTGTGATTTTAAATCAGGTGTCCCACGGTTTAGGGGCACGATTCAGCCCCGCTCTGGGGGTGAACTTCTTATTGTGGTTTAGATCACAAGATTTGACAAGAATTGTCTCTAATGAACTCTTCCGATAAAGCGTGATCTTCTCCTCGCAGCTCAGTGGGGCTTGAAAATGATATGACTTTGAAGTTAGTGGAATTGGGACCCACCGCCCTGTCGCCCGTTCTTTGAGGGGAGATTTATTTAGGGGTGGAAAACTAGGCGCAAAAACTTAGGATGAACCCGCGACATTCTGAGTATCTCCTGAAAATGGCTCTTCAGGGGATACACGGAATAAGCGGTCATCCTCTGGGTGGCCCTCTCAGATTCCTTTTGGATCCCTTCACAGGGGTTGTATTGGTTTCCAACCTCAACGAGATTCCTGTCCCTGCCCCCACAGTGGGGACAGGCGCTGTATCACTCTCAGGAGCATGATTTGCATCCCACTGAAGACCTCATCCCGCCCCACCGCCCACAGGACCACCCGGAGCTCGCCGTCTACGGGGTCGACGCACCCCCTCCGGCCCGCACCCTGGTCGATATTGTCCGGCAGACGATCGCTGATCACCCGGACACCCTCGCCATCGTCGGTTCCGATGCTTCCCTGACCTACCGGCAGCTTGAGCAGCGTCTGGACCTGGAGGTCGGTCGACTCCGGGAAAGCGGCATCGGTCGCGGCGACCGGATCGGCATCCGGGTGCCCTCAGGCACCACCGACCTCTATGTCGCCATCCTGGCCACCATTTTCGTCGGCGCAGCCTATGTGCCGGTGGACTGGGATGACCTGGATTCACGTGCCCGCACCGTCTGGGAGGAGGCCGATGTCGCCGCCGTTTATGGCGAGGACCTGCTCATTGAGCTGCGCCATGAATCCTTCAACGCGGACTACTCTGCGGTCACCCTCGATGATGAGGCCTGGATAATCTTCACCTCCGGATCCACCGGCAAGCCCAAGGGTGTGGCCATCAGCCACCGTTCCGCGGCCGCCCTGGTTGATGCGGAATATATGACCTACCTGGCCGACGCCCCGCTGGGGCCGGGGGATCGCGTCATGGCTGGACTCTCTGTCGCCTTCGACGCCTCCTGTGAGGAAATGTGGCTGGCCTGGCGCAATGGGGCGACCCTGGTCACCGCCCCGCGTGATGTGGTTCGTTCCGGTGATGCGCTTGGTCAGTGGATCGTCGATCAGCAGATCACCGCGGTGTCCACGGTGCCCACCCTGGCATCCATGTGGGACCCGGAAACCCTGGGTACGGTCCGCCTGTTGATCTTCGGTGGTGAGGCCTGCCCGCTGAGCCTGGTGCAGAAACTCTCCGCCCCGGGCCGTGAGGTGTGGAATTCCTATGGTCCCACCGAGGCGACCGTGATCGCCACCGCTGAACTGATGGGAGTGGAACCGCCGGTACGCATCGGCCGCCCCATCCCCGGTTGGGCTCTGGCCGTCGTGGACCCCGAGGGGGTTCCGGTGGCCTGGGGTGAGACCGGTGAATTGATCATCGCCGGGGTCGGCCTGGGTCGCTACCTTGATCCGGTCAAGGACGCCGAGATGTACGCCCCGTTGCCTTCCCTGGGTTGGGAACGTGCCTACCGCACCGGTGACCTGGTGCAGGCGGAACAGGAGGGGCTGATCTTCGCCGGCCGCATCGATGACCAGATCAAGATCGGTGGACGTCGACTCGAACTCGGCGAGGTGGATGGCTACCTCAGCGAAATTCCCGGGGTCAACGCCGGTGCCGCCGCCGTGCATCAGACCGAGAGCGGAAACTCGGTGTTGGTGGGTTACCTCTCCGGGGAAGAATCGGGTGACATTGACCTGGACACTGCCCGCGTGCTGCTGGCCCGCCGGATGCCGGGTGGCATTGTTCCGGTGCTCTGTGTCCTGGATGAACTGCCCATGAAAACCTCCGGCAAGGTGGACCGCAAGGCTCTGCCCTGGCCGCTGCCCCATACCGGTGGGGCGAACGCCGAACTTCCCGAGCATCTCAAACCACTGGCACAGATGTGGACCGAGCAGCTCGGCCCGGTGCCGTTGCAGCCGGACAGTGACTTCTTCAAGCTTGGTGGTGGTTCCGTGGCGATCGCCCGCCTGGCGGGTAGCATCCGGGCGACCCAGCCGGCCGCGGAGATCGGTGAGCTTTATGCCCACCCCACCCTGCAGGATATGTTCGACTACCTCTCCGGCCTGGGTTCCTCCGATGAGGAACGTACCCTGGCGGGTCAGATTCCCCGGGCCGCAGGTGTCTTCCAGGCCTCCTTCGTGGCCCTGCTCTACGGCTTCAACGGCATCCGTTATGTGCTGGGCGCATTGATCGCGATATGGGTGCTGGGTAATATCTTCAGTGCCGGTTGGGTGCCGGAGATCGCGGGTCTTCCCCTGCTGGCCGGTTGGCTGCTCCTCTACTCCATGACCGGTAAGGCGCTGCTCACCGCGGCCGGGGTCCGGATGTTCAACCTCGGTCTCAAACCGGGCCGCTACCGGCGCGGCGGCTGGACCCATATGCGGGTCTGGGCGGCCCAACGCCTGCTGGCCTTCATGCAGCTGGAAAATCTCAACGGCACCCCGATGGCCCCGATGATGCATCGCATGATGGGCAATAAGATCGGCCGGAACGTCAGCCTGGGGAATAACCCCTGTGTGACCGGCCTGGTGGTCGTCGGCGATGATGTCGTCATTGAGCATGAGGTGGATCTGGATGGGTTCTGGGTCGATGGTGACGCCGTCATCATCAACCAGATCAGCATCGGTAAGGGAGCCCGCGTGGGCCTGCGCACCCTGGTGTCTCCCGGTGTGCACATCGGTGCCGAGGCCGAGATCCTGCCTGGTTCCCATGTGGACCGCAATGTCCCCGAGGATGAGGTCTGGGGAGGTTCCCCGCTGATCTCCTATGGCGTGGCCGGTGTCTCCTGGCCCGATGTGGAGTCCACCGACCCGGACGTCTTCGGTCATGAGCGCCACCACCAGCCGATGAACACCGTCCAGTCCTGGCTGTCCTACTCTGCCGGCCTCTGGGTTCTGCGTCTGCTGCAGGTGGTTGCCATGCTTCCTGGCCTGGTACTGGTCTTCCCGCAGGTCGCTGGCATGCAGTTCTTCGGGAGTGTCTTCCCCGTTCTGGCGGTCTGGGTACCGGTGTTCACCATCCTGATGGTTCTCACCTGGTTGACCGGCGTGGTGATCGTGGTGCGTATCCTCGCCATCTTCATCATCCCCGGTTACTTCAGCCGCAATAGTTTCACCGCCTTCGCGGTCTGGCTGACCCACACCCTGATGCAGCGGACCCTGATCTCCACCTACCCGATCTACGCCTCCTCCTTCACCCCGACCTGGCTGCGCCTGTTGGGCGCCCGGGTGGGCAAGGACGTGGAGATTTCCACCGTGGAAACCATTCCCCACCTGACCTGGATCCGGGATCGTAGCTTCCTGGCGGATCACTCCATGGCCTCGGCCACCCGCATGCGCGGTGCCTGGCTGCACATTGGCACCAGCGTGATCGGTGAGGGCAGCTTCGTCGGTAACTCCGGCATCGTCGGCCCGGACCGTGATGTCGCCGATGACTCCCTGGTGGCGGTCCTCTCCTCCACCCCGCGTCACACCGAGGCCGGCACCTCCTGGCTGGGACGTACCCCCACCCTGATTCCGCGCCAGAATATCGCCGGTGATTCGGCCCTGACCTATAACCCGCCGCGCCATCTGAAGGTGCTGCGTTTCCTGGTGGAGTGCTGCCGCATCCTGCCGGCGATGCTCAATAACTGGCTCGACCTGGCCGTCATCTACCTGCTGACCATGCTGTACATGCAGGGCCTGATGAATGGTCTGCCCCGCCTGGAAGCTCTGGCCGTGGTCACCCTGCTGTCCTGGCCGGTGCTGATTATCGCGGGCACCATCGCTTCCCTGATCCCGGTGCTGGTCAAGTGGATGCTGGTGGGTAATTTCCGGGAGCAGCAGAAACCGCTCTTCTCCAGCTTCGTCTGGCGGGGTGAGCTGGTGGATGTCTTCGTGGAGTCCCTGGCCATCCCCAGCATGATCCGCGTCAGTCTCGGATCCCCACTCTTCAATGTCTGGAACCGTCTCATGGGTGCCAAGATCGGCCAGGATGTCTGGTGCGAAACCTGGTGGCTACCCGAGTATGACCTGGTCCGGATCGGGGACCGCGCCTCCATCAACCGCGGCACCGTGCTGCAGACTCACCTCTTCCATGACCGCGTGATGTCCATGGAACCAGTGGAGGTGGATCTCGGTGGCACGCTGGGACCCAATAGTTTCGTGCTGCCCGGAGCGAAGATCGGTGCCCGTTCCACCGTGGGCCCGGGCTCCCTGGTGCAGCGTCATGAGGAACTGCCCGGGCACAGCGTCTGGCAGGGCAACCCGGTCCGCCACATTTCCGAGCACGACCTGGATGAACTGGTGGTGGAGGCCACCGCGGTGGCTGTCGCGGCAGCCCATTCCCGCAGTGGAGTCCCCGTGCTGGAGGCCCCGGGCGAGACCCGGCTGCTGATCGACACCAACCGCGCCCCCCGAAGCAATGATCCCGCCAGCAAGAACAAAATTGTCCTGGAAGGACAAGCATGAGTGAACAATCTACGCCCCAGACGAGTGTGGCGCTCGAGAGCACAACCCCGCAGTATGCCGAGCTGGTTCCCTATGCGGCCGTGCCGGAGGGTGACTCCGCCCCGGGCATCCACCCGACTCCCGGGCCCCGCCCGCAGCGCCTCCACTGGACCGGTCGTCGACTTGACGGGGAACCTGTCCTGCTGGATGAAACCCCCGATGTGAAAGAGGAGGCGGGTTATGAGCGGCAGTTCAAGGGTCGACGCCTGATCGGCCTGGATGTCGCCCGTGGACTCGCCCTGATCGGCATGGTGGCGGTGCACACCATTCCCGCCTGGAACCCCATCACCGAAACCCGTTCCATCGCCTGGATCGCGGCGGCCGGTAATGCCTCCGCCCTTTTCGCCCTGCTGGCGGGTGTCGGTATGGCACTGATGACCCGTGGGCCACGTCATGAGCATGGCAGCTCCCTGCGCAGTCAACGTTTCAAGATCGCCATCCGGGCGCTGCTGCTCTACGGGATCGGTATCCTCGTCACCACGTTCTTCGTCACACCGGTGTACAACATCCTGCCTTATTATGCGGTGATGTTCCTGCTGCTCCTGCCCTTCCTGGGGATGCGGAAACGCCAGTTGGCAGTCTGGGCACTGGGGCTGGCGATCACCATGCCTTTTGTCATCCATCTCTTCCGTTATTTCCAACCCTTCGATGTGCACAATGAGTTCCTCCTCGGGGATTTCTTCCTCGCCCCGATGGCGATTGCCACCAGCCTGTTCTTCACCGGCACTTACCCAGCCGCCACCTGGATCGTCTATCTCCTCGTCGGACTGATGATCGGCCGCCTGGCACTGGACCGCCTGGCCATCCAGGTCAGCCTGCTCGGCTACGGCGCCCTGCTGGGGATCATGGGGCACAGCATGTCCTATCTCTCGATCTGGTTCTTCGGCGGCTGGGAGCGGATGCTCTACTCCGCCCCGGAGGTCACGGTCCGAGAGGTGCTGTGGATGATCCGCCGCGGTGCCGACTACCAGGAACTCCCCGCAACTTCGCTCGCCTGGCTGACTGTCGCCTCCCCGCACACCAACACCTTCTTCGCCCTGGTGCAGACCACCGGCAATGCGATGATGGCCCTCGGTGCCTGCCTGCTGCTGTGCCGGATCATCCCGAAGTACCTGGGTGTGCTGGCATTCCTGGGTAGCATGACGCTGACCCTCTATACCGCTCACCTGATCTTCCTCACCTCCTACCTGCAGGAAGAGATGCCCTACCTGTCACTGACCCTGCAGCTGATCGTGGGCACCGCCTTCGTCTACCTCTGGAGCAGGTTCTTCCGCCAAGGCCCGCTGGAATGGGTGGTTGCCAAGGTCAGTGGATTCCCGCCCCAGCTCCTGCAGGCCAGGCAGCGTATCGACACCTCGGCCAGCCGCCGTCGCCGCGCCCGGACCCGGACCAGCCGGAAGCATCACACCGGCTTGTACACCACCCCGGGGGCGCCGGCGGGTGCGGTGGAACCCGCCGCCCCCACGAAACGCCGCCGCACCAGGAAATAGGGGCGGGGAGGTAGCAGAAAAACATCCTCATCGGAAGGCTCCCGCCTAGTCCGCCGCCCAGCCCACCGCCACCTCAGCTCCCAGGGAGTGCGGCACCCGCAGCTGTCTGACCTGCACCCCCTGAGGAGCCAGGGGGTGCACCCTGCTCCCCACCCGATCCAGGGCAGGATCGCGCAGCAGCCCGGTGCCCAGCACCTTCAGGCTGGCTTCCTTCCGCGTCCAGGCCGCGGTGACCTCCCGCGCCTTCAGCTCCGGGGGAAGCCAGGACAACAGGCGCTGGTCATCGGGGTGCAGTACCTGCAACAGCTGCTCGGCCTGCGCCTGGCTCTGCCAGGTTTCCACATCCACCCCGACGGTCACCGGTGCCAGAGCCAAGGCGATCAACCCCTGAGAACGTGAGAGGGAAAACCTCGGGGCACGTGAGGCATCCCTCAGCCGCAGACGCTTATCCCCGCCCAGCTCAAAACTCAAAGATCCCGGCGCGACACCCAACCAGGAACCCAGCACGCGACGCAACAACATATAGGAGAGCAATCTCTGCTGCTGCAGTTCCGGGTCAGGGGAGCGGGTCGCCCACAGAATCTCCGCATCCCCCAATAAGGCGATATCGCGGTTCAGCAGCTCCTGCAGCTGCACCCCGGGGAACAGATACACCGCCAGGTCCGCCGGCGCCCGAAGGCCCAGTGTTACCCGGAACCGCGACAACTCCCCGGACGGCGACACGACCCTAATCCGCCAGATCGCCCTCGGGCTCAACGCCCCGCACCCGCTGCACCGCCTTCATGAAGGCCACATCAGACATCAGCGGAATTCCCTTCCGCTCCGCATGCATCGCCTTACCCCGCAGATCACGGGTCTGGTTGCACACCACCACCGAGGTCTGCCGGGTCAGCTTCTCCGAATAGGCCAGCTCCTCCCGCATGCAGGCCGCGATGATCTCATTGGGATCCATCTCAATCTCCGGTGCGACCACCACCTCCATGCCCTTGCGCAGGGATTTCCCGGGCACATAGACACCCGGGTTCTCCAGGGGGCGAGGAGCCTCCACCGCATCGACCCGCACCGCGGAACGCTGCAAGCCGAACTGATCGGCCCGCAGATCACGGGGATCCCGGATGGACAACACACCGGTCTCGCGCTGCAGCAGGTAGATGTCGATGATCAGCTCAGTATGCTCCCGGCTGACCTCAGGTTCGAGACGCTGCGCACGAGCCACGGAGGCCACGGGGGAGGAAGCCTCCAGGGACATGGCAGCCGCCAACCCACCCAACCGGGTGTCCTGCAGGAGCAGACCCTGACGACGCGCGGTGGCCAGCGTATCGACGATCGCGAGCGGCCGGGGCACATGCCCCACCCGGTGTCGACGGTGACGACCCCGACCCCGGTTGCGGGAACGGTTGGCCCGGGCAGCGGAGTTCATGGCGCGCCGGGCTTCGGAGACGATGAATCCCCAGGTGCGGGGCCCACGGTGGACGATGAGGGTGCGATCGTCGATAAGCCTTCCCAGGTTCTTGAGCACCTGGGAGAAGCTGCGGCCTGCCGCGACCTCCGCCGGGGTGAGCCCGTGGAGGTGGAAAGGACCAGGATCTTCACCGGGGTTGATCACGGCATGGAATTCCTCACCGATCTCGCCTTCATCATTGAAGGTCAGGGCATCGATCCCGATGATCCGGGAGGTGCTGGGGTGGATACCGGAGGTCAGTAGGTAGACAGCGACGTAGGGGAAGGCTTCGACCTCAGCCTGGCGTTGGAGGGCCCGGTCGGCACGTTCGGCCTCCCGCTCGACATCACTGCGGGGTTCGGCGCTCCCGGTCTCCCGGGGCTGCGGGGAGCGGTCCGGTCGTTCAGCATTATCCCGGACTTCCGGCTCCCCGGTGGCACTTTCGGGGTTGACAGGGTGGTTCATTGTTCTGAGTCTAATTGGCCGGGCTGCACCCGGGGCGATCCCCCGCGCATCCACACCCCACCTGGGGAGCGGAGCGGGAAAGACAGACGCCGCCGAAAGGCGTGGTGCGCTTTTCGACGGCGTGAGATCCAGGCAGGCAGAGCGGGTTTAGACGCCGCCGCCCAGGCGGGATGCCTCCAGATGCAGGGCCCGGTTGATGGCGGAGGTGACGGCCTTCAGGGAGGCGTAGGTGATGGAACCTGCGATGCCGGCACCCCAGGTGGTGCTGCCGTTGACCTCGGCATGAACGTAGGCCGCGGCCTCCGCATCATCGCCGGCGGTGCGGGAATGCTGGCTGTAATCCTGCACCTCCACATCGATGTCAATTTTCTCCAGGGCGTTGGCATAACCGGCGACCGGGCCGTTGCCGTGACCCTCGATGGTCTTCTCCTCACCGTTGTGGATCACGTGCGCGGTGACCTTCGCCTCCTCATCCTCGGTTTCGGCGTTCTCGATCTTCACCGACAGCAGCTCCACCACATCGGAGCGGTCCAGGTATTCACCGGCGAAGATGTCCCACATGTTCTTCGGGTTGACCTCGCCACCCTCGGAATCGGTGACTGCCTGCACCACGGCGGAGAACTCCACCTGCATGTGGCGGGGCAGGTTCAGACCGTGGTCGGTCTTCATGATGTAGGTGACGCCACCCTTGCCGGACTGGGAGTTCACCCGGATCACGGCCTCGTAGTCGCGGCCGACATCCTTCGGGTCGATGGGCAGGTAAGGAACCTCCCAGGTGGTGCCCTGCAGCTCCTCCCAGGTGACCTCGGTGCTGTCGGCACCGGGCTTGACCTGCTCGGCCATGGCATCCAGGCCCTTGTTCACGGCATCCTGATGCGAACCGGAGAAAGCGGTGAAGACCAGGTCGCCGCCGTAGGGGTGACGCTCCGGGACGCGCAGCTGGTTGCAGTATTCCACGGTCTCACGGACCTTCATGATGTCGGAGAAATCAATCTGGGGATCCACGCCCTGGGTCAGCATGTTCAGACCCAGGGTGACCAGGCAGACATTACCGGTGCGCTCACCATTGCCGAAGAGGCAGCCCTCAATGCGGTCCGCGCCGGCCAGGTAACCCAGCTCAGCGGCGGCGACACCCTCACCACGGTCATTGTGGGGGTGCAGGGAGAGGATGATGGAGTCGCGCTTGTTGAAGTTGCGGTGCATCCACTCGATCTGGTCGGCGTAGATGTTCGGGGTGATCATCTCCACGGTGGAGGGCAGGTTGATGATCATCGGGTTCTCCGGGGTGGCCTCCATGATGTCGACCACGGCATCACAGACCTCCTTGGCGAACTCCAGCTCGGTGCCGGTGAAGGACTCCGGGGAGTACTGCCAGCGCCAGTTGGTGGCGGGGTAGTCCGCGGCGATGGACTTGATCAGTTCGGCGGCATCCGTGGCCAGCTTCTTGATCGCCGGCTTGTCCTTGCGGAAGACCACGCGGCGCTGCAGCTTGGAGGTGGAGTTGTAGAAGTGCACGATGACGTTCTTCGCACCCTCACAAGCCTCGAAGGTGCGGCGGATCAGATGCTCACGGGCCTGCACCAGCACCTGGATGGTCACATCATCGGGGATCATGTCCTTCTCGATGATCTCCCGGACGAAGTCGAAGTCGGTCTGGGAGGCCGAGGGGAAACCGACCTCGATCTCCTTATAACCCATCTTGACCAGCAGCTCGAACATGCGGCGCTTGCGCTCCGGGGACATCGGATCAATCAGCGCCTGGTTGCCATCACGCAGGTCAACGGCACACCACTGCGGTGCCACGGTGATCTTCTTGTCCGGCCAGGTGCGGTCCGGCAGGGAAATCTCCTCGACCTCCTGCGCGAATTCCAGATAACGGCTCACCGGCATGGCGGAAGCGCGCTGCTTGTTCCAGGGTGCCTGGTTCTCTCCCCGTGGGCCATTGGGGGTGCGGACCTCAGCGGGAGCGGAGATGAAAGAGTCGTTCGGAGACATTATTTTTCCTTCGTGCGTGGTTTTGCGGCTACATCAGAACTGTAGCGCGGCTGCGGGTCCACGACCGGCAACACCAAACTCCGCGACGGGGTGCCGGTCGTGTTAGACCTGTTCGGACCCGTCGCGGCACAGAAGGAGTAGTGCTCGCTGAGACATGACACAGAGGCTACACCATTGTTTCACTCAGCAAATCCAATCGGGGGGAAATATTCTGGATTCGGTGCAGCTCAGGTCGCTGGGTGGGGGAGTGCCCGGCTGAGGCTGGCCGTTGCAGGGCATGGGATGCTTTGCGACGCCGCGGGGTGGGGTCGCCTGCATGCAATGCGGCCCCTTCCTGATGCGGGGTGGGGCCTGCGGTCCCCGGGCCACTATCCGGCGACCTGCCTGGGGTCATCCTTGCCTCTAACCCCGCCCGTTACTCACCCCCGTTCGGAGGATATTGCCCCCTAGATGGGAAAAGCTCCCGGATTTCCCCCTTATTGGAGTCATCCGGGATTCAAAAGTTCATTTTTCACCACGACTCCAACCCCTGCTGAAAAATTCCCGGCGGCACTTCGGAAATGGCCCCTATCTGCACTTATGCAAGGCCCTACTTTATGGGGCACTGAAGTTGGGGCCCAAAAGTATCCCCCTGAATGTGCCCGCTTGAGTCTGTGAATGTCTGAATTTTCCTTAAGGAAGATTTGGTGGCTGAGTGGGGAATTTCCTTGAGGAAATTTCTTTAATCTAAGAAATATATAGGCATATATTGAAGTATCTGCAGCTCAAAGGCTTGATATGATCAATGTATTTGGTGGGTAACTCTTTTTGTGAGAGGAGGAATATAAGTTTCGTGCCGGGATTTTTGAGGCCTAATTCACAGTCTCATCGGAAATTTCCGAATCTGATTGCTAACCTGTTCTCAGGTTCATCAAGAGGGTTCTCAGGCGAGAAACCTTGAGGGCA